>NZ_JAUSTM010000010.1 GCF_030812835.1 Streptococcus moroccensis
AGAGGGACCAATGAGAACCATAATCGGCTCATTAGACGATGGTTGCCTAAAGGAACTAAGAAAACGACCCAGAAACAGGTCGCTTTCATCGAAAATTGGATCAATCATTATCCTAAGAAAATACTGAACTATTTGTCTCCTGCACAGTTTCTTAAAAATGGCTAACTTCTACTTGAAATTTAGCTAAGGGAGTGGGACAGCCTCAAAAAGTTAGTTCCATTTCATTTTGTGAGAGGATAATGAGTATGAAACAGGTTTTAAATGAGTATTTTCTTTGTCCGCTACAGATGACCTCAGGGAAAAGTATTGACCGTATCATCTTTTTTGATAAACTCAGCTGAAACACTATCTCCTATCGTGACTGATTTCTGCTTTTTACCATAATCTTTAGTTTCCCTTTTTTTCCTTCAAAATCTCTTTTTACGGTCACAAATCCTAAATTTTTATATGCTTTTTGAGCTAGTGAATTTTGTTCGTTGACAGTCAATACAATATGGTTAATCTCTAGTTTTAAACTGGAATCAATGAAGTCAAATATTCCAGGCAGGGCATTAGAGGCGTATCCTTGATTTCTCAAGGTATCGTCGATAGAGAAGCCCCTTATAAGCACATAATCACTTTGATAATAACTGTACTCTTTGGAACCAGTGTTTATGTGTAGGCAAAAAAAGCCGTCTAGCTCGCTGTTTTTATAAAGAATCACTATTGGGTATCTAGTGTTATCTTTTTGAGACATTTTAATAATATTTTTTGGGGTATCAGTATGTGTCGTATCATTTAACGAATATGGTCTTAAAGAACTCTCGTGTTCACGTTCACTATATAAAGATAACTTCATCCAAATTAATTTTTTTCTTTGTGTAAGACAGATAACTGTATGAGGCTCTGAGATGTCTACTTTTATTAGAACATGTATTTCAAGGATGGCTGATGTTCTCAGAAAGTAGAATCAGACTAAGTTGATTACTTGGTCATCACCCATCACATATGAAAAACAACCACAAGCCCTCATTAGGTGTATAATTCTAGAGAGGGCTTTGTGGTTGATGATTTATTGGCTAAACTGCCGAGGGACAAATTAATCCACTCTGAGGGAATCGAACCCCCATCTCAAGAACCGGAATCTTGCGTGATATCCATTACACTAAGAGTGGCAACTACTATAGTCTATCAGAATTAGTGCTTTTTGACAAGGGAAACCGATGAGAATTTGTTTCCTTCGCTGGCTATTTCATTCAAAGGCATATCCTGTTATAGGTCGATCTTGTTTTAAGTCAGGTCATGCGTTTTGCCCTAATCACTATACTTTCTAACCCTTTCGTTTTTTACAACCAATTTGATAAGGATTAAAGACCACTCCTTGTTTTCCAAAAAGTGGCCTTCCTCATTATTCGACAACTGTTAATTGATTAGCTTTATCAAGATAGGTCTGGTACTCTCCAGATTCTTTTAACTCTGCAATCACTTCATCGACCGCTTGTTTCAAGGCGGTACTGCCCTTTGCCATGGCAACAGCCTTGGCATCTCCATCTTCGACTTTGAGAGAAACCTTAGCAATGGCTAAGTCTGGGTTTTGAGCAACATATCCCTCGGCAACAGGTCCCTCTAAATCAACAGCATCAGCTTTACCAGTTTTCAGTTCATTAATTGCAGTTCCCATATTAGGCAAAGCCACTATATGACTGTCTGCTAATTGTTCCTTAGCTAGTCTCTCCTCAATGGATCCTTTCAAGACGTTGATATTCTTGCCCTTGAAGTCTTCAAGACTGGTGTATTGATCAAGGTCTTCAGCTCTAATCAAAATAGCATTTTCAGTTTCATAATAGGACTCGGAAAAATCAAAGGTCTTGGCTCTCTCTTCCGTATAAGAAAGACCTGAAATGGCCAAATCAGCTTTACCTGATTGAACGCTTGAAAGAACGTTATCAAAACTCATGGTTGAAATCTCTAAAGTCACGCCCAATTTGTCTGCAATCTTCTGAGCTAAATCAATGTCAGCACCAACGACTTCATTCTTACCATCAATAAGGCTTTGAAACTCAAAGGGTGGGTAATCAGGACTTACTGCAACAACCAACTTCCCTGAATCCTTAATATCTGATAAGGAGGTATCCTCGTTGTTATTAGAACTGCCAGAACAAGCGGCTAAACCGAAAACAGCAAGCAAACTGAGGCTCATTAAACTTATTTTTTTTAGAAACATTTTGGTTTCTCCTTTTTTATATTTTCTTTTGATTATTTTGATTATATTGAGCGAATAAAGGGTTTCGTTTCCCCTTATGCTCTCTAGTGTTTTGCAATAAAGTCTGAAAGCCTGCTCAATCCCTCTTTGAGGACATCTTCCTGACAACAGTAGCCGATACGTATGTAGCCTTCATATCCAAAGCGATTTCCAGGAACAACTAGAACGCCTGTTTCTTCCAGTAATTGACAGCAAAATTCCTCTATCGGCATTGGAACATCCAAACGAACAAAACTAGTTGACACAAAGGCTGGACCTGATAAAGCTGCTTTCGGTTCACTCTCGACCCAATGTTTTAAAATAGCCAGATTATTGCTGAGCAGTTGACGATTCCGCTCCAGTAAAGCAGCACGATTTTTTAAAGCATAGGTAGCAGTAAAATCATCAAAGACACCTGCACAAATTAAGGTGTAATCACGATAATGGCGGAGGATATCAGTCATTTCTTGACTGGCTACCACCCATCCGACTCGAACTCCCGGTATAGAGTAGGTTTTTGATAGACTATCTGTTGAAATGCCCTTCTCATAGAGATCACAGATGGCTTCATACTCTATTTCATCGGTAAGGGGATGGTAAACCTCATCAGATAGAATATATGCTCCTACCGAACGAGCGACCGCAACTAGCTCTGTGAGAAATGCTTTATCCATGACAGCTCCAGTTGGATTGTTGGCATTGTTGATGCAGATCATCTTCGTGTTAGGCCGGATCATCCCTTTTAATTCTTCAAGATCTGGCAACCAATCGTTCTCCTCCCGGGCAACCCAAAACTCCACATCACATCCTAAAGATTTAGGAATATCGTAGAGTTGCTGATAACTAGGATAGAGAGAAATGACATGGTCCCCTGCTTCTAGCAGAGCATAAAGAACAAGAAAATTAGCACCCGTCGCACCATTGGTCTGGAGGATGTTGTGAGGGGACTGCTGCTTGTATAATTGGCTAACAACCTCCTTAAATTCTGGAGAGCCTTCAATCCAGCCGTAATCCATCTTTTTCCTAACCAACTGGTCAAAGAAGTTTTCTCGTGATAACGGTCCCAGAGCAATGATTTCTTCTATGGTCAGGGAAGCAATCGAAACGCCAGCAATGTCATATATGGCCGACTTTTCATGCTGATTTAACCATTCTTCAACACCAAAAACAGGCAGTTGCATAGGGTTCCTTTCCAAATGTAGTTGTTTATTTATACAATTCTATGATATTTTTATTCATTTGTAAAGTTAAAAGGCAGGAAGAATTTTTTAAAGAGATTTCAAAATTAAAAAGAAACTGGAAAAAACAATTGTCAAACGTAACAATACCTTTTATAATAGATGATGACAGAAAGGTTTCTTTTTAATGAAAAAAATAACGAAATACTCTGAAATGGATTTGGTCCTACTAGCGGGCAAAATTCTTTTAGAAAGTGGCGCAGAGATATACCGTGTCGAGGAAACAATGCTACGAATTGCCAATGCCCTCGGATTAGAACAGTTTGACAGCTATGTGGTTAACCGTGCAATTATTGTTTCTGCTTTGAATGCTAAAGGTCTTTCCGAATCTCGGACATCAACTGTTCCAGAAACTAATATTAATCTTGGGCGACTTGAAGCTGTTAATACCTTCTCACGTAAACTTTCTCAAAACGATAACCATGATCTGACAGAGCTTTATCAGGACCTTAAAGATATTGAAAATTCTCGTTTCCATAACGATTGGCAAGTTATCTTGGGTTATTTTTTTGGGGCTGGTGGATTTTCCCTAGCCTTGGGCAGTACAGCCACAGATTCTCTGGCATCAGCGATAACAGGAGCTCTACTCGGTTGGCTTTTTCAAGTTATTAGCCCATATATTCAAACACGCTTTATACTCAATATTTTTGGTGCTACTGCAGTTGCATTGATTGCCAACATTCTTTATTTTTGGGGGTTAGGTCAACACCGCAGTTTAATCATCTTAGGAGCTTTAATGGTCATGATTCCAGGAGCCTTCTTTGTCAATGCCATACGCGAATTTTCACAAAATAATTACTTTACAGGCTTGTCGTTAACCATGTCTGCTCTTCTAACCTGTAGTTCGATTTCTGCAGGGGTCGCTGTCAGTATCGCTGTTTTACCTTTTGCTGAGCAAATGACTAGTAGTTTTGTTATTGACCAATTAACATGGCCACAACTGATTATCCAGATCATTGCTGCAGGAATTGGTACTGTTGCCTTTTCTATTCTTTATCAAACACCAAAAAGGCACTTTGTTGATTTAGGCATTTTAGGAGGCCTAACCTGGGGTATTTATAGACTCCTCTGGCACTATTTTCAAATGGAGGCTCTAGCGGTTTTTGTTCCCGCACTGATCGTGGCCTTTTTATCTCGAATACTGGCTAGGAAAAGACGAGCACCGGCTACGATTTTCCTGGCAACTAGTATGTTCCCACTTATTCCCGGTCTAAGTTTTTATCGAGCTGTTTATTTCTTTATAACAGGCTCCGATCATTTAGCTATTGACCATATTCAAAGTAGTTTTATCACTGCTTTTACCATAGCTATTGCTATAGCAATCGTTCAGCAAATGGGTTTGAAACGGTTTATTGCAAGGAATATCAAATAAGACTTTATTTACGCCTTTCTGTTTTTTCAGGAAGGTCTTTAAATTATGTTATAATAGAAGGCAGAAAGGAAATGTCATGTCAAAAAAAATTACAAAAGTTTTCCGCTTTTCTGCGGCAATTACACTTATTTTGGTCATTTTAGGCCTAGCTGTCCCCAAATCATTCCAGGTTTATAGCGGACAATTACGGCAAAGCATTACTGACAATTTTGGATGGCTTTATCTTTTGCTTGTTACTGGTATCCTCATTTTCTGTGTTTTCTTAATCGCAAGTCCTATAGGACAAATAAGGCTAGGACATCCAAACTCTAAACCGGAACACAGTACGCTCTCTTGGATTGCTATGATGTTTTCTGCTGGAATGGGAATAGGTCTCGTCTTCTATGGTGCAGCTGAGCCCCTAAGCCATTACGCCATTTCCACACCTAGTGCACCACTTGTCTCTTCTCAGGCATTAGCAGATGCTTTTCGATTCACCTTTTTCCACTGGGGGTTTCATGCTTGGGCTGTCTATGCCTTAGTGGCACTCACTTTGGCTTATTTTGGTTTTCGGAAACAAGAAAAATACTTGCTCTCTGTCAGTTTAAAACCGATTCTGGGGGAAAAGGCAGAAGGCTGGATTGCGACCCTCATAGATACAATAACGATTATCGCAACGGTGATCGGTGTTGCCACAACCTTGGGATTTGGCGCTGCTCAAATCAACGGGGGACTTTCTCAGGTCTTCGGCATACCTAATAATAGTGTTGTTCAAATTGTTATTATTCTTATTACAACAGCTTTATTTATTGTTTCTGCTTTATCCGGCTTGGGAAAAGGGGTTAAAATTTTATCTAATTTAAATTTAATCCTGGCACTTGCACTTCTAGCTTTGGCTATTATTCTAGGACCAACTGTTCAAATATTTAATACCTTGACAGATAGTATTGGACTTTATCTGCAAAATTTCTTCCAAATGAGTTTTAGAGCTGCTGCTTTTGATGGTTCAAAACGAGAGTGGATCAATACTTGGACAATTTTTTATTGGGCTTGGTGGATTTCTTGGTCACCATTTGTCGGTGTCTTTATCGCCCGCATTTCAAAAGGACGTACCATCCGTGAGTTTCTTTCTGTTGTCCTTCTCGTTCCAAGTACTCTCAGCTTTGTCTGGTTTTCTGCCTTTGGAACCCTATCTACTCACCTGCAAACCATCGGGATTGATTTAACTGGATTTTATACAGAAGAGTTATTGTTTGCTGCCTTTGAACATTACCCACTCGGTATTCTCTTATCTATCGTTGCTATCTTCCTGATTTTCAGTTTCTTTATTACATCAGCAGACTCGGCAACTTATGTCTTAGCCATGCTTTCTGAAGATGGTAAACTCAACCCATCAAACCGTATTAAAATTATATGGGGGGTTAGCCTAGCTGTCATTGCCATTACACTCCTTCTCTCGGGAGGTTTGACAGCCCTGCAAAATGTGCTGATAACAGTCGCTTTGCCCTTCTCATTCGTCCTTATTCTAGTAACCGTTTCACTCTTAAAAGAGCTCTTGCATGAAAAGGATAAAATGGGATTAAGCATCACACCAGATCGCTATCCCAAAAAGGACCAACCGTTCAAGTCCTATGAATAAAATGGCATCAAAAAGAAACTTGGAACAAAGATTGATCCAAGTTTCTTTTTATGTGTTGGTCTCATAAACTATTGGTTATTTTAAATAGTCGTATGATGCATAAGCTCAAATGGATTTGATGACCCTAGCTGGGATACCTGCTACAATGGTGTTTTCTGGAACGTCTTTGGTAACGACAGCACCAGCACTGACGATAGCATTCTCACCAATTGTTATGCCTGGTAAAATGGTGGCCCCTGCTCCAATCCAGGCATTTTTCTTAATGTGAACAGGCTTTAGGATAACACCTCGACGATCTTTTGGATCTGTCGGGTGATTAACAGTTGTGATTTTAACAAAAGGAGCTATCAGCACATCATCCTCAATCGTGATCCCTCCTAAATCAACAAACATGACACCAGTATTGATAAAAACATTTTTTCCTAGACTAATATGAGATCCAAAATCAGTGTAAAAAGGTAAACTTATGGACACCGAATCATCCAGATTTTGTCCCGTCAGTGCTTTAAAGGCAGCCTCAACCTCATCAGTACTGGCTGTAGGCGTTTGCAGGATTTTCTGATATGGGCGATTGTGGGCAACTTGTTCATGTATAGCTTTAAATACGGTTTGTTCTTTACGGATAACAGTGTCAACAGGATAGGGATTCTTAAACATCGTTTTCTCCTTAGATGGTTTGACTTTATTGTACGCGATTTAATGATAAATCTCCAACAGTTATTAATTTTAATTTACAATCGTTTTTAGTTATAGTAAAATGAAAAAAACGACGAGGTACAGACAATGATTGAAACCCGTTTATTTCACTATTTTTTAGCCATTGAAAGGGCTGGTAATTTTACACGCGCTGCTGATCAGCTGTTTATCAGTCAATCTACCTTATCAAAGCAGATGCAGGATCTGGAAGTGCAGCTAGGTAAACAGCTCTTTATCCGTGGCAAGCGTCAGGTAACCCTGACTGAAGAGGGACAATTTTTTAAGGAAAAAGCCCAAGAAATTCTTCAGCTGGTGGAGCAAACAGAAATAACCCTTAAACAGGCCGATAATATCCTTGCAGGCGACCTCTTTATTGGCGCCGCTGAAGTGCCTTCAATGGAAAGCATAGCTCAACAACTAGCCACCCTGCAAAAGGAGCACTCTCAACTGCATATCCATATTCACAGTGGAGATGCTGATCAGATTCTCCAGCGTATCAAAACTGGTGTAGTCGATGTAGGGCTCTTACTCAACCCTCCTATGCTAACAGAGCTAAACTATCACAAACTTCCATTTACCCACCCTTTTGGTCTTTTTGTGCCCAAGGATCATCCTCTGGCGGATGAAGAGGCCGTTCGTCCTGAACTACTGAGAGATCTTCCTCTCATCACCTCCCAACAATTTATGAAAGACCCTCATCGCATTGAATACTTCGGCCCTTTAGGAAGTCAGTTAAAGATTGTGGCCACCTATAACCTGATTTATAATGCTGTTTTTTTAGCTAAAACAGGCATAGGCCTCTTAATGGGGTTAGAAAATATGCTAGACTTAACAAATTCAAACCTTGTTTTCAAACCCTTTTCGCCCGCCATTACAACAGATCTTTATTTAGTCACAAAAAAATACCAGCAACACTCTCCAGCAGTTAATGCTCTTATTCAAGTCTTAGAATCTATTTCTTAACCCCAAAGTTAAAAGAATCGTTTCATTCTGAAAATCGCTAATCTTTATGCTAAAATAGTAACTATATTATTTGAATCGGGTTTTACCCAAAAAGGAGAATTTATGTCACAACTAGATGCGCGATTACGCAAATATGCTCAAGTTATTACTCAGGTAGGTGCTAATGTCCAACCTGGTCAACGGGTATGGATTAACTGTAGCACAGATTCACTCCCTCTGACACGCTTAGTCGTTGAAGAAGCCTACAAACTCGGTGCCTCTGATGTTCATGTTAAACTAACCGATGATGCGATGACACGCCTTCACGCAGAGTACCAAACAACAGAATATTACTCTGAACTGCCACAACACATCATCGATGAGATGAACTTCTACCTAGATGACAATGTGGTTCTGATTCGAATCAACTCATCTGCCCCAGATCTTTTAGCCGGAATTGACTCTGAAAAATTGGCTGCAGCAGCCAAGGTTGCTGGTGAGAAAATGACTTACTACCGCTCCCGCGTCATGTCAGATAAGAACGCTTGGACCATCGCTGCCTATCCTTCTCCAGCCTGGGCTAAGCTGGTCTTCCCTGAAGAAACAGATGAAGATACTGCTGTTGCTAAGCTATTAGATGCCATGCTTGAAGCAACACGGATTAAAGTTGAAGATCCTGTTAAAGAATGGCAAGAGCACCGCGATCGCTTGACAGAAAAAGCGACTCATCTTAACAATAGACATTATAAAGCCCTTCACTACACTGCTGACGGTACTGATTTAACCATTGAACTGCCTAAAACTCACCTTTGGGTAGCTGCTGGCGGGCGCAATGAAAAAGGGACGTCATTCGTACCAAACATGCCAACTGAAGAAGTCTTTACCGCAGCTGAAAAAACAGGTGTCAATGGCTATGTGTCCAATAAAAAGCCACTTTCCTATCAAGGGAACATTATCGATGGTTTCAAACTTCATTTCAAAGATGGTGCTGTCGTTGATTTCGAATGTGAGCAAGGCTATGATGTGTTGAAAAACTTGATCGAGATGGACGAAGGATCTCGCTTCTTAGGGGAAGTTGCCCTTGTTCCACATGACTCTCCTATTTCAAACTCAGGACTTCTCTTCTTCAACACCCTATACGATGAGAACGCAGCGAACCACGTTGCCCTTGGTGCCGCATACCCAACCAATATTGAAGGCGGTGGTGACATGACACCTGAAGAAATCGCAGCAGCAGGCATTAACCAATCTGCGGCCCATGTTGATTTTATGATTGGCTGTGCTGACATGAACATTGATGGTATTCTTGAAGACGGCACGCGTGAACCAGTCTTCCGTGATGGGAATTGGGCGTTTTAAATTGTTAACTCGGAATGGTGCTAAAGCACCTATTCCGAGAACGGCAATCGCTATCGGCGAATTGCCTAAACACTTCACTAGTTACTTCAAAGCCTTATCATCGAAGGTTTTGAAGTAACGTCGTAATTGCTCAGCCAATATACAGGAGCTTTGACTAGACGACTCAATAGTTATTATCCAATCTTATTGTCGAAGATTGGATAATAACGTCGTAACTCGATACAACTGTGCCATGCACCTATTCCGAGAATGGCAATCGCTATCGGCGAATTGCCTAAACACTTCACTCGTTTCTTAAAACCTTAAAATCGAAGATTTTTAAGAAACGTCGCTTTTGCCAACCATTATGTTAATACTAGTTAGTTTAGACAACTTCCCTAGGTAATACTCTATTTTATTTTCGAAGATTTTAAGTAGGAATTGTCTAAAATGCTGTCTCAACAATGGATTGATGATTGAGGAAGTCACTATTGCTTCCTCTTTTTGAAAAAAAGGAGGATTTCATGTCGTTATTGTCTGATATACTGACCTTTAATAAAGAATTTGTGGCCAATCAGGCCTACTTGCCCTATCAAACGGAAAGTAAATTTCCTGAAAAAAATGTGGTCATGGTTACCTGTATGGATGCCCGCTTGGTGGAACTATCACAAAAGTCTCTCAACCTATCTAATGGCGATGTCAAAGTCATTAAAAATGCTGGGGCAGTTATAAGCCATCCATTTGGCTCGGTCATGAGAAGTTTAATCGTAGCTGTTTACGAACTTAAAGCAGACGAGATTATTATTATGGGCCATAAGGATTGTGGCATGAGTCAGGTTGACACCACTTCTATCGCCCAACACATGATTGAGCGTGGGGTTAGTGAAAAAGACCTTAAGATGTTGCAGTATGCAGGCGTTAATCTTGATAGTTGGCTTAATGGGTTTGAGGATGTTTTTGAATCTGTTTCCCATGATGTGAGTATGGTTCAAAATCACCCCCTTCTACCCAAAGATGTTCCTGTCCACGGATTGGTCATCAACCCTGAGACAGGCGCCCTCTCACTTGTTGTTGATGGTTACGAAACACTGAAAGGATGATGTATGAATATCATTAAAATTGTTAACCAAGTTGCTGGTGAAAATACTTACATTTTAGAGAATGACAGTCATTTAATGGTTATTGACCCAGGTAGCAATCGTGAGAAAATACAGGAAAAAATCTACCAATTGCAAAAACCTGTTTCAGCTATTCTTTTGACCCATACTCATTATGACCATATTCTGAGTCTTGATGCGATCTATGATACCTTTGGACAACCAACGGTCTATGTCGCTGCTGAAGAAATGGATTGGCTGACGAATCCAGAACTAAACCTTTCTGGCTTGCCACGGCACGACGATATGGAAAATCTGATTATTGAAGCACCTGCTGAAAGCTTTATCCTCCATAAACCTTATCAGCTTGATGGTTTTGAGTTTACTGTAGTTCCAACACCTGGTCATTCGATCGGTGGGGTCTCCTTTATTTTTAACAAAGAGGAGTGTGTCATCACTGGAGATGCCCTTTTCAAGGAAAGCATCGGACGTACTGATCTCTACACAGGGAACCTTTCTCAACTTAAAGAAGGCATTATCACGCATCTTTTCAGTCTTCCTAAGCATTATACGGTCTATCCTGGTCACGGGCAAAATACAACAATAGCACATGAGAAAACGTTCAACCCATGGTTCCATTAAAACGCAAACATCAAAAAAGACGCCTTATCACCTTTCTGGTACTTGCTGTGCCCATCCTCTTAGCGGGAGGTTGGCTTAGATTAAAGACTTATAAAGCTGATCCATCTTCGCAACAAGCGGTGTCACTTGCTCAACAGCAGACAAGCAGTTATTACTATTTTGAACCAACAGTTCAACACGGCCACGAGTCTTCTTCCCCCCTCATTATCTATGGTGGAGGACTTGTTGAAACTGAAGCCTATGCTTATTTAGCAGCGTCATTAGCTGAGCAAGGATCTTCTGTCTATCTCTTGAAAAGTCCTGTCAATCTTCCTATTCTCAATCAAAACCAAGCCCTTTCAATCATCGAGCAAAAGGATTTGCAAAAGGTCTATTTAATAGGGCATTCCTTAGGAGGTGTCGCAGCAAGCACTGCTACTTCATCTAATAGCGAAATTGATGGGCTGATTCTCCTAGCTAGCTACCCTAGTCAGAAAACCGATTTGAGCCAATCTAAGCTCAGTGTTCTCTCAATCACTGCTGAAAACGACCGAGTCCTCGATTGGGGGGCATATGACCAGGCGAAAGAACGATTACCACAAAATACGCAATATGTGACCATTCCAGGCGGTAATCATAGTGGCTTTGGTCTCTATGGTCAGCAAGAGGGTGATGGGCAGAGTACTTTGACTTCTCTCCAACAGCAAGAAAAACTGATTACTATCATTAAGACTTTTCTTGAAACTCTTTAAAAACAAAAAAACGACCCAAATGTCGTTTTTTTGTTTGGCTTAAATTTTCAGGTAACGTCTCATGGATAATACTGAGCCTAATGAACCAATGATAATCCCTATGATAAATAAGGCAATAATCATCCCTGGGACAAAATAAACAGGATCAATCATGGAAAGATTTTGAGGAATCAAGCTTGGGTTAAATCCTTTATAGGCGACATCGTAGCCAAAGTATACGAGAAGCGCTGGAACAATTGCTCCAAGAAGTCCTACCCAACCACCTTCCAAAAGGAATGGACCACGGATATAAGAATTTTTCGCTCCTACTAGTCGCATAATTTGGATTTCACGGCTTCGAGAAATGATGGTAATACGAACAGTATTCGAAATCAAGAAGACAGCTGTAAATAAGAGAAGAACAGTTGCTACCAACCCCCATATACGGACGTTTTTAGCTAATTTAAAGAGATTTTCTGTATTGACACCGCCGTACTCGACTTTGGCAACACCATTGATTTTTTCAATCTGACCAGCTATATCTTTAACGTATTCTGGAGAAGTTGTATCAACCACATAGGTGTCGTAAAGCGGATTTGCATCCCCCTCTAACAAACCCCATATCTCTCCCATTTTTTGTTTTAGCAATTCTAATTGATCATCTTTGCTTGAAAAGGTAATACTCTCAATATTTTCCATTTCAGCAATCTGATCATAGACAATGTGGTAACTGTCATTTGCAACAGTTTCTCCCATGTCATTAACTTTAGTCTCCTGGTTATCTGTCGAATCAACCCTCAAGAAAACATTGATACGTACATTGTTTTCAATATCAGTTGCGATTTTGGCCGTATTTAAAATAACAGACGCAAAAATCCCAACCAATGTGAGTGTAATCGTCACAGAAGAGATGGCAGCAATTGTCATCCATCCGTTACGTTTGAGGCTCAAAATCGACTCCCAGAGATGACGGAAGAATCTTCTAATCATTATAACCGTACTCTCCTTCTGCTTCGTCTCGAACAACTCGTCCATTTTCAATGGCGATCACACGATGACGAAGGGTATTTACAATTTGGCTGTTATGAGTTGCCATTAAAACCGTAGTGCCTTGCAAGTTGATACGCTCCAGAAGGTTCATAACCTCCCAAGAGTTTTCTGGGTCTAAGTTCCCAGTTGGCTCGTCAGCAATCAAAACTTTTGGACTATTTGCAATGGCACGCGCAATGGCAATCCGTTGTTGCTCACCACCTGATAATTCATTAGGAAAGGCACGCACTTTGTGCTTCAATCCAACCAGATCAAGAACTTCCATAACACGTTTTTTAATCACATGAGGGCGTTCTCCAATTACTTGCATAGCATAAGCAATGTTTTCATACACTGTCTTACGCGGTAAAAGCTTATAGTCTTGAAAGACTACACCGACAGATCGTCTTAAATAAGGAATTTCTTTTTTCTTAATTTTTAAGAGATCAAAACCTGCCACTTTTAAACGACCTTTATCAACTTTTACCTCACGGTAAAGGCTACGAATAAAAGTGGACTTGCCAGCACCAGAAGGCCCAACAATATAGGCAAACTCTCCTGGTTCAATACTGACACTTACTCCTCTAAGGGCTGTAGTTCCGTTATCATATTTTTTGACAACGTCACGCATTTCTATAATTCCCATGGTATGCTATAGCTGCTAAAGCAGCTCCTTTCTTGATAGTATCTCCAAAAACACATGTTATGAAAAGTGTTTAAGGAATATCAGCTGATACGCCATTTAAGATAGGCA
The DNA here is from genome assembly GCF_030812835.1 of Streptococcus moroccensis. GTDB lineage: Bacteria > Bacillota > Bacilli > Lactobacillales > Streptococcaceae > Streptococcus > Streptococcus moroccensis. The sequence continues at coordinate 13,658 of NZ_JAUSTM010000010.1, forward strand.
TCGATAAAGCCATCGATATCCCCATCCATGACTTTATCCACTTGAGCGACTTCAAAATTATTCCTGTGATCTTTAACCATGGTATATGGTGTAAAAACATAGGAACGAATTTGACTTCCCCATGTAATTTCTTTTTTATCTCCTTTGAGTGAGTCCACCTCGGCTGCTTTTTTCTCCTGCTCTAACTGATAAAGTTTAGCTTGGAGCATTTTCATAGCCCGATCACGGTTCCCATACTGGGTCCGGTCAACCGTAGACTGCGTGACAATCCCTGTCGGGATGTGGGTTAAGCGTACACCGGTTGAAACCTTGTTGACGTTCTGACCACCAGCACCACCTGAACGGAAGGTGTCCATTTTCACTTCGTCATCGCGAATCTCAACTTCAATAGTATCGTCTAATTCTGGCATCACTTCCACAGACGCAAAGGACGTGTGACGGCGTTTGGCAGAATCAAAAGGTGAAATCCGGACTAGACGGTGAACCCCCATCTCAGATTTCAAAAGACCGTAGGCATTTGGTCCTGTGAAACTCAAGGTCACCGACTTGATACCGGCTTCATCTCCAGCTTGATAGTCCATGACTTCAACACCAAAGCCTTTGGCATTACCAAACCGTTGGTACATGCGAAAGAGCATATCTCCCCAATCCTGGGCTTCTGTCCCACCAGAACCTGGATGGATTTCCAAGATAGCATTGTTGTGATCATAGGGTTCACTCAAGAGCAGGGTCATTTCGTAGCTAGTCAGCATCTGATCCAGCTCAGCTAAATGAGCAGTTATATCGTCTCTCAGACTGTCATCCTCAGCCAACATCTCCAAGTAAAGCTCACTCTCCTCATGCAATTCATCCATCTTGTGGAAGTTTTCATAAGTCGCTTTAAGCTCGTTCAACTCTTGAGAGGTTTTCTGAGCTGCAATGTTATCATTCCAAAAGTCAGGTTCCGTCATCTTGTTTTCCAAGATGGCGATGTCTTCTTCCAGGCGATCTAAGTCAAAGAGACCCCCTGAATGAAGCTAATTTGGCACGGTTGTCATCAATTTTTTGTCTGATTTCAGCAGTATCCATAAGTCCTCCATTCTACTCTATCTCGCTATTATATCACACCTGCGCGTATTTTGCCAAGAAGGCACTTCTCTCCGCTTGGATGTCAGGGTGCTCACTGTCGATATCTGCCACCATCTGGATCATGGCTTCATTTGGCTGCTTAGCCAGTTCGCCCAGAGCCCAGATAGCCGTCGCAACATGGATATCGTTTTGCCCTTTGTCGATGATTTCAAGGATTTTGGGAATGGCAGAGCGGTCATTGGCATTAGCAAGAGCAATGATAGCATTGCGCTGGAGAATATTTTTCCCCCGCCAAGAACCCGCAATATGCCCAAACTTTGTCTTAAACTGGCCGTTAGAGAGCTCCAAAAAAGGAATCAACTCCGGATGGGCCAATTCTGGATCAATCTCTGTTGCCAAGGGATTGTTGATCCCCTTGTTATAGGGACAACAAATTTGACAGATGTCACAGCCATAGATGACGGTCTTAATTTTCTTGCGAAACTCAAGGTCCATCATGCCCTTATCCTGGGTTTGAAAGCTGAGGCAACGCCGAGCATTCATGGTCCCATCCCCGATCAAGCAAGAGGTCGGACAGGCATCCAAACAGCGCGTACAGTCCCCACAATCATAATCAACCGGCTGATCTGGTGCAATCTCTAGATTGGTAATCAACTCACCCAAAAACATATAGGACCCAAATTCCTTGGAAATGACCAAGCCATTTTTGCCGATAAAACCAATCCCAGCCCGTCTAGCCACTGCCGTATCAACCAGAGCTCCGGTATCGACCATGCCCTTGTACTCAAAGTCAGCGGTCAAGGCTTCAATGCCACGCGCCAGCTTGTCCAGCTTTTCCTTCAGAACGTGGTGGTAATCCAGTCCCCAAGAGTTGGGCGTGAACTTCCCCCGCTTGTAATGCGACTTGGGTGGATTAACAGGTAGCTTGTGCGGATAGGCAACCGCAATCGAGATAATGGTTTTGGCGGACGCCAAAGAGAGGCGCGGTTGAATCCGCTCCTCGATGTTTTTATGCTCAAAGCCAGAATTTCGTCCCTCTTCGACCGAAGCTCGAAGGGACTTCTCCAGATAAGCGAAATCATCCGCCGTCGTAAAGCCAATCTTGGAAATCCCAATTTCCTGACTGAGCTCAATAATTTTTTCCTTGAGATCCATAGATTTATTTTAGCAGAATTTAGAAAAAAAGGAAATAAAGTGGAAAATTTGAGCAAGGAAATCCTTCTAAACTTTCTCTCGTAACTATCGGAAATCTCTTTATCATTATTTTTTTGTTATAATGGTTCTATGACAAAACTAGTTATTATGAGTGATTTGCACATTGATGTAAACGATTTTGGAGATTTTGAGTACAACACCTTGATCTCCCTTTTAAAGGAAAAGGAAATTAGCCATCTTCACTTGGCTGGTGATATTTCCAATGACCTTGAAGATGTTACCAAGCCTTTTTTAGAAAAACTCTCCCAGCATGTCCATCTGACCTATAATTTAGGTAATCACGACATGTTGGGGCTTGATGAAAAGACCATCCAAGCACAAGATGGTCAAATCCTAGAACTACCCGGCCGGTCTCTCATCCATCTTGCAGGCTGGTATGATTATGGCTTTAACACGACCAAAACTGACGAGGAACACCTGACTAGCAAGAATTTCTATTGGTTTGACCGTAAATTAGATAGACCTTTGTCCGATCCTGAGATCACCAAGGACAGCCTCGATAAGTTGGAAAGACTGCTCTTAGTTGCGAAACAGCCTGCGATTGTAGCCATGCATTTTGTACCACATCAGTCCTTTATCCCAGACCATCCTTACTTTCAGCGTTTCAATGCCTTTCTAGGCAGCCCTCGTTTCCATAATCTCTTTGTCCAACGACAGGTCACTGATGTTGTCTTTGGCCATCTCCACCACCGCCACGATCGGGTGATTGGTGGGGTTCGATACCAGGCCAGACCTTTGGGGTACAAGCGCGAGTGGCAGATGATTCGCCAGTTCCTAAAACAACATCCTCATCTGGTGACAGGTCCTAATTATGAGCTTGCTAAGCGGTACAGAGATGTCAAAGACAAACCAGAATTTCAGGAATTTTACCAAAAATACCTAAAAAAAGAATTGTCTGACGCGCTAATTCGTTATGATTTGTCAGAAATATAATATTAATCATTGATTTATTTTTTGAAATATTATACAATCTAGTTATCAAAACTAGATAAAGGATTTATGAAAATGACTTCTCTCCCTTATTGGAAGGAATTGCCTACAATAGATCTCTATTTGGACCAGGTTTTGCTCTATGTCAATGAGCTAATGGCAATAGCTTATGAAACAAGCCTGCAAAAACCCTTAACAGCCTCGATGATTAATAATTATGTAAAACATGGCTATGTTCAAAAACCCTTCAAAAAAAAATACGGTAAACATCAAATCGGCCAATTAGTCGTCATCTCACTCTTAAAAGAAGTCTTTAGTATTCAAGAATTAACCGCTATGCTTCAAAATCTTTCTAAAGATTATGATGCCGAATACTTGTACGATGCCTTTATTCACTGTTTTGACAAAACATGTCATCCTGAAGAACGTCCCTGTCCTCAAGTTATCTCACTGGCTTGTCAAACAGTAACCCTTTACCATCAAACGACTGCTCAAATGCTACTCTTGGAAGGACAACATCATGAATCAAAATAAATTAAGCCGACAATTATCCTTTGGAGAAGAGGTTGCGAATAGTGTGACCCACGCTATTGGATCCCTAGCAATGCTTATTCTGCTACCTATATCAGCTACTTATGCTTATCTGCATTATGATTTAAAAGCTGTCGTCGGCATGTCAATATTTGTCATCAGTCTCTTTCTCATGTTTCTATCATCAACTATCTATCATACCATGGGTTATGGCACCCCACAAAAGTATATCTGTCGGCTCATTGATCACAGCATGATATATGTTGCTATAGCAGGTTCCTACACGCCTGTCGCCCTCTCTCTGGTTGAAGGATGGTTGGGGTATTTAATCATTTTCATTCAGTGGGGAATTACCTTATTTGGTATTTTTTATAAAATTTTTGTTAAAACGATCAATGAGCGCTTTAGCCTGGCCCTCTACCTCATTATGGGTTGGTTGATTATCTTTATCGTGCCTGCTGTTCTCCAAAAAGCAGATCCAACTTTTAGCCTCCTCATGTTGTTTGGAGGGATTGCCTATACTATTGGAGCCATCTTTTATGCTAGAAAAAGACCCTACTCCCACATGATTTGGCATTTGTTTATTCTCTTGGCCTCCGTTTTACAATATATCGCTATCGTGTTCTTCATGATATAGCTTTATTCCAAAAGTGTATGAAACAGGGTAACTCCAGCACCTCGTTAACAGTGTTGGAGTTCATTAAGAGCGTTAAACTGCCTCTTGTTGAACAGTTGATATACGATGAGCAGGCTAGGACTTATGTCCCAGCCTGCTCACTTTTTTCATGTGATGTAACAATTGTCGTGTTTAGTTCATCTAACTCTCTTTGCCGCAAAGCTTCTTCTGGGTTATCTGTGAAAAAGCCTTTGACTCCCAGTCTAAAGGCTTTTTGCATGTCCTCTGTTCGATTGACCGTCCAGAGGCGATAGCTTTTTGGAATAGAAATCGTTAATGATTTGAAAAATGCTTTGCGATGCGGGTGTAAAGTCTGAATAAAAGGTAGTTTGTTCGCCAGCCACATGAGATGCTTTTCTTCTTTCATCAGAAAGGCTAACTCAATGCCTGAATCGAACTTACTCATCCTGTAAAGGGTAAAGAGGTTAAAGCTCGAATAATAATAGTCAAAGGACCACTGCCGAGACTGCATGAGCTCTGAAAGCGCCTTTTCGATTCCACAATAGGGGTATTTGTCAGTCTTCACTTCAATATTTAGCTCACCGTCAAACTGTGATTCCTCCAAAAAGAGAAGCACTTCTTCTAAACTTGGAACTCGTTCTCGGAAAAACTCCGGAAAAAACCACGATCCCGCATCAAAGGCTTTGATGTCAGCCATGGTCATTTTCCTGACCAGACCCCGTCCACTAGTTGTGCGATCTATCCGTTCATCATGGATCACCATGAGATGACCGTCTTTTGTCATGTGAACATCTAACTCAATCCCATCAGCACCAACTCGCAGAGCCTCCTGAAAGGCTATGATTGTATTCTCTGGGCGATTGCTTTTACTGCCACGATGAGCAATAATTTTAGTCATAACATCATCCTTTACTGAAGTTAAATCAATGCATAAAGGACATCCTTGTCAGATGCCTCGAGAAGATTAGCGTGATCGAGCTCCACATAGATTGGTAGCAAAAAGAGACGAAACGATTGTTGCCTATCCCAGTCATCTATAAATTCATTCGAAAAATTCCCCTTTTTTAACCAGTCTATCAATCCTTGAACAGATAGTTTCCCCTGAAGAATTGTCCGAATGATAACAGCCGCCAATCGTCCTTCCTCATCCCCTACAAAGCGCCTCTGTCGTGTTAGAAAAATGTCACCAAGCACTTCTAATACCTTATTCATCTGAATCGACGGGAATTGTGAATGACAAGCGGCGACTGCTAAAAGATCGGCTCCATGAGCAAAAGCATGAACCCATCCAAAATCAGGATGCAAAGCTGTATCATCTGTTTCAAGACGTAGATACTCTAGTGCCGTCTTAAAAAAATACTCTCTCACAGCCCGTGATAACTTTCCTTGAAAAGCACTGCCATCCCTGTCATCAGGCCAAAGCAAGAGGGTTTGAAGCAAGGCTGTAAAAGACCTTTTTAGCGTAGGCACCCCCATCTCTGGTAACTTAGAATAAATGGATTGCTCTGATTGACACCACTGACCGATTGCTTTAAACTGGTCCACCGTCAATCTTTCTTCGTCAATCATTTTACAGAACGACAGGTAAACCAAACCATCACGGATATCCGGATTGACATCGCCAATGTTTTCTAAACACCAGTTTATTTCCTCATCAGTATAGACACAGTTATCCATAGCTAATTTTAGTACTAATTGATCTTGCATTTCAACTCCCTTAAAATAACAAATAGAAGCTAGGCCAATGCCCTAGCTTCTATAAGTATATCATATTCAGTTGATTAGATAGCTTTCTTATCCATACCTAAGGCGCGTTGTACGAATTTCACGATTTCAACAAGGACAAACATAGCCAAACTTCCTGCTACGACGACACCCCACTGTGACAAGTCAAGGTGTGACACGTGGAAGATTTTTTCCAAGAACGGAATGGTAAGGGTTGCTACTAAAAGCAACAATGAACCGATAATAGCCATATTGAAGGTCTTATTCTTGAACGGTCCTACCGTAAAGACAGATTGGTAAACAGATTTAACGTTAAAGGCGTGTACCAATTGGATAAGACCAAGAGTCGCATAGGCCATCGTAAGGGCATCCGCATGAATTTCAGTATAAGTTGAGTGAACTGGGTTAGCAATGGCGTAACCATAAACCCCAAGAACTAGAGCTGCCTGCAAGATACCTTGGTAGGCAATCGCTCCAAGGACTCCACCAGAGAAGAAACTTGAATTACGCCCACGAGGTTTGTGCTGCATAACACCAGGCTCAGCTGGTTCCATACCAAGAGCAATCGCTGGAAGCGTATCGGTTACCAAGTTAATCCAAAGAAGGTGAACTGGCTCCAAGACATCCCATCCAAAGAGAGTTGCAAGGAAGATACAGAGCACTTCTGCGGTATTGGCAGAAAGCAAGTACTGAACTGTTTTTTGGATGTTGGAGAAGACCTTACGCCCTTCTTCAACCGCTACGATAATCGTTGCAAAGTTATCATCGGCAAGGACCATGTCAGAAGCACCTTTAGATACCTCAGTACCCGTGATACCCATACCGATACCAATGTCAGCTGTCTTAAGGGACGGCGCATCGTTAACCCCGTCACCAGTCATGGCAACGACTTTGCCTTCATTTTGCCAAGCTTTCACGATACGAACCTTATGCTCTGGTGACACACGAGCGTATACAGAGTATTGTTTGAAGACTTTTTGGAATTCTTCATCCGTTAATTCGTTAAGCTCTGCACCGGTGAAGACATGGTCTTCCGTATCCGTTGGGTCAATGATACCAAGACGTTTGGCAATCGCTTCTGCCGTATCTTGGTGGTCACCCGTAATCATGATCGGACGAATACCAGCCTCTTTGGCCACACGAACAGCTTCTGCTGCTTCTGGACGCTCAGGGTCAATCATACCGACCAAACCAGCAAAGATAAGATTATTTTCAACCGTTTCAGAAGTCAAGTCAGTAGGGACTGAATCTTCATACTTGTAAGCCATCATGAGGACACGAAGGGCTTGTTTAGCAAGAGACTTGTTGACGCGAAGGATTTCTTCACGGTCTTCGTCTGTGATTGGACGAACTTGTCCGTCAATTTCAATTTGAGTGACACGTTTCAAGAGCTGGTCTGGAGCACCTTTAACCGCTACAAAGATACGACCATCTGCTTGCGTGTGGAGAGTTGACATGAGCTTACGATCTGAATCAAATGGAATTTCAGCCACACGTGGCTCAGCTTTAAGTGCTTGACGGACATCAAAATGCTTATCCCATCCAAATTGAACCAAGGCAGTCTCAGTCGGGTCACCGATCAATTTACCTTCTTGGTCAAACTTGGTATCGTTAGCGTAGTTCATGACACGAAGGGTCATGCTGTTTTCAGAAATGGGTTCTGCCGCATCAGCCATTGTACCATTTTGGTAAATCTTCTCAACCGTCATCTTGTTCATGGTAAGAGTACCAGTCTTGTCAGATGCGATGATTTCAGTTGAACCGAGGGTCTCAACTGCTGGTAATTTACGGATAATGGAGTTCCGTTTGGCAAGAACTTGTGTCCCCATAGAAAGGACAACTGTTACAACCGCAGGAAGACCTTCAGGAATGGCTGCTACCGCAAGGGCAACTGCAGTCATCAAGGAATTGAGAGGTGCTTCACCACGAACAAAGACAGAAACGACAAAGGTAATCGCTGCAATCACCAAGACCGCATAGGTCAAGATCTTAGACAACTGATGCAGGTTTTGCTTGAGTGGCGTGTCTGACTCATCAGCGTTAGCCAACATGTTAGCGATGTGACCAACTTCTGTGTACATACCCGTGTTGGTAACAACCCCCAAACCACGACCATAGGTTACGTTTGAGTTTTGGTAACCCATATTGAGACGGTCACCGATACCAGCATCTTCTGATAATTCAACAGAGAGATCTTTATCAACTGGAACAGACTCACCTGTAAGGGCTGCTTCTTCAATCTTGAGGGAGTTTGCTTCAAGGAGACGCATATCGGCTGGTACAACATCACCAGCTTCTAACATGACGATATCACCAGGTACCAACTCTTTTGAGTCTACTTCTTTGGCGTGGCCGTCACGTAGAACACGCGCGCTTGGGCTAGACATAGACTTAAGGGCATCGATGGCTGCTTCTGCTTGGCCTTCTTGGTACACCCCAAAGGCAGCGTTCAAGACAACAACCAAGAGGATAATGATGGCATCGGTCAAACCGTGCATCCCCTCTGTAAGGACAGACAGACCTGCGGCTGCCAAGAGAATGATGATCATCAAGTCCTTGAATTGGTCAAGGAATTTTTGGAAGAGGGTGCGTTTTTCAGCTTCCTCTAATTCATTTCGGCCGTAAGTCGCTAAACGCTCCTGAGCCTGGGCACTGGTCAAACCATCAGTGGTCGTATCGAGTTTCGATAGGACATCTGATTCTGATAAGGTGTAAAACTTATCACGCAATTGTTCTTTTGACACTGTTTTTCTCCTTTTTTTCTAGCCTCTTTTCCATAAGAAAAGAGACCTGTTTAATAAAACAAGTCTCGCTGTTTAAGATTATGCCGGATAAACTCGTATTGACGACATAATCACGGTTCAGATGAACCGTCTGCTACTCCCTTGATATAAGTGATATTATACCACTTTAGGGTGAAAAATCAAGCTTCTCAGATTTATTTTTTCGTTTTTTTCATGAATTTCCAAACATTTTCAATGGCCTATTGCCAGGAAATCATCATCTGATAGGAGGCAAAAAGCTGATTGCCATCTAGTGGTTTTAAATCATAGTGAAGCAAAACATTCTGATTTTTTTTATCGAAGACGAGCTGATGCGTTCGCGTTACCAAATGTTGTAAGCCCATAGGGGTCGGAACGGTGACGATCGCATCTTCTGCTCTTACAAAACGCATAATTGATTTTGGATCTGAAAAGCGGGTCATCACTAGCTCATCTTGATCAAGCTTTAACACCACTTTTTCTCCTTCATCATTATGATAAATGAGGTAGGTAAAGTTCTTTTTTTCCTGAACTGTTACGTCAAAGGTTTGGAGGATAATTTCAGTTTCTTCATCTATTTGAATTTCATTTCTAAGGTGAATTTTCATCTTAATCTTCCTTTATCTCGAGGGTTTCAGCTAGAAAAGCAAAATTTTCAGGAATCTCTACCACTTGCTGGTCCTCTAGATCTGCTGATGATGCCTGAGGAATTGAGCTCATCTCCTTTTTTTCACGGCTACGACTTGAAAATTCGGCCCGAATAGCTACCCAATCCTCTTGGGCGATCGCTATTATCTCAGGTGAAAATCCAGCAGCTTGACTCAGAATATTGCCAAAAAGCACATTGAGATTATCGCGTTTCATCGTCTGTTCAGCATTGAATCGTGATTCAAAGGCTAAAATCGCATGGTTTTCATTGGCCGCAACAGGTTGCGATCCTGTTAGCAAAGCCCGATCAGCTCCCGATAAATGCTCTATGACTTCGGACCAGGCATTTTGAAGTTTGGTCAGATTTTCGCGAGCTAGTGTTGGATTTTCAACGGCTTCTTCTAAAATACGAGTGATTCGACTACGATCAATTTGATAATTCGGTCGCTTTTGGGCTGTTTTTGCTTGCGTTGTTGGTCCTACAGATTTTACTGGTGCCTTATTTTGCCATTGCTGCCATTTTTCCTGTAAGGCCTCTACTTGGCGTTGTAGGGTTTCTATCTCAGCTGACAAGGATGGAGACATCTCAGATTGAGAAAAGCTTGCTTCTGCTAATCTCATTGTCATGACTTCAGCATAGATTTTAGGCTGAGCACTTGCTTTAATTTCCCTTAAGCCAATAGTCACCTGATCAATGTATCTAAAAATATGACCTTGATCAATAGAGGCATTTTCTAAAAACAAACCTGATGCTCGACTGTTCTCGATCCCCGACTTCGCTAGTAATAAATCGCGTAGATAGATGAGAAGATCAGTCGCAAAGCGGTTCATGCTCTTACCTTCTTCAAAAATTGTCTGAAGTTGTCCAAGTGCCTCTTGGCTATCTTGACGAATGATGGCAGCGACGTAATGGTCCAGGGCTTGTAGACTAATCGATCCGGTTATTTCCTCGACCGTAGCTAAGGTGATGTGATCAGTAGTGGTCAGGCTCAAAGCTTGGTCTAAGATAGAGAGGGCGTCACGCATTCCCCCTTCAGCACGTCTGGCAATCATGGCCAGGGCTTCATTTTCATAACCGACTGATTCATACTCCAAGACCTTTGCTAAATGGTCTTTAATAGCAGCAGTCTGAATCGCCTTAAATTCAAACCGTTGCACACGAGACAAAATAGTGGCTGGTATCTTATGAAGCTCTGTCGTCGCTAAAATAAAGACAACATTTTCCGTAGGCTCTTCAAGGGTTTTCAACAAGGCGTTAAAGGCTCCTGTTGACAGCATATGCACCTCATCGATGATGTATACCTTATACTGCGCTAAACTAGGGGCATAGGTTGATTTATCACGGATATCACGGATTTCATCAACTCCATTATTAGAGGCGGCGTCAATTTCAATGACATCTTCAAGGCTACCATCTGTCACACTTTGGCAAATATAACAGCTATTACACGGCTCACCATTAACCTGATTGGGGCAGTTCATGGCCTTTGCAAATATTTTAGCAGCACTGGTTTTTCCGGTTCCTCGAGGGCCAGAAAAGAGATAAGCATGACTAATTTTCCCTGAAGAAACAGCCTGTCTCAGAGTCGTTGCTACCACTTCTTGACCGACCATTTCCTCAAAAGATTGACTCCGGTATTTCCGATAGAGTGCTTGATACATTAACGCATTTCTCCTAATCCAAACATGGCAAAGTTCCACTGTGTTTTATCTACTAAAAGAGCCACAAAGCGTTCCAAATAGTCTTGATCAATCCTATCATAATCAGACTTAAAACGTGAATCCAAATCGAGGACCCCAATTAACTGTCCGTCCTTTATCATCGGCACCACAATCTCACTCATAGCAGCTGAATCACAGGCAATATAATTGGCATGTGTCTTGACATCATCAACGATCAATGTCTCTTGTTTTAACGCAGATTCTCCACAGACACCTTTACCGAGCTCAATATGGACACAGGAAACACCACCTTGAAATGGACCCAGAATTAGCTCTTTTCCATCATAGAGATAGAATCCCGTGAAGACTGAATTAGGAAGTGCCTGATTTAAGAGTGCTGACGCATTTGAAAGATTTGCTAAGGGATTTGTTTCACCTTCTAATAGAGCTTCTAACTGAGCTAGCAATAGATTGTAAGCTTCTATTTTGTGACTTGATTTCATAAGCACTCCTTTTCTTTATCTTACAAATAAGTCTTGTTGATTAGCGATTAGAAATTACGGCCATTCTTTCCATAACCATATTTTTCCATAAAGTCTTGACGAAACTCTAATAAGTTATCATCCATAATTGCTTGACGAACATTTTCCATGAGATTGATTAAGAAATAGAGATTATGGTAGCTGGTCAGGCGAATACCAAACGTTTCATCTGCCTTCAGCAGATGACGCAGATAAGCACGACTATAATTCTGGCAAGTATAACAATCACAATCTGGATCCAGTGGACCAAAATCTTCTGCAAATTGGGCATTTTTGACCACAAGCCGGCCTCGACTGGTCATAGTAGTGCCATTACGAGCGATGCGTGTCGGCAATACACAGTCAAACATATCGACCCCCCGAATAACCCCATCAATAAGAGAATCTGGCGCTCCTACGCCCATCAAATAACGCGGTTTGTTTTCGGGTAAGAGTGGCGTCGTAAAATCGAGCACTGCATTCATCTCATCATGTGTCTCACCAACTGCTAACCCTCCGATAGAATAGCCTGGGAAATCCATGCTGACCAAATCTTGTGCTGATTGGCGACGGAGGTCCTCAAATCCTGCTCCTTGGACAATCCCAAAAAGACCTTGGTCATGTGGGCGACGGTGTGCTTTCAGGCCACGCTCAGCCCAGCGGCTGGTTCGCTCAATAGAGTTTTTGACATAGTCATAAGGTTGGTAAAATTGTGGACATTCATCAAATGACATCATAATATCGGAACCCAAATTATTCTGGATGGAAATGGCTTTCTCAGGGGATAGGAACATTTTTGATCCGTTTAAATGGTTTTTAAAGGTTACCCCTTTTTCCGTGATATTACGAGAATCTGCTAAGGAATAGACTTGAAAGCCACCACTATCTGTTAAAATCGGTTGGTCCCAGTTCATAAAGGTGTGAAGCCCTCCCGCTTTAGCAACGAGTTCATCACCCGGACGCAACCAAAGGTGATAGGTATTAGCTAAAATGATGCCTGACCCCATCGTCTTTAGTTCTTCTGGTGATAGGGTTTTGACGGTTGCCTGGGTTCCTACAGGCATAAACATGGGGGTTGGAAAAGTGCCGTGAGGTGTGATAATCTCTCCTAAACGAGCACCTGTATGCTTTTCTTTTTTAATCAAACGATATTGAATCGGTGATTCTGACATGGTTTCCTCCTCCTAGGAAAAACAGTCCTAGTTGTCTTTTAGACTTGATTATACCATATTATGCAGAAGCCTGCATTTACTTTAACAGCTTTTTTTGGGTATAATAAAAAGTGATATAAAAGGAGGAATTTATGGAAAATTATGATATCCGTGAGGAAGCCCGTCAGGTCCTTGCCAACTTAAAAGGAAAATACTTGCTCTTTCTCATTCCTATCGTTATGCAAATCTTTTCAACCATGAATACAATTAGAGTGCAATGGAACACACTGGGTGAAGAAGGAATGAGCAATCCAGCTCTTACTAATACAACTGCTCTTAGCGCTAATGCCCCTAATTTAGTTTGGGAATTTTCTGGAGACATTTTTAATTCCGCCATCTCCATCTTGATGTCCTTTATCACTCTTGGCATTCTTTGGACAATGCTAGAAACTATCCGTGGCCTTCGCTCGGAGGTAACGTTTAAGGATAGTCTTCGTGCCTTTTCATCGGATCATTTTGGAAAAGTCTTTGCCACACTATTTATGAAAGGTCTCTTTCTTTTCTTATGGAGCTTACCTCTTCTGATTGGAGCTGTGACTGTGATCGTTTCTGCAGGCTTCTTGCTTCTCGATTATCTTCAAGAAATCACCTTAACCATTGATCCAAACACGGTTGGTCTCATTTTTTTGGCTGGAGCTCTAGTCTCAGTATTAGGATTAATCCCCCTCATCATTAAATCCTATAGCTATGCAATGACTGAGTACATCCTCCATGATGAAATAAAAAATGGGACTTACACTTCTGCACGATCATGTATCACTGCTAGCAGACACATGATGAACGGCTATAAATTCCAATTATTTCTCTTACAGTTTAGTTTTATTGGTTGGTGGCTCTTGGTTGCTGTTACGTTTGGATTAGCAGCAATTTATGTCATCCCATATTACAATACTACTCAGACTGTATTTTACAATCGTCTAACCAAGTACCTACAAACTCATTAATCAATGATATAAAAAGCGCCGTTCGTTTGAACGGCGTTTTTAGCTACCCTAGACTTCTTCAAATCTTATGCTGTTCTCATTACTTAATGAGTTAACCTGATGTCTCTTGATGAATTCATGGACAAGACCTGGTGGCCTCTTATTATTCAACTGTGACTGATTTAGCGAGGTTACGTGGTTTGTCAACATCTAGACCACGCTGAAGTGTCGCATAGTAGGCAACTAGCTGTGTTGGAACGACCATGGAAATTGCCGACAAGTAAGGGTGGACTGGAACGACCTTGATATCATCTGTTTCCCTTGCTAATCCTTCTTCAGCAATGACTAATACGTTCGCACCACGCGCCGCAACTTCTTGGATGTTCCCACGTGTGTGGGCAGCGACTGCTTCATCTGAAGAGATGAGAGCAAGGACAGGAACACCGTCTTCAATCAGAGAAATCGTCCCGTGTTTGAGCTCTCCAGCTGCAAACCCTTCACACTGAATGTAGGAAATTTCCTTAAGTTTCAAGCTCGCTTCCATAGCAACATAGTAATCATTCCCACGACCGATGTAGAAGGCTGTACGAGTCTTTGCCAGAAGCCCTTCTACTTTTTCAGCGATACTGTCTTTTTCAGATAAGGTTGCTTCGATAGACTGAGCAACAAGGGACAATTCATGTACGAGGTCAAAGGCTTTAGCTTTTTCATTGCCATCCGCATCGCCAACCGCCTTAGCTAAGAAGGCTAGAGTCGCGATTTGAGCGGTGTAGGCTTTTGTCGACGCTACGGCAATCTCAGGTCCTGCGTGAAGCAACATGGTATAATTTGCCTCGCGGGATAAAGTTGAGCCTGGGACATTGGTCACCGTAAGACTTGGAATTCCCATTTCATTAGCTCTTACGAGAACCTGGCGACTGTCAGCTGTTTCACCGGATTGGCTGATAAAGATAAACAGCGGTTTTTGGCTTAACAATGGCTGGTTATATCCCCATTCTGAAGCAATCCCTAATTCTACTGGTGTATTGGTTAAGGCTTCTAGCATGTTTTTCGCTGCAAAACCAGCATGGTATGACGTTCCTGCAGCAATGATGTAAAGACGATCAGCTTCTTGAACAGCCTTGATAATAGCTTCATCCACCTTAACCTGACCATTGTCGGAATAAGCAGAAATGAGCTTGCGCATCACAGATGGTTGCTCATCGATTTCTTTGAGCATGTAGTAAGGGTATGTTCCCTTGCCAATATCGGAAAGGTCAAGCTCAGCTGTGTATGACTCGCGCTCAAGGCTATTGCCAGCATAGTCTTGGACGGACACACTGTCTTTGGTGACAATGACCAGCTCCTTATCATGAATTTCCATAAATTCAGACGTTTCACGAATCATGGCCATGGCATCAGAACAAACCATGTTGTAGCCTTCACCCACACCAATTAAAAGCGGTGACTTATTCTTCGCGACGTAAATGACGTCAGGATTTTCGCTGTCAACCAAGGCAAAAGCGTAAGACCCTTCGATGAGATGGAGAGATTTTTTAAAAGCTTCCAAAACGGATAAACCATCTTCTACCAATTGACCAATCAAATGAACAGCAATTTCTGTGTCTGTTTGACCATTAAATTCATGATTAGCTAAAAACTCTTCCTTGATGGCCAGATAGTTCTCAATCACACCATTGTGCACCAAGATAAACCGACCAGTTGCAGAGGTATGCGGATGCGCATTTTCCTTTGAAGCAGGACCATGGGTCGCCCATCGAGTATGTCCGATGCCTGTTGAACCGGCCACATCAATCCCCAGTTTAGAACGCAAGTCTGCAATGCGACCAACAGACTTAATCAATCGGCCATTGTTTACGCCATTCGCAACAAAGATCCCTGCTGAATCATAACCGCGGTATTCTAACTTTTCTAAACCTTGCATTAAAATATCCGTTGCATTACGATTTCCTACAACACCAACAATTCCACACATAATTATCTAAATCCTTTTCTTAACTAAAATTTAAAATTGGTATAGTCTGATTGCTTCAGAAGTATACGATAGATATAGTATAATCAAGGTTTTTGTTTTTGTCAACTATAAAATTGGTATAGCCTGATTACACAAAAAATCACCTGAATGGATCAGGTGATTGTCATTAAGCTTTCATGGCTTGGTACTCAATTTTGATACAACGATTCATAACAATATCATATCGTCCCGCTACACGGAGGATATTTTCTGCCTCTTGACTCTCAAGGCCTAATTGCGCCCAGAATACTTTAGCATCTGTCTCTATAAAGTCTTTAGCAACATCTGCCAAGAATTCACTGCGCCGGAAAACATTGACAATATCAATGGGAACGGAAACGTCCTGTAAACGTGCATAAACAGTTTCTCCGAGAATGGTTTCTCCAACAGCTCTGGGATTAACTGGAATAATGGTATAGCCAGCATCTTGCATTACTCGACTGACTTGGTAGGCAACCGTTTCTGTCCGGCTTGATAGGCCAACAACTGCGATCGTTTTGGCTTCTCTTAGGTAATCAAAGATTGTCTCTTGACTCGGATTTTGAAAAGAATAAGACATAAGAACCTCCTCTATGGGTTTTAAAATGCGTTACTTCGCTTCGTACCAGGTTTTTCCTGTACTTTCATCGGCAATTAGTGGAACGGACAATTGGATAGCGTCTTCCATCGTGGTTTTAACGAGTTCAGCTACCGCTTCGACCTCATGTTCTGGTACTTCCAAAACGATTTCATCATGGACTTGGAGCAGCATGCGTGCCTGGTAATTCCCTTCAGCAAGCGCTCTGTCCAAGTTGATCATGGCTACTTTTAAAATATCTGCAGCCGATCCTTGAATCGGTGAGTTAATGGCCGTGCGTTCCGCAAATTGGCGAATGTTAAAGTTTCTCGAGTTAATGTCTGGCAGCTCCCGGCGTCTGTGGAAAATCGTCTCAACATAGCCCTTATCCTTGGCTTCCCGAACAACACCTTCCATGTAATCTTTGATGCCTGGGTAACGGTCAAAATACGTATCGATATATTCTTTGGCCAGTTTTCGAGTAATACCGAGGTTGTTAGAGAGTCCAAAGTCAGAAATGCCATATACGATACCAAAGTTAACCGCCTTGGCATTGCGTCGGTCATTAGCAGTAACCTCTTCTGGTTTTTCAATGCCAAAGACACGCATGGCTGTTGACGTGTGGATATCAATTCCATCTTCAAAAGCCTTAATTAGGTGCGCATCCCCAGAGATATGGGCCAGTACTCGAAGCTCAATTTGGGAATAATCGGAACTCATGAGGACACTCTTGTCCCAGGACGGCACAAAGGCCTTCCGAATCAAGCGACCTTGCTCTAAGCGTATTGGAATATTTTGCAAGTTAGGATCCGTGCTAGACAGACGCCCTGTCTGCGTCAAGTCCTGCACATAACGGGTATGAATCTTGCCCTCAGCAGTGATAAAGTCCTGCAGGCCAACGACATAGGTCGATTGGAGTTTCGCGATTTGACGGTAGTCAAGAATCTTAGCCACAATTGGCGACAAGGGTGCTAGGCGCTCTAAGACATCAACCGCCGTCGAATAGCCTGTCTTGGTTTTCTTGGTCATCTCGACTGGTAAGCCCAGCTTTTCAAAGAGAATACTTCCTAATTGCTTAGGGGAATTAATATTAAATTCTTCACCTGCTAGCTCATAGATTTCTTGCGTCAGGTTATCTAGAACCACGTCGTTTTCAGCCTGCATGGCTTCCAAGGTTGCCTTGTCGACCTTGATCCCTGCAATCTCCATCTTGGCTAGTACATATGCCAGAGGTTGCTCCATATCAATTAATAAGTCTAGTTGCTGGTTCTCTGTCAAGCGTTCACGCATCATTTTTTCCGTTTCGATGAGGACAGCGACCTTTTGGGCCAAATGGCTGAGCAGAACATCTGTTTCTGGTACCGCTTTTTTGACTCCCTTACCATAGACCGTTTCATCTGACGCTAGCTGACGCTGACCATAAAGTTCAGCGATGGTTGCAACCGTATTGTCTTCAATGGTCGAGAGCAAATACTTGGCCAAACGGCTATCAAAGGCTGGCGCCGGCAACTCAACTCCATGGCGACTCAGCAAAACCTTGGTCCGTTTAAAATCATAGGTTTTGAGAGCTGTTGTCTCGAAAAAGTCTCTCAAAACAGGAGAGCCTAACAACTGATCACCAGCTGCTGCGTAAATTTTACCGCTATCGCCCCAAGCAAGACCGATAACAGGCTCCGTATGGTAATTATCGTTTAGAATTTCAAGGTAGAAAAACTGCTGGTCATTTAACATCTCTGGGGTGATCTCAGTGACCACTTGGTAATCGACCTCGGCTGTAGCAACGCTCGTTTCCTGACCTTCTACAGGCAGTTGGGCCTTGAGCTGTTTAAAGCCCATTTCATCGTAGAATTTAGACAAAGCACTAATATCTTTTGGCCCTGAGTATATGATGTCTTCTAAACCAATAGTTAACGGTGAGTTTGTTTCAATCGTAGCGAGTGTCTTAGAGAGAAAAGCTTGTTCCTTATCGTTAATCAGATTTTCCTTCATTTTAGACGCCTTCATAGCATCAATATGGTCATAGATTCCTTCTAAGCTGCCATATTCATGAAGCAACTTTAGCCCTGTTTTCTCACCGATTTTAGTGACACCGGGGATATTATCAGAGTTATCTCCCATCAGGGCCTTGAGGTCGATAAACTGACTAGGTGTAATGCCCATTTTCTCCATGAGATAGGTTGGTGTATAGGATTCAAACTCTGCTACTCCCTTTTTGGAAATTTCAACCGTAGTATGACTGTCTGTTAGCTGGATTAAATCCTTGTCTCCTGAGACCACGGTGATTTCAAAATCCTGGTCAATCAGCTCTGCTTTTTTAGCAAGAGTGCCGATAATATCATCTGCTTCGTACTGGTCCAACTCATAATGCTGGATGCTCAGCACATCTAACATCTGACGGATAAAGGGAAATTGCTCCCTAAATTCGTCTGGTGTTTTGGCACGACCGCCCTTGTAGTCCGCATACATTTCTGTCCGAAAGGTGGTTTTCCCAGCATCAAAGGCAACCAAAACATGGGTCGGTTGAACCCGTTTTAGAATATGATCAAGCATAAGATGAAAACCATAGATAGCGTTGGTATGCAGTCCAGCAGGACTTTTAAAACGGTCAATCTGGTGATAAAGGGCAAAGAAAGCCCTAAATGCAACAGAAGACCCATCAATCAAAAGTAATTTATTCGTCTTATTTTCCATAGGTCTATTATACCACAGGGCAAGAAAAAAGACTGGCTTAGCAACATCTCTTGGTAGCTAAGATTGGCTAAGGAAGTCTTAAAAATACATCAGATTCAAAACATTAAGCCAGAATCGGACTATTGTAATAGAAAGGTTAAACAGATAAGTCGTGTGGCCTTAATTTTCAAGTTTTTCTGATTTGATTTTCTTCAAAAACGCCTGAACGACTTCTGCCAACGCCTCTGGTGCTTCGTCTGTCAGCAAATGACCGGCATTGGGTATGGTATGATAAGTAGCATTTGGAATGAGATCTGCTGCTTTTTGGGAAGTTTTCAGATTGGGCTTGTCCTTCGCGCCACAGATGATGGCACAAGGTAGGTTGGTATAAGTGAGGACTTCCGTTAAATCTAACTCTGCTAGAGAGTTATAGAATTTGTTCAAACTTACCTTATCCACACCTTGCTTGGCAAAGGTTGATTTTGGGAGCAGTTTAAACATAGCCTTTTGCAGGTAATAAAATGGATTCCCCCGCAGATTGTATTGACCTGCACAGGCGATAATGCCTTTCACATTGGCAGGCGGATTGTCTAACAGTCGAAAAGCAAGGCTAGCTCCCAGAGATAAGCCAACGACCACGACATCATCATCCATGCAAGCCAACTCCTGTCGGACATGGGCATCCATTACCTCGTAGCTTTCTGACAAACGCCCATTGTCAAATAATTCAAGTGCTAAACAGTCATGGTCCCCTAAAGAGTCTATCACCCTGTCCCAGGCCTTAGCAGTTTGCCCTAATCCATGTAAAAAGACCAGTTTCATTCGATGTCTCCTTTTATCTTTTGGAAAATCTGAGCTTCTTCCTCTGTAAACTCATAGTTTTCCAATAAATCAGGTCGACGCTCTAGGGTTTTGCGCAAGCTTTGTTCTAGACGCCATTTTCGGATATTCTCATGATGGCCAGACATCAAAACATCTGGTACGACCATCCCTCGATACTCATAGGGACGAGTGTACTGTGGATATTCCAAAAGACCTGATGAGAAACTATCGTCCTGATGACTGGCTTCTTTACCGATAACTTCTGGGATCAGGCGCACAGTCGCATCGACCATGGTCATGGCTGCCAATTCCCCGCCAGTCAGGACAAAGTCCCCCAGTGAGATTTCATCCGTGATCAGAGTCTTAATCCGTTCATCATAGCCTTCATAGTGACCACAGATAAAGACTAGATGCTCTGCTTGTGCTAAATCTTCCGCGTATGCCTGATCAAAGGTTTTACCCGCTGGATCAAGCAAAATTACACGTGGCTGGCTATTTTTAACAATAGCTTCATAGGCATCAAAGATTGGCTGAGCCCGAAGGAGCATCCCTTGCCCTCCCCCATAAGGTTCATCGTCAACATGGCGGGCTTTTTCTGCATACTCTCTGAAATTATGATAGGAAATGTCTAGTAAGCCCTTCTCCTTAGCCTTACCAACAATAGAGTGCTCCAGTGGGGCAAACATTTCCGGGAAAAGGGTCAGAATATCAATCTTCATCGTCTAATCCTTCCAAGAGCTCGACATTAACCCGCTTGTTAGGTATATCGACATTGAGAACCACAGGAGGAATATACGGCAAGAGCAAATCACGTTTGCCTTTACGCTTGACTACCCAAACATCATTAGCTCCAGGCTGGAGGATTTCTGAAATGGTTCCCAACAACTGGTCCTTCTCATAGACCTCGAGTCCGATGATTTCATGATAGTAAAATTCTCCCTCATCCAAATCTGAAAGGTTCTCTTCTGCTACCTTAAGGCTAAAGCCCTTGTACTTTTCGATATCATTGATGTGGTAATGGTCCTTAAATTTGATGATGTCAAATTGCTTGTTCTTGCGGTGGGTCGCGACAGTCACTTCTTTTACAAAGTTCTCTTTCTCATCAAAAAGGCTAAGAACACTACCTTTTTTAAAACGGTCCTCTGCAAAATCAGTCACCGCCATTACCCGCATCTCACCTTGTAACCCTTGGGTATTAACAATTTTGCCTACATTAAAATAATTCATAACTACTCCGTTAGTCTATAACCCTATCTTCCCATTATGAGATCAGGTTCTGATTTTCTCAAGTTCTTCTATTTTACCATGTTGGTCTATATTTCTCAATCTAGACAGCAAAAAAGAGCTCTTTCGAGCCCTCTTATTCTTTCTCATCAATGACGAGACGTACTTTTTTGCCATCTGTTGGGACAGAATAAACAATCGTTCTTATCGCAGAGATCGTGCGACCTTTGCGACCGATAACACGACCAATATCGCTTTGATCGAGGTCCAGATGGTATTCCAAAAACTCCGGTGTGTCCTCAATTTTTAAAGTGAGGCTGTCGGGTTGTGAAATCAAAGGTTTCACAATCGCAATAATCAGATTTTCAATCATGTCCATAGGCTTACACTACTTTTCTTATTTTTTAGCGTACTTAGCGTTGTGGAATTTCTCCATAACACCAGCTTTTGAAAGAATGTTACGTACAGTGTCAGATGGTTGAGCACCTTTTGACAACCAGTCAAGCACGCGGTCTTCTTTAAGAGTCACTTGGTTTTCAGTGACAAGTGGGTTGTAGGTGCCGACTGTTTCGATGAAACGACCATCACGTGGTGCACGTGAATCTGCAACGTTAATACGGTAGAAAGGTTTCTTTTTAGAACCCATACGAGTCAAACGGATTTTTACTGCCATTTTGAAATATTCTCTTTTCTCTTTTATAATTTATGGTTGGACAATAGCAAAGCTATCACCTCACTTTATCTAGTATATCAGATTTTCAGATGATGTCAAGAAAAAAACTTGACAAAGTTTTTGTTATTCCCAAAAGATTCTATTTGATTAAGATTGGGATAGTCGAGTAGACGAGACATCAATAACTCCAAAATGAAACTTGGTATTGGGCCTGACCAGTCGATCAAATCCTAACGTTTCAAAACTCGAATCTTTAAAATGTGCCTTAAGGATGATTTTCTGTCTGGCCACGCGCTTGGCTTCTGCTAGAAACTCTGGCGTCATCCTTGCAGGATTAGCCAAAGATGCTAATCCTGATAAATTTTCAGACTCTGTGATATTTTCGGAAAACATAGGATCGCAATAAATCACATCCACTGATTGGTCTGGCGCAGCCTTTAAGAAGGCTAAACTGTCAACACACTGGGTCTTGATGCGACGCATGGCATGATCTATCTGATCATTTCCCGACACAAAGCGCTTTAACCCCTGGCTTACAATCAGGTGAATCAGGGGATCACTCTCTAAGGCTGTCACCTGATGGCCAGCATAAGCCATGACAATACTATCGCTAGCCAAGCCCATGGTCGTGTCCAGTATTTGGAAAGGACTCGATCCAATTAGTTCCGAAAGAGGGTCTCTAGGCGCCTTAATCCTTAACATGGCCGTATCTGGATGAAAGGATAGGGTCTCGCCAGTGTTGCTTCTAAAGAGCAGTTTATCCTTATAGACCACCAAGGCCCCTTCCTTATCTCCTATGATGCGCCTTATACTTGCTTTGCCTCTTTCCAGATAAGGCACCTGAAAAGCGTTTGCCAGAGCTACCGCTTCAGCTAGCTTCTCAGGATCAGTCTTAAAACTGGTCGTTACTACAAAATCTTTCATACTGTGATTATAGCATGAAATGATTAAAAGCCTCCCAATTTATGAGAGACTTGTTCGATTTAGGATGCTGGGTAGATGTACATGACACTATAGCCATAGGCAGGGTCTGTTGGGTCAAAAATTCCTCGGTAATTACCGATTTGCATAATACCATTATAGTTTGATTCCAAAACCTGAATAGCTGTATCTGACTGGACATCTACAACGTAAGCGACATGGCCATATCCACCATCAAACCAGACTGCTACCGCTCCTTCTTGAGGGGTTGTTCCGACTTGGTATCCTGCTGCTTGAGCGCTTGCTACCCAATCTGCCGCATTCCCCCAATAATCGCCTACCCATGGAGCCAACACTTTAACTCCCCAGGTGCATTGTCCCATCGGATAAGTATTTGTTTCTGTATTGGTATAGGTGGGTATAGTAAACGTAGAATCATAGCTAACATCTACTGACGACGTATAGTTAGTAGAACTGTCATAAGTGGTTGAAGTGGATGTATCGTACGTATAGTAGTTGTAGGCAGGATATCCGTAATCTGGTTGCCAAACAGCTTCATTGTAATATGCAAATGATTCGTTAGGTGCGCCTTCTTCAAATGAAAGGGCAGAAGCCTCTTGATTACTCCATAACGCAACACCCAGTATTCCCGCTGCTACTGCCATTTTTAGTGAAGTGGCAGAATGAAGAACTGTCAATGGGGAACCATTGTCTCCACCTGAGTTGCTTTTCGTTCTCGTCGTTCTTGCTTTCCGTGAATGATGTTTACTTTCTTCTATCGTCATTTAAATGACCTCCTAGACTAAATTTAACGGCTTACCGCTAGATTCCTCAAACATAAGCACAAAAAATCGACTCTTTTTGAGGTGCCCTTAGTCTACAGAAGAAGTCTTAAAACAAACTTGTAAAAACCTTAAGGAATGCTGAAAGCTATTAGTATTTAAAGTGAGCGATTGGAGAAACAAAAAACAGGATGTCTCCTGTTTTTCCTATTTCTATTTTAAATTGGTTGGGTCATAAAGCTGCGGCTTTCCAGAACCTTAAGCATGGCATTGGCTGTATCAAGTGCGGTGAAGAGCGGTACGCCGTTTTCTACTGCTGCCTGACGGATCATAGCACCGTGCTGTCCAGCGGTACGCTTCGTCCCCACAGTATTGATAATAGCCTGAACCTTGCCTTGGCGGACAAGACTAAGGATATCTTCTCCCTCGCCTTCACCAATTTTGGCAACGCTTTGTGCGGTCACGCCATTCTTATTAAGGAAGGTAGCTGTTCCCTTAGTGGCTAATACCCCGTAACCAATATTTTGGAAACGGCGTGCCATTTCTAAGGTCTCTTCTTTGCTATCATCTGAAATGGTGAAGATGACATTGCCAAATGTAGGCAAATGTAAGTAGCTGGCTTCAAAGGCCTTGTAAAGGGCTTTTTCAAGGGTTGTATCTGACCCCATAACCTCACCAGTTGACTTCATTTCAGGGCCGAGCAGGCTATCAACCTTAGCTAACTTGGTAAAGGAGAAGACTGGTGCCTTAATATGAACCTGCTGGCTTTCTGGGTAGAGCCCATCTGCGTAACCAAGGTCAGCCAAGGATTTGCCGAGGATCAATTGAGTAGCAACCTGAGCCATTGGAATACCAGTTACCTTAGACAAGAATGGTACTGTACGGCTAGCACGTGGGTTAACCTCAATCACATAGACCTGCTCGTCTTTGATAACAAACTGAATGTTCATCATACCGACACAATTCAGTCCGATAGCTAGACGTTTGGTATAGTCTACAATGGTATCTTGGACAGTCTGTGAGAGGGTTTGCGGTGGGTAAACTGCCATAGAGTCCCCTGAGTGAACACCCGCTCGCTCGATGTGCTCCATAATCCCAGGAATCAACACCTGCTTGCCATCAGAAATCGCATCCACCTCACACTCTTGACCAACAATGTAAGAGTCTACAAGGACCGGATGATCCGGGCTAGCCTTAACCGCAGTCCGCATATAGGTTCTAAGGTCTGCTTCATTTTCCACGATTTCCATAGCACGACCACCAAGAACGTATGACGGACGGACTAGGACTGGGTAACCGATGCCCTTAGCTGCAGCTACTGCGCCTTCTTCATCAGTCGCAGTCTTCCCTGGTGGCTGTGGAATGTCAAGAGCCTTAAGGGCCTGCTCAAAGAGGTCACGGTCTTCTGCCCGGTCAAGGTCAGCTACCTGAGTACCAAGGATCTTCACACCTGCTTCTGCCAATGGCTCAGCCAAGTTAATGGCTGTCTGGCCACCAAACTGCACCACAACACCGATGGGTTGCTCGAGGTCAATGACGTTCATGACATCTTCAAACGTGAGTGGCTCAAAGTAGAGCTTGTCTGAAACAGAGAAGTCTGTAGATACCGTCTCTGGGTTGGAGTTCATGATGATAGCTTCATAGCCCGCAGCCTGAATAGCCTTCACCGAGTGAACTGTTGCATAATCAAACTCCACCCCTTGTCCAATACGGATTGGACCTGACCCTAAGACAAGGACCGACGGTTTTTCAGAGCGGATTGACTCATTTTCAAAGGCATAGGTTGAGTAGAAGTAAGGCGTTTCAGACTCAAATTCTGCAGCACAGGTATCCACCATTTTATAGACTGGCAAGACTTGGTTTTCTTGGCGCATCTGGCGAACAGCTCCTGCACTTGTATCCCAGAGGTCAGCAATCTTACGGTCTGCAAAGCCATTGAGTTTGGCCGTTTTTAAGAGATCCAAGTCACCTGGTACTGCTAAAAGATCTTTCTCGATCTCATGGATGCGGAGCAACTTGTCCAAGAAGAAGGTGTCAATTTTTGTCAGCTCTGCTAATTCTGAAACAGTGTAGCCACGGCGAATAGCTTCTGAGAGGTAGAAAAGACGGTCATCCTGGGCCTTAACCATTTTTTCAACCAAAAGGTCATCCGATACATCTGCTAATTCAGGCATTTCGTTATGATAGACCCCAACTTCAAGGGAACGACAAGCTTTAAGAAGGCTCTCTTCAATGTTACGGCCGATGGCCATAACTTCACCTGTCGCCTTCATCTGCGTGCCAAGACGGCGCTCCCCTTTTTCAAACTTATCGAATGGGAAACGTGGAATTTTAGCGACCACATAGTCTAGGGCAGGTTCAAACATAGCATAAGTCGATCCTGTGACAGGGTTAACCATTTCATCCAAGGTCAATCCAACCGCAATTTTAGCTGCGAGCTTGGCAATCGGATAACCTGTTGCCTTAGAGGCTAGGGCAGACGAGCGAGATACACGCGGGTTCACTTCGATGACGTAGTACTTGAAACTGTGTGGGTCTAAGGCAAGCTGAACGTTACAGCCCCCTTCGATTTTAAGGGCACGGATGATTTTCAAGCTGGCATCGCGGAGCATTTGGTGCTCAATGTCAGAGAGAGTCTGCGTTGGCGCAAATACGATAGAATCCCCTGTGTGAATGCCAACTGGGTCAAAGTTTTCCATGTTACACACCACAAGGGCATTATCAGCTGAGTCGCGCATCACTTCGTACTCGATTTCTTTGAAACCAGCAATAGAACGCTCGATCAAACATTGGGTTACAGGAGACAATTTCAAGCCATTTTCAGCGATCTCACGGAGTTCTTCTTCGTTGGCACACATCCCGCCGCCGGTACCACCAAGGGTAAAGGCTGGACGTACAATGACAGGATAACCGATCGTATTGGCAAAAGTAACTGCTTCTTCTACCGTATTGACAATCTCAGACTCTGGAATTGGCTGATTGAGTTCTTCCATCAATTGCTTAAATAGGTCTCGATCTTCTGCTCGGTCAATAGCGGATAATTTAGTTCCTAAAAGCTCCACACCTAACTCATCTAAGATACCTTCCTTGGATAGCGTCATCGCCATGTTCAGACCTGTCTGCCCACCGAGTGTTGGTAGAAGAGCATCTGGACGTTCCTTGCGCAGAATGCGGGTTACAAATTCAAGCGTAATGGGCTCGATATAGACCTTATCAGCAATCTCTTTATCCGTCATAATGGTTGCTGGATTCGAGTTAACCAAGACAACTTGGTAGCCTTCTTCTTTCAGGGCCAAACAAGCCTGAGTCCCAGCATAGTCAAACTCAGCAGCCTGACCAATCACGATTGGACCAGACCCAATCACCATAATTTTTTTAATATCCGTACGTTTTGGCATAATTTAAGATACAAAGGGCGTCTAAAAATCCGTATGAAAATAGGAGGCTGACGCTGTGTGCTAGCACACAAGGAAAGACTATCTTTTTCAATAGGATTTTAGCCCGTGTTCATTTCTAAAAAAACACGAGACCTTTGCTTACTCCTTTCTATTCGCCGTCTCTCGGGACGGCATTAAATCTGTGACTCCGACGTGAGAAAACACCGGCCATATTCCGGTTGTTTTCGAGCTAGTGCCTGACCTAGCCAAGGCACCCTAGTGGTTGGCGTATGACAAGGAGCTACGTTAGTAGCACTTGGATTTGGGCAGGCCTTTCTATTCGCCGTCTCTCGGGACGGCATTAAATCTGTATCTCCGACGTGAGAAAACACCAGCGATATTCTGGTTGTTTTCGAACTAGTGCCTGACCTAGCCAAGACACCCTAGTGGTTGGCGTATGAAAAGGAGCTACGTTAGTAGCACTTGGATTTGGGCAGGCTTTTCTTTTTCTGTCTCTCATTTAGGAGTATCGTATTATCGTTTGGCTTGCTCTAGCTTAAACGCGTCCATCAATTCCATAAAGTCATCAAAAAGGTAACTTGCATCATGTGGACCAGGTGCCGCATCTGGATGGAACTGAACTGAAAAACCAGGAAAATCACGGTGGCGAACGCCTTCCACAGACTTATCATTAATTTCCTCATGGGTTACAATCAGACAATCTGGCAGATTGTCACGTGATACAGCAAATCCATGGTTTTGACTGGTAAAATCAACGCGACCGGTAGCTATCTCACGTACGGCATGGTTAAAGCCTCGGTGACCGAAAGTCATCTTATAAGTCGAAGCACCATTAGCTTTACTGAAAAGTTGATGACCCATACAAATGCCAAAAATAGGAAGTTTACCTTGAATTCCTCGAATCATGTCAAGAGCCCACGGCACATCATCGGGATCACCAGGTCCATTTGACAGCATTACACCATCGGGATTAAGTTCTAAAATAGTTTCCGCTGTTGTATCATGAGGCACAACCGTCACGTTGCATTCACGTTTTGCAAGTTCACGCAAAATCGAATGTTTAAGGCCAAAGTCTACTAGAACAACTGACCTTCCCACACCAGGAGCTGGATACGCTGTTTTGGTCGAAACCTGAGAAATCCCATCTGTAGGTAAGACAGTTGCTTTTAGTTGGTCTAACTGATGCTCTAAATTGTCTCCGACATTAGAAAGGGTAGCCTTCATGGTTCCATGCTTGCGAATAATCCGTGTAAGCGCCCTTGTGTCTATACCAGAAATCCCTGGAATGTTTTTAGCTCTTAAGAATTGATCAAGCGTCATCTGGTTACGCCAGTTGCTGCCTTCCCTTGCCCATTCATAAACGACCACGCCCTTACAAGTCGGATGGATAGACTCATAGTCGTCTCGATTTATCCCATAATTGCCCACCATTGGGTAGGTAAAGGTTAAGATTTGCCCGTTATAGGATTGGTCTGTGATAGATTCTTGGTAACCTGTCATACCTGTATTGAAAACCAACTCACCAGTTGTATCAATATTAGCTCCGAAGGCTTCCCCTTCAAATACCGTACCGTCTTCTAAAATCAATCGTCTTCTTGTCATTTCTTCTCCCCTATCCATTTTTATATTAAGCTCTGTCACGTAAGACGGCTTCAATAATGGCCATTCTAACAAAGACACCATTAGCCATCTGAGCTACAATCCGTGACTTTGGTGCCTCCACCAAGTGATCGTCAATCTCAACACCGCGGTTAACTGGTGCAGGATGCATGACAATTGCTTGATCTTTCAAACAGTCATACCGAGCCTGAGTCAGCCCAAATTGGCTGTTGTACCTTTCTTTTGAAAAGCTGGTTTCCCCATCATGACGTTCATGCTGAACTCTTAGAAGCATGACAACATCTAGCTCATCAATGACATCATCGATGGCGACATGACGACCGTAAACATCAAATTCCTCTGAATACCATTCTGCAGGGCCCGTAAAATAGAGCTCAGCTCCCAGTCGTTTTAAAATCTGCATGTTTGACTTGGCTACGCGCGAATGCGTCAAATCCCCACAAATAGCAACTTTCAACTGGTCAAATTGACCAAATTCCTCATAAATGGTCATTAAGTCAAGTAATGATTGACTAGGGTGCTGACCAGATCCATCTCCACCATTAATGATGGCAGAGTTAATATGACCACTGTCGACTAATTGTTTATAATAATCGACATCAGGATGTCGAATGACACAAACATCTGCACCCAAAGCAGACATGGTCAATACTGTGTCGTAGAGTGTTTCACCCTTATTAACTGAGCTGGTTTTTGCATCAAAATCAATCAAATTCAATCCCAAGCGCATCTCCGCAACCTCAAACGATTTATGGGTTCGGGTTGAGGATTCAAAGAACAAGTTAGCCGCGAAATACTGGCGTTGAGGATTAAAGGTCGCACGACCATTTTTAAAATCAGACCCTCGTCTGATGAGTCCTAGAACCTCTTCATTGGTCAGCAATTCCATGCTGACCAGGTTCTGAAGGGAAACTTGACCATTTAAAATTGACATATTAAAACCCTCTTCTGAATGATGTCTCTCCGATAAAGCAATGGTTTAAATAATGAAAGAAGTCCACATACTCTTAATCAACCGTTAAGAGGTCCACCGCATCTTCCCCATCAATTTCTTCCACCTTGACAATGATTTCCTCTGCCCGACTAGTTGGAATGTTTTTGCCAACATAATCTGCTCGAATAGGCAATTCACGATGTCCACGGTCTACAAGGACAGCTAAGCTTACTCGCGAAGGGCGACCAAGACTCACCAAATTATCGATAGCTGCACGAATCGTACGACCTGTATAAAGAACATCATCTACCAAAATGACATCACGATCTGTAACATCGGCTTCCATCATAGTCGTGTCTTCTTCAACTTTGATATCATCACGAAATGGTTTTGTATCAAGAGACCCTAGTGGCACCTGGACACCTTCTAATTGAAACAAGCGTTCTTGAATCCGTTTGGCAATTGGCACACCTCTTGTTTGAATACCTGCAAGAACGATATTATCTAAATTTTTATTGCGTTCAATGATCTCGTAGGTAATCCGTGTAATAGCCCGTTTCATTGTCATGCTATCAATGATTTCTTTGGTCTTCATCCTAATCTCCTTTTTTTCAAATCATCGGCTCTCACCAAAAAGAGCATCTCCCTTTAGGAGATGCTCAAAATTCAGGGCACAACAATTCTGTTATCCCTGGCTTTATCCGTCTCCTTACTTGCCTCACGGGACAAGATTAAAGGAATTTTATATTAATCGTATTATACCAGAATCTCAGCTAATTTCAAGGAAAAAGCTACTCCGACTGTTTAAAAAAGACTACTTCCTAAGAAATAGTCCATGTTTTATCGTACCCGTTTACGGGACCAATTGATTTGTTTGATGGCATAGAGAAGGTAGCCACCTATAACATAAACGACACAAATAATCGCAATCATCTGAAGGACATAGGGCCAACCATACTTGGTTACATTGATGAAAAAGTAGGGAAAAGGACTATCTTTAGCATCTTTAATGGGTATTTTAGTAACCAAGCCGTTAAAAAGGGCAAGCCCACAATAAACGATAGGAACACCTGTCCATAGAAAAGGGTCATACCATTTGTACTGCCTAGGTTTATCAAAGAAGAACGTATCTAGAAACATCATTGCAGGAACCAAATAATGGCACAATATATTTTCCACTCGCCAAAAATCATCTGCAATCGGCGCTAGTAAGATATGGTAAATCACCATGGTAATCATAATCGCCATTGTTACTGCAGCCTTGCTGCGAAGGACCTTTTGTGATGCCCAGATAGCCTCTGATTGCGTCATCATCAGATAGACCTGATAAGCCATAAACAAGAAGACCAAGAGATTCGATAAAATTGTGTAGTACATAAACATATGTCCACCATACTTAACCACTTCAAGGAAAACGCCAATCAAGGCTAAAAGCGTTAAGTGTAGACGATAATATAGGATTTTATTTGACGTCATTTTAAATCTTCTTTACAAATTCAGACTTCAGCTTCATAGCGCCAAAGCCATCAATTTTACAGTCAATGTTATGGTCTCCTTCAACGAGGCGGATATTTTTCACGCGCGCCCCTTGTTTAATGTCTTTAGGGGCCCCTTTCACCTTAAGATCCTTAATAACAGTTACCGTATCACCATCTTGTAGGAGGGTGCCGTTACTGTCTTTAACGACAAGGCCATCTTCTTCGACTGTCGTGTCAACTGGATTCCACTCATGAGCACATTCTGGACAAACCAGCAAGATGCCATCTTCATAGACATAAGGGGACTGGCACTGGGGGCAATTTGGTAAGTTTTCCATATTTTCATTCTCACTTTCATTTTCTAGAGCCTAGTATAGCAGATTATCCAAATTTCAACAAGAGGACTCCTAGAAGTTTCATTATGTCCGTTCAGTGAATTCACCCTTGAATCCAGCGATAAAAACACCGATAACAAGTCCTAAAGAAGCAGGAAGAACCCAGCTCATTCCAATCGTTGAAAAAGGAAGGAGTTTTTTGGATAAATCGACTAGAGCTGAAACAACCGGTACAGTTGCCCATGGTGAACTGGCCAACCCATCTATCATCGCTGGAAGTAAAGTCAGATATATTGTCCAGCGATAAACGGTCCTATTTCCTTTCAACCACCTCTCCAAAAGAGCTAACCCAACAAGCACTATGGCAAGGGGATAGATAAACATCAATACTGGAATGGAATAGGCGATGATATTGGTCAATCCGACATTTGCAAAAATAGCTGGGAAAAGAGTAGCTCCTGCCAGAAAGGTGTGGTAGGAGACAGATGGAAACATCTCCGCAAAGGTTTCTGAAAATGCAGTTAGAAGTCCTACAGCAGTTTTCAAGCAGCCAAAAAAGACGATTAATGCCAATAAAACACTCCCAAACGTCCCTAAATAATAGTGAGCAATCTGGGCTAGAGCGATTCCTCCATTTTCGGATAAATTAAATTGACTTAAACTGGTTGCCCCTGCATAAGCCAAAAGGGTATAAAGGATAGCCATCAAGGACATACTGATGACGCCTGATTTAACCATATCGGTCGCCATTTGACGAGGTTCTTTGATTCCTAAATTTTTAAGGGCTGATATGACCAAAATCGCAAATGCCAAAGAGGCTAACACATCTAACGTATTATAGCCTTCAAGAACACCTGTTGCCAATGCGTTTGACTGGTAGGATGCTTGGATAGGAGCGCTTGAAACTCCACCCATTGGATTAAACAGAACCAATACCAGTAAGATGCCAAGGACGACCAAGAAAACAGGGTTTAAAAATTTTCCAACATAATCCAAAATTTTTGTTGCTTGACGTGACATGGCCCATGCTAAAGTGAAGAAAAACAGAGAGTAGAGGGCTAAGGCCAAGGCATTATCCTCTCCGACAAAAGGTCCTAGCCCAATTTGAAAGGAGGTACTGGCAAGTCTTGGAATGGCAAAGAAAGGTCCAATCACCAAATAAAGCAAGACCGTAAAGAAAGTGCCAAAATGATGGCCTGCCCGAGAGGCAAGGTCGTAAACACTAGTGCTACGTGTAAAAGCCATCCCTACGATTCCTAAAAAGGGCAAGCCAATAGCAGACATTAAAAAGCCAAAGACAGCTGGCCAAACATGAGCTCCTGCTTCTTGTCCCAAATGGACAGGGAAAATCAGATTTCCCGCTCCAAACATGATTCCAAAAAGCATGGAACCAATAAAAACATAATCTTTTCTTGTTAATGTCTTTGACATAACAGATCTCCTTTTTTTGACTCGTCGCAGACGAGTTTACTCTATCAACTATCTCATCCTGTCACGATAAACAGCTATGAGCTAGTGGTGACTGATGGTGTCATGGCTTAGACCTTCTAGACTTGATTTGATATAATGACAATTCTTTCTGTATTTTCTTAGCATAGCATTAGGACGTTTCCTTTTAAGACTAAAAAACCACCCGCTCTATTTAGAACAGGTGGCTACCAAGCGTTCCCATCCTGCAAACAAAACGAAAAGGACTTCATACTATACTGTATAAGTCCTTAATTCATCAAGATTGCAAGAATCACGCTTAGTACCTTAGACATGGAACATTACCTCATCAGTCAAACAATGTAGTTTATTATACCTTATATGACTCATGCTTGCAAGGAAACACATGATTTTTGACAGGATTAACAAATCTTAGAAATTTACATAGCCTCCACAAGATACCGAAAGAGGTTTTGATTACTTTCATCGTCCAGTAAAAATTCCGGATGCCACTGAAGTCCAATAATAGGAGATCCCTGACGACTTTCGTAAGCTTCAATAGTGCCATCTCTTGGATCACGAGCTGTCGCTACTAGAGCTGGGGCAAGTTGCTTAACGCTCTGCCGGTGAATAGAGTTGATTTGACTTCCTGATTTAAAAAGGTGAGACACCTTACTGTTTGGGGCAACTTCAATTTCGTGAGATGTCCCCAACACTTCGTCTTGCCAATGATCCGCAATGTCTTGATTCAGTGTCCCTCCGAGAGCAACATTGACCAACTGCATACCACGGCAGACGGCAAAAATTGGTTTTTCTTGTTTGATGGCTTCCGCAATCAGAGCTAGTTCAAACTCATCTCTTGCCAAGGAATAATCCTCACTAGAAACCGTTTTTTCTTCACCATAGAACCGTGGATCGACATTTTGACCACCCGAAAGGAGCAATTTATCAATCATGTTGATGTAGGCCTTGGCCATATCTGGTGTCCCAATAGGTAGGACAATCGGGAGCCCTCCTGCTGCTTTCACCCCATCAGAGAGTGAACGCGGTACAGCATCATAAGTAATCCCTGACAAAGCCGGCATTTCCTTTTCATTTCCTGTTATTCCTACGATGACCGGTTTCATGAGCTGTCCCCCCTCTTTTTTCGATAGAACTATCTTATCATGAGAAGGTCACGGCGTCCAATAGGAATTTTTAATGACTGTCTTTAAGAATTTTTAAGACTCTGTTGATTTTAAAAGAGTAGCCACAAGAGATTTTAAATGGGGCAAAACATCTTCCTCAAACCAGGGATTCTTAGCCATCCATATTTGATTACGAGGAGAAGGATGGATTAAGGGGAAATAGTGAGGCAGATAGGTTTGGTAGTCTCGGACAGTCTCAGTGACTGTAGCAGACTTCTTCTGCTTGAGATAATAGTGTTGCGCGTAAGTCCCGATGAGGATTATTAGCTCTATCTGTGGCATGAGTGCTATCAGTTTAGGATGCCATTTAGGGGCAAAATCTGGCCGTGGCGGGAGATCCCCTGATTTGCCAGCTCCCGGAAAATAAAAATCCATGGCTAAGACACTGATTAGCCCAGAATCGTAAAAGGTGGCTTCATCAATTCCTAACCAGTCTCTCAGACGGTCACCAGAGCGGTCTTTAAAGTAGAGACCGGCTGCCTGAGTTTTGAGACCAGGAGCCTGACCAATAATCAAGATTTTGGCCGTCTCAGGTGCCGCAAATAAGGGTTCAATCCCTGCTGCTGTAAAGGCCTGATTAGCAGGATCTGCCATAATGGCTTGTTTAATGGTTTCTTGAGGGGTCATTTGTCAATTCCTTTAATAGCAAAAAACTGGGAATCCCCAGTTTTTAAGACTTTATTTAATCAATTCGTAGATGGCCTCAGCATAGATCGCTGCTGCGCGGTATAGGTCCTCAACATCTGCAAATTCATTGGCCTGGTGCATGGTATCAGTGTAACCTGGGAACATGGCCCCATAGGCAACCCCACGCTTGAGGAGTCGGCCAAAGGTACCCCCACCAATAATTTGCTCATGTCCACGAAGGCCTGTAT
Source organism: Streptococcus moroccensis (assembly GCF_030812835.1). Classification (GTDB taxonomy): domain Bacteria; phylum Bacillota; class Bacilli; order Lactobacillales; family Streptococcaceae; genus Streptococcus; species Streptococcus moroccensis. The sequence goes on from NZ_JAUSTM010000010.1 coordinate 48,408, forward strand.
GGCGCTCGTAAACATCCAAGAGCGTCGCTACTAAAGGATCTTCCATCGGTACATAGTGCGGCGTGTGCCCTGTGCTTGAGAGGGTCACTGAGGCAACACCTTCAAGGCTCGAGAGCTTGTCCTGAATCTCTTCAGGGCTAGTTCCTTGTGGGTAACGGAAGTTCAGGGCAATGGTGTTGTCCTCTGACACTGCTGAGAAGTTAAAGACACCAGCATTCATGGTCAATTGCCCCATGCGCTCGTCGGTATGGGCAACACCTGTGGTTTCCGCATAGTGATCCGCCAAGAGCACGGTGCCAGCTACCTTGAGGTAGTCTGCCGCTGGTCCAGCAAAGGCAAAGTCTGACAAGAAAGCTGCCAAATAGGTTGCCCCGTTAATCCCAGCTTCTGGGTGAGCGCCATGGGCTGATTTCCCGACGACGGTCACCTGGAATTGCCCATCTGAGAGAGCCTCAACATGGCCTGAAGCAACGGGCTGGTCTGCAACAAAGGCCTTTAATTTGGCTTCTAAGTCCTCTAAGGTTACCCCACCAGAGAGGACAGCTGTAGCAGATTCTGGCACCATATTTTCTCGCAAGCCACCTTTAAAACTGTGCAGAACTACATCGCCCTCATTTTGCCCTGCAAAATGGAGATAGGCTGTAATATTTCCTTTCTCACCATTGATAATCGGAAACTCCGCATCTGGTGAGAAACCAAAGTCAGGCTCAGGAAGACCAACATGTTCAAAGTAATAGTCCATATCCGCCCAGCCCGACTCTTCATCTGTCCCGACAACAAAGCGTACTTTTTTAGAGACTGGAAGACCAAGGTCTTTAATAATCTTCAAGCCGTAGTAACAAGCCACCGTAGGCCCTTTATCATCAGAAGAGCCACGGGCATAGAGCTTGCCATCTTTAATCACAGGTGTATAAGGATCGGTATCCCAACCTGAACCTGCTGGCACCACGTCCATGTGGGCAAAGATACCGAGCTCTTCTTGACCCTCTCCAAAGGTGAAATGCCCCGCATAGTTGTCGACATTTTTGGTCTCATAACCGTCACGCTCAGCGATCTCAAGGAATTTTTCAAGGGCCTTAACAGGTCCAGGGCCAAAAGGATGTTGGGCATCTGCTAAGCTATCATCACGCTCAGAATTGATGCTCAAAAGAGTAAAGAGGTCCGCCATCATTGCTTCTCTGCGTTTGTCTACTTCTGCTTTAAAATCAATCGTTGTCATGATTCTCCTATCTAATCTCAATAATCTCATCTACTGGTAAACGGTAACTTGGGTCTGGGTGGACATCGCTATAGCCAATCGTGAACAAGAGCTCTGGACGAAAACGCGTATCAATGTCCAAAACCTCGTTGACCTTGGATTTATCAAAGCCTTGGAGGACATTGCTGGCCATTTTTTGATCGGTTAGGGCCAGAACAAAGTTCATCGCTACCATGCCAGCATTAATCGACAGGTATTCCCCTTTTGTTTGTGCGTCAAATGCTGCAAAGCGCATCGGCAAGACTTTGATAAAGTGCTCTAGAAATTCTTGAGGTAAATCTTTTACCCCAACACGCGCAATTTTACGAGAGCGCTTTTCCAAATCAGTGTCTGAAAAGAGGGCGACAACAACTTGAGCGCTCTCAATCTGAGCCCCATTAGCCCCATAGGCTAAGGGAATCAAGTCATTTTTACGATCTTTGACGATGACAAATTTCCACGATTGAATGTTATTAGCACTTGGCGCTAGTGTCGCAATCTCAATCGCTGTACGAACGTCTTTAATATCAACAGGTTGGTCATTAAATGACTTGTAAGCATGACGCTTCTTATTTAATTCTAAAAATTTCATAGGCCATCCTTTATTTTCTAAATAGATTTGTTAGCCTTATTTTATCATGTTTTGACATTATTTTCAGCATTTGACAGTATCTTAGGTTAATTATAAGTTCCGAATCGAACGAAAGAAAAGCGATCAACCTCTCGGTCAATCACTTCTGGAATTTAATCCACTACAAGCATGGCTTTAATCGTCTTTCGGTCAGCCATGTCCTGATAGGCTTGGTTGACTTCTGCTAATGGATACGTCTTTGTAAAAACTCTGCCCGGATTAATATCCTCATTAAGAACAGCCTTTAAGAGGATCTGTTTATTATAGGTCGTTACGGATGCTGACCCTCCACCAAACAGAATGTTCTGAGCAAAGGTCGACCCAATCGGGCGATTATCATAGTGAGGAACCCCAACGTAGCCGATACGTCCACCATTGTGAAGAACACCTAAAGCTTGATCCATCGCAGCTTCCGTGCCCACGCACTCCAGAGCTGCATCAGCCCCGCCTCCAAGAATTTCACGGACCTTGGCAATCCCTGCATCTCCTCGTTCTGCCACAACCGCAGTGGCGCCAGAGGCTAGGGCCATCTGCTGACGATCCTCGTGTCGGCTCATGAGGACAATCTGAGAAGCACCACGCATCTTAGCTGCAATGACAGCACATTGGCCGACCGCACCATCGCCAATGACGACAACCTTATCCCCAGGCTTAACATCTGCGACTCGTGCCGCATGGTATCCTGTCGGCATGACGTCAGCCAAGGTCAAAAGAGATTTGAGCATCCCTTCTGAGTAGTCTGAGGGCTGTCCTGGAACCTTGATGAGGGCCCAGTTGGCATAATGGAAGCGAATATACTGGGCTTGGTAGCCAGAGGACCAGTTGCTATAGCCTGGATGTCGATCACAGGTCCCATCAAATCCCGCACGGCAGGCATCACATTCCCCACAACCGTGGGTAAAAGGCACTATAACGAAATCACCAGGTTGGACAGTTGTAATGGCAGAGCCGACTTCCTCGATAATCCCGATCGCTTCATGCCCACTGTTCACTGAATGAGCTTCCTTGTCATCGCCATGCGAAAAGGCCCAAAGGTCTGACCCACAAACACAGGAGCGCACGATCTTGATGATAACATCATCGTCAGCTTGAAGACTTGGTTTAACAACCTCGGCAATCCCTATTTGACCCGCTTTTTCAAAAATAGCTGTTTTCATATTTTCCTCCACATCTTCTTTTGTCATTAGTTTATCACAATCAACAACCCATCTCCAATAGTTATTAGACATGGGTTGTTATCGTTTTTAGGAATAGATAAAAATATCCGAGACAATTCAATATCCCTCACCCAGTAGACTTAGAAACGGATAGAGGTCATTTTAGGAGTTTTAAAAAAACACTTTTTCCAAGTTTACAGTGCTCCTATCACCTTATGAGGCAAGTAAAGCTCATCCAGATAAGCGACATCCTCATCCGTCAGGGTTACTTCAAAGGCTCCCATGTAATCCTCCAGATAACCTTCTTTAGTGACTCCTAGAATAGGAGAATGAATGCCTTTTTTCCAAAGCCAAGCGATTGCAATCTGAGCACGACTGACTTGATACTTGTCGGCCAAGGCTGCCACACGCTCGACAATCGGACGGTCCTGCTCCTCTGTGGTATCATATTTAGCCTTAGCGATAGCATCCGTTTGACTGCGAGCCGTATCCGCTGTCCAGTCCCGCACGACACGCCCAGCTGCCAAAGGACTATAGGGCGCTAATCCAACTCCAGTTTCCTGACAAAATGGTATCATTTCGCGTTCTTCTTCTCGATAGAGCAAGTTGTAATGGTTTTGCATGACCGAGAACTTGGTCCATCCATTTTTCTCAGCCACATACTGGGCTTTTTGAAACTGCCAAGTATACATAGCGGACGCGCCTAGATAGCGCACTTTACCAGAGACCACTAGTTCGTGAAGAGCTGCCATGGTTTCCTCAATTGGCGTGTTATAATCCCAGCGATGAATGTAGAGAATGTCGATATAGTCAGTCCCCAGACGCTTCAAACTACGCTCGACCTGATGAAAAATAGCTTTCCGAGAAAGACCGTGCTGATTGATTTTCTTCTCACCATTTGGTAAATCACTGAAAAAACATTTGGTCGCAATAACCACATCCTCACGATTGGTAAAATCGCGTAGGGCTCGACCCAGGAATTCTTCACTGGTACCAGCCGCATAGGTATTGGCTGTATCAAAGAAGTTGATCCCTAAATCCAGAGCCTTTTTAATAATCACACGGCTGTCTTCCTCATTGAGAAGCCACCCCGACTGAAATCCAACTGTATCGTCCCCAAAGCTCATACAGCCCAAACACAATTTAGAGACCTCAAGGCCTGTTTTTCCAAGTTTTGTGTATTCCATCTGATTACCTGCTTTCCTTTTAGTACGTCTAGTATAGCGTTTTCAAAAGAAAAAGTATACTATTTTTGTGTAAACTTATACTCTTACAGTCAATACTCCCATTACTATCCTTTGGCGTTTCTTTTAATCCTTCATATCTCGAGTTAATCTTAACGGATAGTTGAGATTATTTTTTATAAAAGCTAAAAAACACCGCACTACTGTGCTTCTCAGGACAGTCTTGCGGTGTTTTGATCGTCTTTAGGACAAGCGTTCCTTGAAATCAAGGTAGCCAAAGGACTTGACCAGGGTCAAGTTGTTTTGGGCATCCGCAGCCATGATTGAAGCCAGCGGCATACCGTTAAAGGTATTGGTCTTGACCATAGAGTAGATGGCCATGTCGCAGAAAATCAAACGGCTGCCAATTTCCAAAGGTTGGTCAAAGCTATACTCGCCAATGTGGTCCCCTGCGAGGCAGGTCGGACCACCTAAGCGATAGGTATAAGCCTTCTTATGGGCTTCTCCGGTACTGATGATATGCGGACGGTAGGGCATCTCAAGCACATCTGGCATGTGGCAGGTCGCTGATGTGTCAAGGATGGCATTGAAGACACCACGGTTTTCCGTGATATCCAATACTTGAGCAACCAAGTAGCCAGCATTTAGGGCAATAGCTTCTCCTGGCTCGAGGTAGACTTCAACACCATATGTTTCCTTGATGCGTTTGACTTCTGAAACCAAGAGGTCCACATCATAATCCTCACGGCTGATGTGGTGGCCACCTCCAAAGTTGAGCCATTTCATCTGTGACAGGTATTTGCCAAACTTGGCTTCGACAGCCTTGAGAGTCGTCACCAAATCATCAGAGTTTTGCTCACAGAGGGTGTGGAAATGCAGGCCATCAAGCCCTGACAAATCTTCGCCCTCAAACTGGCTATCCAGAATTCCTAAGCGAGAACCTGGCGAACACGGATCATAGATGGCATGGTCGTCTTGGGTTGAACACTCAGGATTGACCCGAAGCCCTGCCGACTTGCCACTGTTTAGAACCTGATCCTTGTAACGATGCCACTGGCTAAAGGAATTAAAGACCAAGTGATCACAGATAGGAAGCAGTTCCTCAATCTCCTCTGGACGATAGGCTGGGGAGAAGACATGGGTCTCTCCGCCAAATTCTTCGTAGCCTAGTCTTGCTTCGTGAATGCCACTGGCTGTTGTCCCGTCAAGGTACTCAGCGATTAGGGGGTAAAAGTGAAACATGGAAAAGGCTTTTTGCGCCAAGAGAATCTTGCAGCCAGCTTCTTCTTTAACTCGGGCCAAGATTTCCAAGTTTTTGCGGAGCAAGTTTTCTTCAACCACAAAGGCTGGGGTCGGGACCTTGTCAACCGACCATTTAATTGTCGCCTCTGTCATCTAGTCCACCAAGACTGGGTTAAAGTCTTCTTGCCATGGCAAGCCCCACTCGTTCAAGGCTTCCATGAATGGATCTGGATCCAACTCTTCCACGTTGAAGACGCCTGGTTTTTGCCACTGGCCATTTAACACCAACATAGCACCGATCATGGCTGGTACACCTGTGGTGTAAGAGATGGCTTGCGAGCCAACTTCAGCATAGCATTCTTGGTGGTCGCAGACATTATAGACATAATAGGTCACGTCCTTGCCGTCTTTCTTCCCTTGGAAGATACAGCCGATATTGGTTTTCCCAACGGTTCTTGGGCCCAAGCTAGCTGGGTCTGGCAGCACTGCTTTTAAGAATTGGAGTGGAATGATTTCCTTGCCTTCATACATGATTGGCTCGATCGAGGTCATGCCAACATTTTCCAAGCACTTGAGGTGGGTCAAGTAGGATTGGCCAAAGGTCATGAAGAAGCGGATACGCTTGATGCCCTTGATGTTTTGAGCCAAAGATTCCAACTCTTCATGGTACAGGAGGTACATGTCCTTCTCGCCAACTTGGTCAAAGTCGTAGACACGTTTGATTTCCATAGGTTGGGTTTCGACCCACTCACCATTTTCCCAGTAACGGCCATTGGCAGAGACTTCGCGGATATTGATTTCAGGGTTGAAGTTGGTTGCAAACGGGTAGCCATGGTCGCCACCGTTACAGTCCAAGATGTCGATGTAGTTGATTTCATCAAAGTAGTGTTTTTGAGCATAGGCTGAGAAGACACCCGTCACCCCTGGGTCGAAACCAGATCCGAGGATAGCAGTGATCCCTGCTTCTTCAAAGCGTTTTTTGTAGTCCCATTGCCACTTGTATTCAAACTTAGCTGTGTCTTCAGGCTCGTAGTTGGCCGTGTCAAGGTAGTGGGTCTTGGTCGCCAAGCAGGCATCCATGATGGTCAAATCTTGGTAAGGAAGGGCCAAGTTGATGACGATGTCTGGTTGGAAGTCGTTGATCAAAGCGATCAATTCGTCCACATTGTCAGCGTCCACTTGGGCTGTAGAAATTTTGCAACCTTGCCCGTCTAATTTTTCTTTCAAGGCATCGCATTTGGACTTGGTCCGTGAGGCAATACAGATTTCCTCGAATACCTTGTAGTTTTGAACACATTTGTGAACTGTTACGCTGGCAACTCCGCCAGCTCCAATAATAAGGGCTTTACTCATTGTCTTTCCTTTCTGTTTTCTCTATTTGTAGAGATAGAGCATGATTTCACGCAAGAGCTTGCAGGCCAGGGCTGTAGATTGGCCTGACTGGTCATAAATCGGGCAAAGCTCGTTCATGTCTGCTGCGACGATGTTGAGTTGGCTGATTTTTTCAATGGCAGCCATAAGCTCGGTAAAGCGAACGCCTCCGGCTTCTGGTGTGCCGGTCCCCGGAAATTCTGACGGATCCAGAACATCCAAATCAAGGGTAAAGTAAACGGGCTTGCCTTTGAGCTTTTCCACCACTTCATCCAAACCGTCAAAGTTGAATTTTTGGAGATGGGTGTGCTCCTTGGCCCATTCAAATTCTTCCTTTTGACCCGAACGGATCCCGAATTGGAAGATGCGCCCATCCCCCATCATATCCCAACAGCGCTTGATGACACTGGCATGGGATTCACGGACACCCAGATAGTCTTCTCGGAGATCTGTGTGGGCGTCAAACTGAATCAAATGCAGGTCAGGGTATTTAGCCAACATGGCCTTGACTGGACCAGCGGTGATGGAGTGCTCGCCCCCAATCATGATAGGCAGTTTGCCATCTCCTGCAATAGTCGCAACCTGCTCTTCCAATTGGCGAAGGGTCTCGATGGTATTGCCAAATGGCAATTCCAAATCCCCTGCATCAAAGACTGCAATGTCTTCTAAATCCTTGTCTTGGTAGGGACTGTATGTCTCAATGCCAAAGCTTTCATTTCGAATAGCTGTGCTGGCAAAGCGGGTCCCTGGACGAAAAGAGGTCGTGCTGTCATAGGGAGCACCGAAAAGGACCATCTTGCCCTCGTCATAGCTGGCTTCACAGCCGATAAAGGTTGTTACATTAGGTTTCACTGGTTAACATCTCCTTGATATAGTTGGGCAGGTAAAAAGCCCCGCGGTGGATTTGGTCATTGTAATACTGGGTCTGGATATCAAATTGACCCGCCAGGCCTGTGCTTTCTTCAGGGGTAATCCCTTTAGACGAAAAGCCGACCAAGAGGTAGCCTGCGGCATAGCTTGGCACGCTGGTAAAGTAGGCCGTATTGACTGGAAATACCGCCTTGAGGCGATCGCTGATGTGGCGAAGGGCCGTCACGTCTTCTTGGTAGAAGCCATTGGCATGCTGGTTGATTAGGATGCCTTCATCTGTCAAAGCATTGTAGCAATTACCGTAAAATTCCCTAGTAAAAAGACTCTCGTTAAGTCCAAAAGGATTGGCCGAATCAACGATAATCAGGTCATAGGCATTTTCCTTGCGGCGGACAAATTTAAGGGCGTCTTGGATATAGAGGTTGACCCGCTCGTCCTGAAAGGCCAGCTTGCTTTGGGGCAGGTATTCCTGACAGACTTCTACCGCCCGTTGATCCAGCTCGACCACGTCGATGCTCTCGATGGTTGGGTATTTTTCCAACTCAGTCAAAACACCACCATCTAAGCCACCGATGACAAGGACGGACTTGATATCCGCCTTGGTATTCAGCGGGACATGGACCACCATTTCACTGTAAAAGGATTCGTCTTTTTCTGTTGTAATCAATTCACCATCCAAGGCCAAAATCCGTCCGTATTCCTTAGATTCTAGCACCGCGATGTGTTGGTACTCACTGTGCTCGCTGTACACTTCTTTTTCCACATTGATGGAGAGTTTGACACCATCTTGGTGGTATTCTGAAAACCATAAATCCATGTTTTCTTCCTTTCTTTAGACCTGGTCGCCTTGCACTACATTGATGTGGTTAACGTCAGCATCTTCCGTTCCCATGAGGAAACAACCCTTGTCCTTGGCATACTGGATGTGCTCAATCACTTCTGCTGTGATCAGCTCGCCTGGCGCTACAATCGGAATCCCCGGCGGGTAACACATGACCATTTCCCCTGAAATCTGCCCTTGACTCTCGGCAAGCGGTAGGCTGACTTTTTCAGCAAAGAAAGCCTCTCTTGGGGAGATTACAACATCCGTCTTTGCAATATCAAAGATGAGAAGACCTTTTTTCTCCCGTTTGAAACGGCGGCGAATTTCAGAGAGGGCACTGACCAAGCGTTCGATGTCGTGCATCCGATCACCGACTGAAATATAGGCCAAGATATTAGCTGTATCGCCAAATTCCACCTGAATGTTGTACTCATCACGGAGGAGGTCATAGACCTCAATACCTGTCAGGCCAAGATCAGTCGTCTTGATACAGAGCTTGGTCGTATCAAAATCATAAATGCCTTCACGGTCAATGATCTCTGTCGAGTAGGCATAATAATCGCCAATCTCATTGATTTCATCTCTGGCATACTGGGCCAACCGCTGCACCGTGTTAAAGATGTCTTCTCCATTGATGACCAGGTTGCGACGCGCCAAGTCTAAACTAGACATGAGCAAATAGCTGGCGCTAGTCGTCTGGGTCAGGTTGATAATCTGACGGACATACTCAGGGTTGACCTCGTTGTTGACCAGTAAGAAAGACGACTGAGTCAGAGACCCCCCTGACTTGTGCATGCTGACCGCCGCCATATCGGCACCCGCATCCATCCCTGAAATAGGCAACCCTTTGCCAAAATAAAGGTGGGCTCCGTGTGCTTCATCTGCTAGGACCAAGAGCCCATGACTATGAGCCAAGTCCACAATACGACGCAGGTCTGAGCAAATGCCATAATAGGTTGGGTTATTGACCAAGACAGCCTTGGCATCGGGGTGTTCGAGGATAGTCTTTTCTAGTTCTGCCAAAGGCATCCCGGTCGAGATTTCCAAATCCACCTGTAGGGGCGAAGTCACATAAACTGGTAAGCCACCACACATGACCAAGGCATTGATAACAGACTTGTGGACATTGCGTGGTAGGATAACCTTGTCTCCTGCCTTAATGGTCGCAAAAATCATGTTTTGCACAGCACCAGTTGTCCCATTGACCATCAGAAAAGCGTGTTTGGCCCCGAAGGCTTCTGCGGCCAGTTCTTCTGCTTCTTTTATGACGGACACTGGATGTCCCAAGTTATCCAACATCTTCATGGAATTGGCATCCATGGAGACAGCTTGTTCCCCTAAAAAATTGGTCAAATCCCTGCTGGACCGCCCTCGTTTATGGCCCGGCACATCAAAGGGAACCACACGCCGTTGCTTTAATTCTTTCAATGCCTCTACAATCGGCATTCGTTCTTGGTTTTGCACTCAATCTCCTTTCTAAGAAAGTTCCTATTCTTCTGGGGTCTGTCCAATCTATTTTCCAGCTCTTTGTCTATTCAACACCAGCTCAGAATGGTTTCTAATAATTGGTTTTCACATACAGAAAAAGACCCAAGGATGGCAGAGCATACTTGAGTCTTACATTGGTTTTTCATTTTCTAAAAAGGCGCACCAATTGGCCATTTAGCCCAGTGTTAGCGTCTTATTAGTGTAGAACGTTAGAGTCTATATAGCATGTCTTACTTTTACTACTCTTACCAATCGTTTTCACAAGCGCAATGGTTGCCATCACGTTATAAAAAATTTGAGTCGATAGCTAGTACTATCTCTTCAATGGGCGCGAAGCCCCTCTACTACATCAAACCTGTTTCTTTCACAATGGCTTGGATTTTGACTACTACTAGCCAGCCACCATTTATAAAAACAGCAATAAGTTTGGCAAAGTAAAACTCGCCTCTCTCGTTCGCAATCTTAACTGCAGGTTTTATAGTATCAAAAAAAGATTGCTTTCGCAACCTTTTTCGTTTGTTTTAATCGCATTTTTTACAAATACCGATCATTCATCAAACCTTAATCGGTTTATCGTATTGGTGACCCAATTATTTTAGAACAGCTTCTGCAAGGGCCTTTTGAATCATAATAACACTAGAATCCGACTTGAATTGTAAGATTTCAGCGGGCTCTCTAGCACTGGATACCCAAATTTTAAGTTCGGCATCTAAATCAAAATGTCCAGAAGTCTCCACTGTAAAACGTGAAATTGATCGATAAGGTAAGGATTTATAGGATGTTTTCTTACCCGACACCCCCTGCTTATCGACAAGTATCAAGCGATAATCCGTAAAGACAATCAAATCTCTAACCAGACTAAAGGCTAAATTAACCTGTTCGCCAGAAATTAGGATATCTTTTAGGTCCTGTTCTACTTTATCAACATCTTTTTGAGAGGCATTTCCCAATAACCCACTAAATAATCCCATATAAACCTCCACTACTTTCTTAATAGTTTTACTATTATTATATATTTTTTAATGGCAAAGGTCTACTATTCTAAAAGCCTCATGCTATTCGCTATCATTCGAAAGTGATAATGTCTTAGTTAGGTCGAAGGTAAAAATGTCCTATCTGTTACACTAGAAAGATGAGAAAATAGATTTAACCATGACAGAAACGAGAAAATACCAAACTATTAAGGCTGTTTGTAACGGGAGAAAAACGAAAGATAGGGCCTGTGTTGAACTAGGACTGTCCAGAAGACAAGTCAATCGTTTAGTACTGGCTTACAGGGAAAAGGGTAAGGCTGCCTTTAGGCATGGCAATAGGGACAGAAAACCTAGACATGCCATAACTGAAGAAAACAAAGCCATCATTTTGGAGAAATACAGAGCTTATGGTGACCTCAAACCCAACGTGGTCCATTTCTGTGAACTCTTGGCTGAAGAGAATAGCCTGCTTTACTCCGATACGACTGTGAGAAAAGTGCTCTACCAAGCTGGCTTTTTATCCCCTAAAACACAGAGAAAGACGAAGAAACGCCTGAAGAAACAGCTTAAGATGAGGGAGAAAGAAAATGATGACCTGGCTCTCCTACCAAAGGCTGAGGACTTTCTGGAAATACCTGAGAAAGCCCACCCTAGTCGACCTCGCAAAAAGTTTCGCGGGGAACTCCTTCAGATGGACGCCAGCCCCTACAAGTGGTTCGGAGAGTTGGAAACCCATCTTCATGTGGCTATTGATGACGCTTCTGGGGATGTCGTGGGGGCTTACTTTGATCACCAAGAAACTCTAAACGGCTACTACCAGGTTCTCGACCAGATTCTAGAAAACGAGGGGATTCCTGCGCGCTTTCTGACCGACAAACGGACAGTGTTCACCTATCAGTCTAGACAGTCTAAGAAGCTGGAGGAAGACACCTTTACCCAATTTGGCTATGCCTGCCATCAGCTTGGCATTGACATCAAGACCTCCTCCATTCCCCAGGCTAAGGGACGCGTGGAACGACTCAATCAGACCCTCCAATCCCGTCTGCCGGTCGATTTGGCTAGACTGGGCATTGTGACCCTGGAAGAGGCTAACCACTACCTCAAGACCTGGATGAAACGGTTTAACAAGACCTTCGGCGGCAAGGCCAAGTTATCGGTCTTTGAGGAACCACCTAAGCCTGCTCAGAGAAACTTGATTCTGGCTCGGGTAACGGAGAGAACCGTTGACGCTGGCCACCATATTCGCTTCCAAAATCGATTTTTCCTGCCTGTTGAAAAGGGACAAGACATCTACTTTTCACGCAGGACAAAGGCCCTCGTGATCCAAGCATTGGATGGAAACATCTTCCTCAACATCGCTGATAAAATATATCAAACTAAGGAGCTCGTAGAACATGACAAACACTCAGCAGAATTTGAACACCCTCAAGAACTCAAAAAAGAAAGACGCCAGTACATCCCTCCACAATCTCACCCGTGGAAACTGGCATCTTTCAATAACTATCTGCGTAAGATTGGGAAATCTTACGACCAATATCAGGCTGAGAAAGAAAACCTTACCCAACCACATACTAGTATAAACTATGTCTCAACAAAATAACAGTGGTTTTGACACAAATAGGACCTAATTTTGCGGGACATTTTCATTTTCGATTGACAGCCTAAACCTTTTAGAAATTCGAAAAGGGAGTGGGACAAAAATCAGTAACCAAATAGGTTCTATTTTGTCGTCCCACCCCACTCAACCACTGCGTTTTGTTTAATAGATGATAAATTATTAGAAAGCTAAGACTTTTATCCCAGCCTATTTTTACAAAGACAACTACGACTCGGTAGACTCTAATATAGGCTGTTCAGAGTCATTATCAAGAAAAGGAGACTCTTCTTTCGTAGTAAGGAGCGCGTTAGCTTCCTCATTTTCTACAGGAACCACTTCTGGCTGGCTAGAAGCTTCTGGTTGTGTCACTTCTGCCATCGTATGTACATTCACCGTGATGACTGAGCCATCTGTCAGATGAATTTCGACATCAGTGCCATTAATAAAGCGGAAGTTTTCCTGGCTAACACGGTATTTAAAAATCAGTTGCATGAGCTTTTTCTGGAAGGTTCTAGTATCCATTCCGTACTGCTGCGCAATGACTGCCATATCAGGCCCCTCATTCTCAGAAGTCTCTTCTTCCTCTTCTAAGAGGTCATCATCAGTGTCAGTTACATCATCCTCGACCTCTTTTCCATGGTCGCTATCACTTCCCCAGCCAGATTTGTAAGGACGCTCAGAAGGGTTTTCAATATAGTACTTAATAGTTGCCATTAAGTCTGCTAAGCTGTAGCCTTCGGGCGCTTCATAAATGGCACGAGGCCCATCAAACCGAGACAAATCAAGGTTATGGTAGTGGTCATGATGAGGAATAATCAGCATACCATTACGGTAGTCAACTGCCTGATCTGCAGTATAAGGAATCTTGTCAACAGGCACAATCTTAGCGGCTGTCACCGATTCAAAGAGTTTTGGAGTTGAAAGGGAATCTTCAGATTCGCCCTCACCATCAGCCGTTTCGACTGTGGTTGGCTGATCATTTTTAGCCTTCCAATAAGCTTCCGCGGCAGCTAATTCTGCTTCAGATAAGTCAGCTTTCGGGATCCAGTGGATATGGTCCATATGAGGGGTGACATAAGCGTCTCCCATATCATCCGTGATATCACGAGGATCAAAAATATAACCATCTGAGGTCGTGTATTTCCCTTCAGCTTTGGCTTTAGCTATTTCTTCAGGGCTATAAACAATTTCAGCATTTGACTTACCGTCCCGTTGATCCAGAGGTGTAAAGCTGTGCTCAGACTCTGTCTTGTCTTCTGTATCGGTTGGCTCTTCAACCGCAGGGCGTTTTCGTGACAAATCGATTTTATCGTACGGAATGGCTAACTCCATGGCCATTAAATCAACAGTATGACTGGAAGCATCCTTGCCAATCACCGTTGCTGTATTGCCAGTACGAATCACATCACTACCCGGATAGTCCATCTTGATCTTATTCATCAACATCTCGATGAGTGTACTACGGTACTCACTAGCATCTTCAAAATCTGCTTGACTAAGACGAGTTGGTGTTTTAGATAGTTTTGCCGTATGGAAGTGATTGCCGTGTGGCACGATAATGTCATCTCCGGACACCTTTAATTCTTCCACCTTAACACCATTTTGCAAGGAAATGTAGGCTAGTTTTGCAGCGATTTCTTCTTCTGAGAAAGGTGATTTTTCAACCCGATCAATAACAGTATTATCCCCATTGATGAGGTTCAAAAAGGCTTCAATCTCACTGTCATCCAAGTCTTCAAACGGAATATAGTGCTCATGATCGTCATGACCAGCAATAATGCCCGCTTCATCATATCGCTTGATAGAATCTAGCGAGAAAGTATAGCCGTCATCAGTCGTGTAAGGTTTACCATCTTGTCCTTTAGCTGTTTTTTTCCGGTTTTTAAGGTCCAGATTAAGGCCATTTCCTTTGTCCGCTTCCCCTGGTTGACTTGGGCTAACCTCAGGTTGATTTGGTAACGTCGGCTTAACAATTGGAACATTTGGTTCTATTGGCAAAGTCGGTTTAGCAATCGGAGCGACAGGCTGGTTTGGCGCCACTGGCTGAGACGGCTGAGGTTGAGACGGTTTTGGTTGCTCAGGCTTAGCAGGGGCTACCAGAGGTTGGTCATTAATCGGATGTCCTGCAGCCAAAAGACGAGTAATCTTCAATTCAAGCGCAGACATGGCACTATAAGGAATGAAGTGATAATGATCTCCATGTGGAACAGCAACGCCTGTACTGCTAAAGCGAGTAATGGTCCTTGGATCGTAGACAAGACCATCAGCTTCCACGTGACGGTTAGCAAGCGGTGTCCGATCCAATTCGGCCAACAAGCCCACAAGGCTCTCACCAGGTTGAACAGCGTCAGTTCCGCCATGCCCTACTGGAGCATTAGGCTGTGAACTTCCGCCTGTTGAAGGCTGGTTTGTTACCGGGCTGTTAGGTTGGTAGACAATAGGTTGACCTGGGACACCACCTATCCGTCCACCAGTTGGTTGCCCACTTCCAATCTTTCTATTCCAATAATCCTGGGCTGCTGCCAACTCACTTGGAGACAAATCCCCTTTAGGGATATAGTGGAAATGATCCCCGTGTGGAACGATGAAGGCATCCCCCAAATCCTCTATAACATCTGTTGGGTTAAAGACATAACCATCATCAGTCGTATAGCGACCATGAGAGTTGGTTGAAATCGCTTGAGAAGAACTTCCCTGATTACCAGCATGCTGGCCTGGGCGTCGTCCTGCCTTAACCTGTTGTTCTTCGATTTCTGCTTTTGTTCGAATATTTTCAGACTTTGCCCCTTTCTTTAAGTAAAGGTAATACTGACCATTCACCTTAATAATGTAGCCATCTTTGACTTCGTTGATGACGTCCGATTCTTTGAAAACATAATTAGGGTCCTTTATAATCAGTTCCTCACTAAGAATGGCATCAAAAGGAACCTTTCCTGAATAATAATGGAAATGATCACCATGAGCTGTTACATAACCATCATCGGTAATTTTAATGACGATTTGTTCAGCCGAAATACCCTCTTTGGCACTGACTTCATCAGGACTAAGTCCTTTAGTATCAGTAAGGATTTGACCATCCTTTTGGCTGGCTGATGCATACTGAACTTGATTGGCCATCGCATCCTGTTGACCTTGCGAATGACCAATATGATAAGCACCTGCACTTCCAGCTACAAAAAGACTGAGAATAGCACTACTGATTAATAAGCGTTTTTTTGCCATTGTATCTCCTTTAGTTAGTATTATTGATTTAAGGTATCCACCAAAATCTTAAGGTTTTCTTCAAGGTTTTGCAGATAGGTCTTTCCATTTTGGGGGTCAATCTCGAGAGGGCTGAGCTCCTTAATTTCAGCACCAGTTGCCGACGCAATCGTCTCAGCAATCTTTGGTGAGACACCTTGTTCTACAAAAATGGTTTTCACCTTATAAGTTTTCACAAACTCCTCCATCTCAGCTAATTGTCGAGAAGTTGGTTCGACTTCATTTGAAATACCTGATATCCCAAGCTGTTCTAGCCCAAATTCCTTGGCAAGGTAAGAAAAGGCGGTGTGAGAGGTTACAAAGTGCTTGGATGTCACTTTCTCAAATAAGGGACGGTATTGAGACACTAAATCTTGAGCTTCTTTTTCAAACTGCTTGGCATTTTCTTGATAGATAGAAGCGTTATCTGGATCCAAATCACTGAGTTTTTGAGCAATAAGGTGAACTTCCTCTGCTGCTTTTAAAGGGTCATTCCAAGTATGAGGATCATAAAGGCTGGCTGCATTAACCCCCTCACCAACAGGAATATCCTCAAGCCCCTTCACCTTATCAAGCGTCATCCCTTCACTCGCTTCAAGTACAGCAACATGGGACCCCTGCAAGTTAGGATCAAGCGCCCCTGCCCAACTCTCCAAAGTATGCGAATGGTATATAAAAACATCCGCTTCATAGATGGCTGCCATGTCATTTGCGGAAGGTTCGAAACCATGGATACCATTACCAGACTGAATCATTTTAATATCATTAAGATCACCTGACACTGCCTTGGTCATCGCATAAATGGGATAAAAACTAGTCACAATCTGAAGCCCATTCTCAGACTTCTCTTCCTTGTGAGAACAAGCAACCGTCAAAAGTAAACCAGTTAAGCAAAGTGCTAAAAAAAATAACTGTTTAACCTTAAAATGTTTCAAGTTAAGCCTCCTTAATTTTTTTACAAAAACTATTTTACCAGTTAATTATCTATTGTCAAGAAAAAACTGATTACGACTGTATGTTTGGGTATCACCATCAAAAGAAAAAAAGAACTCAAGACTCGACGTCTCAAGTTCCTATTAGTAGCCGTTTAACACTAAGCTTTTTGAAAAAATCGCAATAACAAACTAGGATGAACTACTTGCCTTGCTTATAAAAAGCTTCTAAAGCTTCTTGCCAAGTTGGAATGGTAAATCCAGTTGCTTTTGCTTTAGCTAAGCTCATGGTTGAGTTAAGCGGACGTTTGGCCTTGGCTGGGAATTGATCAGAGGATACTGGGTTAACAGTGACATCTTTATCTTTCAAAATTTCTTTGGCAAAGTCATACCAGCTGATGCCTTTTTCAGAATCATTTGAAAGATGGTAATAGCCAAAGGCTTGTTTGGTTTCGACCAAATGTACCATAAATTCTGCTAAGGTCCGTGTCCAAGTCGGACGACCAAATTGGTCATTAACCACACCCAAGGTGTCACGGGTTTCAGCTAAGTTTTGCATGGTAAAGACAAAGTTTTTACCGTAATTTCCAAATACCCAGGCTGTACGCACCGTATAGAACTTATCCGCATATTTCTCAACTGCTTCTTCACCCAAACGCTTGGTACGGCCGTACTCTGTTTGAGGGTTAGCTGGCTCATCCACTTCCAATTCCAGACCAACTGGTTTTTGCCCTTCGAAAACATAGTCCGTTGAAATGTAAACCAAGGTAGCACCGTATTTAGCCGCAGCCTTGGCCACATTTTCAGTACCTGTGACATTGATCTTGTAGTTTAACTCTTTGCCTTCGTCCTCAGCAGCATCAACTGCCGTGTAGGCGGCACAGTGATAAACGACAGTTGGTTTCACATCCGCAAAGAAAGCATCGACTTTTTCGGCGTCTGTAATATCCATTTCAGCAACGTCTGCTGCGACATAGTCCACACCACGCTCATCCAACAAATAACGTAATTCTGTTCCCAATTGGCCATTTGCGCCAGTAATTAAAATCATGAAGGACTCCTATTTTATCACTTCTTGTGTCTTAGCATATTTTGCTTCGACTGCTTCTTTTTCAGCTTTCCACCAGTCTTGGTTGTCTGTGTACCACTTGATGGTATCTTCAATACCAGCTTCAAAGTTGGTGAATTCTGGTGTCCAACCTAACTCATCGCGGAGCTTGCTGGCATCTATGGCATAGCGTAAATCGTGACCAGCACGGTCTGTGACATGGTCATAAGCGTCTTTTGGCTGACCCATCTTTTCCAAGATCAATTCCAAGACTTCCTTGTTGTTCTTCTCACCATCGGCACCAATCAAGTAGGTTTCACCCATTTGGCCCTTGGTCAAGATCGCCCAAACACCGGTTGAGTGGTCGTTGGTATGGATCCAGTCACGGACGTTTTTTCCTTCACCGTAGAGTTTTGGCTTGATCCCTGCCAAAATATTGGTGATTTGGCGTGGAATGAATTTCTCGATGTGTTGGTAAGGTCCGTAATTATTTGAACAGTTGGAAATCGTTGCCTTCACACCAAATGAACGTACCCATGCTTTTACAATCAAGTCAGAGGCTGCCTTGGTTGATGAATAAGGCGAAGATGGATTGTACTTGGTTTCAGCTGTAAATTTCTCACCTGGACCTTCACCATGACCTGGCAAATCTTCACGAAGTGGTAAATCTCCGTAAACTTCATCCGTTGACACGTGGTGGAAACGAATGTCATACTTACGCGCAGCTTCCAAGAGTGTGTAAGTCCCGATAAAGTTGGTATGGATAAAGGGACTTGGGTCATTGAGGGAATTGTCATTATGGCTTTCTGCTGCATAGTGAACAATAGCATCTGCCTTAGCGGCAAGCTTATCCACCAAATCAGCATCCGCAATATCCCCCACAACCAACTCCACTCGGTCACCGAGGATGGCTTCGATATTCGCACGGTTACCAGCGTAAGTCAGTTTATCTAAAACGGTTACGTGGACATCTGGATGATTGTTGTATACGTAATGCACAAAGTTTGAACCGATAAAACCGGCTCCACCAGTGACGATAATGTTTTTATATTGAGTCATATTTTAAGATACAAAGGGACGATTCGCTTGCGAAAATTCCGTAATCCGTAGAAAAATAGAAAATCTGACGAAGACGTCTTGTGTCCAGAAAGATTTATTTTTTTCCTAGAAATTTAGTCCCGTGTTCAGTTTAACGATGTGAACTGAACAGTCCTTTCTTGCTTATTTTCCTAATGCTTGTTTTAAGTAGTCAATTTTTGCGAAGTCTTTGTGATTGTTATTCTCAGCGCGATAGCTATCCTTGGATGAAGCCTGATAAATTTTGAGGTACTGCTCCAGATTAGGTAAGTAGTAATGAACGCCCTCGTCTTCTACTTCTTCTAGGTCCCCTAGGGCAACACCAGCAAAGCTTGGCAGAGAATGCAGGCCACCAAATTCAACAGAACGCCCATCCTTTTGAAACTCGTGTTCATGACGATCAACCAAGTGATAGCCTAACTTCTCCATGATGGCATTGAGTTCATCAAAACGATAAATCCGCTCGTCATCAGGCGCTTCCCAACCTCGCGGATCACTAGGGACATGAATATCCAAATCACGCGCCGACCAAGATTGACCTGTCACCTGCTCCAGTCCAACAGACCCCATCAAAAGCGGGGTTATACCAATCTGATTTAATTCTCTGGCAATTGCTAGAAATACTTGATACATGTCACAAATCCTCTTTGGTCAAGGGTTTGACATGCTTGAGCAAGACATGGTTGCTATCAGCTTCTGAGACCTCTGCTGCTTCTAAATCATCCCATTGGATACCAAGCGCTGGATCTGCGTAATTGACAAAGGCATACTTAGGTTTGAGTTCAAGCGCCCAATAGTCATTGACCAAATAACTGTATGAAACGGTGTCAGACAGGACCTGAAAACCATTGGCTACACCGCGCGGCACAAAAATTCCCTTGCTAGCATCAATAACAGTCTGATAAACATTGCCAAAAGTCTCACCCTCACGTAGGTCAACCCAAGCCCCTAGCACCTTACCACCATCAGTTACTGAAATGTATTTGTCCCAAGGCTCTGCGTGCATGCCACGAAGAACATTTTTACGGGAAAAAGAAACATTATTCTGCAGCTTGCCTTCTGCAAAGAAGCTTTCTGGGAAGCCTAACGGTACCATTTTTTCTTTTTGGAAATTTTCCTTGAACCAGCCACGGTTATCCCCACGAACTGGAATATCAAATTCCAAGAGGCCAGGGATGGCATCAATCTTACGGCAGGCTAATTCTTTATCAAAAAAGTGTTCTGACATTAGGCTTCTCCAATCAAACGGAGCAAGTATTGCCCGTATTCATTTTTCTTCAGGGGTTGTGCCAACTCATGGACTTGCTCAGCAGTGATATAGCCCATGCGGTAGGCAATTTCTTCTAAGTTGGCCACTTGGACATTTTGCAACCGTTGAACGGTTTCGATGTATTGCGCCGCTTCCAGTAAGCTTTCATGCGTACCCGTATCCAACCAGGCAAAGCCACGTCCCATCAGTTCCACAGAGAGATCGCCGCGATCAAGGTAGGCCTTGTTAACGTCTGTAATTTCCAATTCGCCACGAGGGCTTGGTTTGATGTTTTTGGCAATCTCTACCACATCATTGTCATAGAAATAGAGACCTGTAACCGCGAAATTGGATTTTGGCTCTTCCGGTTTTTCTTCGATTGAGATGGCGTTCATGTTCTCGTCAAACTCAACCACACCAAAGCGTTCAGGATCTTTGACTTGGTAGCCAAAGACAGTTGCGCCTTTGTCTTTTGACGCTGCCCGTTGGAGCATCTTGGTCAAGCCATTGCCATGGTAGATATTGTCTCCTAAAATCAAGCAGACACTGTCCTCACCGATAAAGTCCGCTCCGATAATAAAGGCCTGTGCCAATCCGTCTGGGCTTGGTTGAACTGCATAAGAAAGGGAAATCCCTAATTCGGACCCATCTCCCAACATCTCTTCAAACCGTGGGAGGTCTTGTGGGGTTGAGATAATCAAAATTTCTGTAATCCCTGCCAACATCAAGGTAGACAGCGGATAGTAAATCATGGGCTTGTCATAGATGGGCATGAGTTGTTTTGATGCAGCACGGGTCAATGGATACAAGCGTGTTCCAGAACCACCTGCTAAAATAATACCTTTCATAAAGGTCTCCTTTAAACATAGTTGTTATTATTATACCACAAAGGCTTATTTATAAGCGTGAAATTAATGTTACAGAAAAAAACTCCAATAAAAAACTGAGCACAAAACTCAGTTTTCATTTCAATTGATAGTCGCTCAATAAAACATCCTCCTTTTATTGAAATACAAAAGGGTTGGTGTTGGCCTGACTTTGGAGGACTTCGAGAGTCCATCCTTCTTCGACAGCCCACTTGCTTAGGAGCTCTGCGATTTTGGACACAAAAAGAACTTCAATATGGTGTCCAGGATCAATCGCTGTCAGACCCTGAGTGAGCATGTCCTGTGCGGTGTGGTAATAAATATCCCCTGTGATATAGAGATCTGCTCCAGCCTTGATAGCATCTGGATAGAAATCATCACCAGACCCTCCACAAATAGCGACGCGGGAAATTTCATGGCTGAGGTCTCGCTGGTAGGAAATCACGCGAAGCCCATCTAGGCCAAAGACGTCTTTTACCTTGTTCACAAGGGCTCCTAAGGATTGGGGAGAGATGTTACCAACTCGTCCAATCCCAGCACCTGGATGGACTTCTGACAAGTAACTGGTTCCTGTGATATCCAAAAGCTCACAGAACCAGTCGTTGAGCCCACCTTCTACGATATCTATATTAGTATGGCTGACATAGACCGCGATGTCATGCTTAATCAAGTCCACATACATCTTGTTTTGCGGCTTGTCTGCAACTAGGTCCTTTAAGGGCTTGAAGATTGGCGCATGCTTGACGATAATGAGGTCAACCTTTTTAGCAATCGCTTCTGCTACCGTATCTTCACGAACATCCAGAGCCACCATCACCCGTTTGATGGCCTTATCTAATGTTCCAATTTGCAGACCAGAGACATCACCTGGCATGCTGAGTTCTTGGGGGCAAAAAGCCTCATAACGGGCAATCACTTCACTAGCGTTCATGTAAGGACCTCCTTAATCGCATCGATCTGCTTGATTATGAATTGGCGTTCACCGGATTTTTCAGGCGGGATGTTGGCTAGAATTTGAGACAACTTCTCATCTTCTTTACGCCAACGCGCCCTAAAAATATCGGATTTTTCCTGTAGAAGAAAGGGACCAAACCGCAGTTCAAGATCACTTAGTGTTTGCTCTCCAGGCTCAGCAACCAAGATTTCGTAAACTTTCCCGTTTTCTGATAATATCTGCTCAGCAACCAAAGCATAGCCATGGCTGTTTAGCCAAGCCCTGACTTCATCTTCACTGTTATTAGGTTGAAGAATCAAACGTTCCACTGACTCCAGGTTATTTTGACCGTCTTCTAAAATGCGGGCAATCAAACGTCCCCCCATGCCTGCAATCACAACTGTCTGGATGTTATCCTCTTCTGTCATAGCAGAGAGACCATCAGCCAGACGCACGTCAATGGCATGATGGTATGCTGAATCTGCCACATGACGTCGAGCAGATTGGTAGGGTCCATCAACAACCTCCCCCGCTATAGCAAAAGAGATTTGATCTTGAGCCATCAAATAAAGTGGCAAGTAGGCATGGTCACTCCCCACATCTAAAAGCCTTGTCCCTGTTGGAACAAAGCTTGCAATCTTTTTTAAACGTTCTGATACTATTTCCATTTTAATCCTTAAACACATCTAAAGCTGCTTGAAAATCAGCCATATTGGCCGTTGGTTGCGGTTGGTAATGAGCCTCACGTTCAGCCTGTCTGGCTTCGACTTGATTGACAGTGGTAATTCCTTCACGCCGCCAATTCCGTAAAATCGCTTGGATATATTTCCAATTGGTTTTGCCATTAAAAACAGCCTCCTTGAGCGCTGCTTTAACAAGGTCAGCAGAAACCCCTTCCTCTACTGTTTTTTGCAAATCTTCAATCTCAAAAGGACTAAGAAGACGGCCCAACTCTCTTTCGAAGTCCTCTACCAGTGTTTTAACTGTATTGGGTTTTTGCAGAGAAGGGGATTCGTCTTTGGGAGTTAGTATTGCATCAAGCTTTTCCAAGGCTGGCATAGCATCAAAGATCATCTCAATCTCCCCGCCTAACTCAATCGTTTTAAATTCCAAAAGTCCTGCTTCTTGGAGATTGGAAATGGATTGATTGATTTCAGCTACACTTTTTCCAGTAGCTTCTGCAATCGTGCTTGGCGCCAACTCTTCAAGCTTTGAGGTGTTTTGATAAAAGAAAAATTGCCAGACTAAGAAATCATCTGTTGACGAAAAAATAGTCTTCCAATGAAAAAGCAAGGCAGCTGGTAATACCAGGTTGCCTAACTTAAACTGCTGTAAATATGTCATAATCCCTCTTTATAATCCTGCAAAAAACAGGGGATCGGACTGGGCAATTTGCCAGTCAAAAGGTGTTTCTTGGTAGACCGCGTAATTTATCCAATTGCTAAAGAAGAGAGCTGCTGCTAAATTCCAACGCAACCGAGGATTTTGGTTGGGGTCATTGTTTTCAAAATAATTGACAGGAACCTGTGGGTTGAGGCCAGCCGCTAAATCCCGCTGGTATTCCTTAGCTAATGTGTCGCGGTCATATTCCAGATGTCCAAAACTGTAGACTTCTCGGAGGTCTTTTGAAGCTAAAATAGAGAGACCAACATCTGATCCTTCTGCCAGTACTTCAAGATTATCAATGGCTAAGATTGCCTCTGGGTCGACTGTTGTATGACGGGAATGAGGCGCTAAAAAAGCGTCGTCAAACCCTCGCAGAAGAGGATTCGTAGGTTGGACGACCTCTTGCCTAAAAATACCGGATAATTTAGAAGACAACCGAGATTTGTCAATCCCATACCGCGCATATAGACCTGCTTGCGCGCCCCAACAAATATGAAGCGTCGAATGCACATGGCTTTTAGACCACTTGATGACCTCAGCCAGTTCTTCCCAATAATTAACCGCTTCAAATGGCAGATTTTCCACTGGAGCTCCGGTTATGATTAAGCCATCATAGTAATGGTCTTTCACCTGTTGAAAGGTTTTGTAAAATGTTGTTAAATGATCAACAGCTGTATTTTTTGACTTATGGCTGACCATCTGGAGAAAATCAACATTGAGTTGTAATGGGGTATTAGCCAAAAGTCTCAGCAGTTGGGTTTCTGTCACAATCTTAGTCGGCATCAAGTTGACAATCAAAACATTCAAAGGGCGAATATCCTGATGATTTGCTCTTTGATCATCCATGACAAAAATATTTTCGGACCGAAGCACTTCAACAGCTGGCAATCCCTGATCAATTTTTATAGGCATGGTATTCTTCCCCCTCATTCTATCGAAACATTATCTTTATTATAAGGCAGTTTCCCAGCCATTTCAAACAGGTAATTTTTAGAAGGAGGTATAGGTTTAACCTATATTCCCTTATTTGTTTGGCATTCGGTGTTAGTCCTGTCGATGGGCTTCATCTTCTTGATGACGGTATTTTTCCATCTTGTGTTTGAAAAGTTCACCATTGCTTGGTGGGGTGTAGGTTACTGCATTAGCTCCAGCAGCAATAACAGCTCGGATGGTCTCTTCATTTGGACCACCTGTCGCCATAATCGGCACGTCAGGAAATTGTTGGCGAATCTTGGCTACCATCTCAATCGTACGCTCGCCACCTGAAATGTTCAAAATATCAACACCTGCCTTAAGGCGCGAAGCAATATCAGAGTGTTCTGAGACAACGGTATAGATAATAGGGATATCAATCATCTCATTCATTCGCTCAATGGTTTCAACACTGGTCGGACCATTCGTTACTACTGCCATTGCGCCTTCAGATTCTGAAAACAAACTCATATTGGCAGAGCGATAGCCCTTGGTCAACCCACCACCAACACCTGCAAAGACAGGAATATTAGCCACTGACATAATACTTTTAGCAATGGCAGGGCTCGGTGTAAATGGATAGACTGCCAAAACCGCATCCGCGTTTGTATTCGCAATAATGGCAACATCAGTCGTGAAGATAACCGCTCGAATCAAACGTCCATAAATCTTTATCCCAGAACAGTCCCAAATCGCCTTAGGCATTTTCACGATATCTTGCCGAAGGTCAGACATGACCTTGGGTGCTTTGACGAGTTTTGCTTCTTCAGTCATCGGCTTCCTACCTTTATTTTTCTTAATAATGCATAAGTACCTTATAATCATAGTCCCCAATGGCTTCACGGCCATTAAGGTCATCCAATTCAATCAAGAAGGCACAGCCTGCTACGATACCACCCAATTTTTCAATCATTTCAATTGTGGCTTTCACCGTACCACCAGTTGCCAGCAAATCATCAACGATTAGGACGCGTTGCCCAGGTTTAATGGCATCAGCATGCATGCATAGAGTGTCTGTTCCATACTCTTTTTCATAAGTAGCAGAAATTACTTCACGAGGTAATTTCCCAGGCTTACGAACAGGGGCAAACCCAATACCAAGCTCAAAGGCTACAGGACAACCCACAATAAACCCACGCGCCTCAGGACCGACAATCATATCGATTTCCTTATCAGTCGCATACTGTACAATGTCACGAATCGCATAACTGTAAGCATTCCCATCAGCCATCAGGGGGCTAATATCTCGAAAAACAATGCCCTCTTCAGGGTAATTATCGATGCGGGCGATATAGTCTTTTAAATTCATTTGTTATCTCTCTTTTAAAAAGTTTTTACAAACCATTATAGCATACTTTTAACCGGTTAGCTTATTTTTCTCTTTTAAAATGGGCTAAGGTTAGGTTTCTAGCGTTCCGACCGCCATTCGGCGTAGAATTGCTCTAAGTAGGTTTCTAAAAAAGCATGGCGTCCCTCTGCTAACGTTTTGGCCATATCTGTATTCATCAAGTCTTTAAGCTTCAAAAGCTTTTCATAAAAGTGTAAAATAGCCGTGCCGCCATCAGATCGATACTCTGCTAGCGTCATCTGCGCTCTTGGTTCCAAAGCAGGATCATGAATGAGGCGCCCCTTGTGTCCAGAGTAAGCCATGGTTCTGGCGATTCCGATAGCCCCGAGCGCATCCAGACGGTCAGCATCCTGAACACACTGTCCTTCCAAACTCAGCGGTTTCTGAGCTTTTTGGCCACCCCGGTAAGACATGTTGGCAATGATGTCTAATATAGCACTGCGATCTCTTTCAGGAAGACCGAGCTGCGACAAGAAGTCATCTACTTTTTTAAGACCCACTTCCTCACTGCTATTTAACTTGTCATCCGCCACATCATGAAGAAGGGCTGCCATCTGACAGATAAAGCAATCGGCGCCTTCAGCCTGGGCCAGGCGCAAAGCCATATCTCTGACGCGAACGATATGCCACCAATCGTGGCCACTGGCATCATCTTGAAACAGGCTCTGCACAAACTCTTCTGTCTTGGTGATATATTCTTGAAGGCTCATCGATTCACCTCCTCTACGCATCTTCTCCAGAAGCAGGTTCTTCAGGAGCCACCTCTTTAGCCCTAATGGCTTGGTAGATTTCCTGAACCGTTCCTAGAGCCATTAATTCTTGGAATTTAACTTCTTGTCGAAGGGCTTGATAGATCGTGCTTTCTTCGAAATGACGTTTGGCTGCCCCTTTATTGACTGTCATCACACCATCTGAGATGGTCACAAACCCAAGCTCTTCGAAAATCTGGACCATTTTTACCAGAAGAATCTGAGGAATTTTAAGGTAATTGGCTAACTCGCCAAGTTTATAGCGAACATCAAATTCGGGGTATTGGTAGATGGTCTTGTAAAATTTAGCATACTGCTCTCTGGTTCCGTAGCCTGATAAGTAGTATGCTTTCTTGATATCATTTTTAAAATAAATCGCCTGAAATTCACGCCCCTCAAAAAGATCCTGAAGGATTTCCAGAGACTCAGGAACGTCAATGACCACTGCTACATCCTCATCAGCCTGATTTGAAATAGCAGGAACACCTGCAGGGATAGGGAGATTTTTAGCCCTAATATCAAAGAGTTGAACACCCGACACACGCGCATCGACCAGCATCAACTGGACACTCGTATTGCCATTCCATTGGTTCACCGATAAGGTCACAGCCAGTTCCAAATCTTTCACCTGCAGAAATTCATTGACCTGTGACCCTTGTCCAAAGGCAACCACGTCCAGCTCTGTGCCAGCCTGGTTGACTCTAAACTTGAGATGACTATTATCTTGTCCCATAACACGAGCAGAGACCACTTTCAGGTTTTGGAGGTAGAAAACAGGCTGTCTATTGTCCATCCCAAAGGGGACTAGCTTATCTAAGCCTTTTATCGTTTCCAAGGTCAACTGTGATAACTCGAGGGCTTCATCAAGGAAAAGTTTAGGCTTTTGCCTCTTATCACCGACAGTTTCTTTGACAAAGTTTCCAAGAACTTCCGCCAAGTCTTCCAGTTTATCTATTTCTAGGGTCATCCCTGCCGCTCCCGCATGGCCACCAAAAGCAACAAAAAGTTCTGGGTGCGGGCTAAGCGCTTCAAACATATTCACGGCTTCGGTTGATCTTGCAGATCCCTTAGCCAGACCATCAGCACTATTGAGAACAATTACTGGCTGATTGAACTCTTCGAGAAGACGCCCCGCCACAATCCCTAGAACACCTGGATTCCAGCCCTCTTTGGCCAATACCTGAACGGGGTTATCTGGATTAACCATGGTTCTTGCTTCCTCATAGATGGCCTGAACCACAGCCTTACGTTCCGTATTTTTATCCTCAATCAGTTGCGCGATGTCTCGTGCCTCTTCGTCATCAAAACCTGTTAAGAGCTCAATAGCTGGATTGGGATCGTCCAAACGACCTAGAGCATTGAGACGCGGTGCGATTTGAAAGCCTACCGTTTCTTCCGTTAGGTTTGCCAAGTCAAGGCCTGCTAATTGGGCTAGTTCTTGCAAGCCAAGGCGCTGTGTTCTTTTGAGGACTTCAAGCCCATACTTGACCAGGATCCGATTTTCACCGGTTAGGCTGACCATATCAGCAATCGTTCCAATAGCAACAAGATCTAGCAGTTCCATATTGACATCGTCTAAAAGGGCACAGGCTAATTTGAATGCAACCCCACACCCTGCCAAGTGTTTAAAAGGATAATCTGCATCAGGGTGTTCTGGATGGACCACTGCAAAAGCTTCTGGCAACTCGGCAGGCAAACTGTGGTGGTCCGTCACAATCACATCCACACATTGCTCTTGCGCATAGCTAATCGCCTCGTGCCCTGCAACACCATTATCGACTGTAAGGATAAGACTGATACCTTCTTGCTCAATGAAATACTTGTAGACACTGAGATTAGGGCCATACCCGTCGGTGAAGCGATTAGGCAGGTAAACGATACTCTCAGCTCCAAGCTCATCCAAGGTTTCTTTTACAATGCTGGCACTGGTCATGCCATCAGCATCATAATCCCCATAGATTAAGATCCCCTCCCCATTTTCGATTGCTTGGCGAATCCTAGCAACGCTTTTTTCCATATCCTGTAAGAGATAGGGGTCATGGAGGTCCTCAATAGACGGGGTTAAGAATGACTGTAACTGCATCTCATCTTTAACACCACGCGCATATAGCAACTGTGCTGATAACTCGTCTAGCCCTTTCTTTTTGGCCATTTTCAAAAAGGAAGTATCTACCACCGTTGGTGACAGTTTCCAGTCATATTTTGTCTTTATCATTCTTGTCCACTTTTCTCATTTCAATCCATTCTATTATAACATGAATCGATCAGACAGGTGAAAAATGGGGAATTCCTTTTTAGTTTCGATTATGATATGATAAATAAAGCCTAACAATGATTAGGAAGGAAAGGAAGACTAAACATGATACAAAAGATTAAACTAGGTTACTTTAACAACAGAAACTTTATCCGTATTATTAGTTACAGTTTGTTATCAGTAGTCTTGCTGTTAATCACTTGGTTGTTTGACTATCATCTCCCAGGTTTAAAGACTTATTTGCCTGATTTTTTACTGCTATCAACCAATGTCTCTACCTCGTTTTTATCCAATCTATCTGGGGTCTTCCTAACAGTTACGACCTTTACCCTAACCACTATTCTAACGATCCTCAATTATTATTCCAGTTCCTTTACACCACGAATCGTTCAAGACTTTATCGATAAACCACATGTTTTAAGTCTGTTCGGAGTTCTTATTGGTGGCTTCTTTTACACTGTTTTAGCCCTTTTCTTCTTGCAAAATCTCTCTGAAGATGTGATGGTTATTTCAGGTACAATCGCTATTTTTTACGCCGTGACATCTATGATTGCGTTTGTCTTGTTCGTCAGGCGGGTGCTGCGGGACATCAAGTATGACAATGTGATTGATAATGTCTTTGCTCAGGCGGACCGTTTAATCATCACAGAAGCTGAGCAACGTAAATCCTCTGAACGATATGATGCTGAAAAATTCCAATCAAAACTTAACATATTTGGCCAATCAACAGGCTATCTCTACCATATCGAT
Organism: Streptococcus moroccensis; assembly: GCF_030812835.1. GTDB lineage: Bacteria > Bacillota > Bacilli > Lactobacillales > Streptococcaceae > Streptococcus > Streptococcus moroccensis. The sequence goes on from NZ_JAUSTM010000010.1 coordinate 77,787, forward strand.
CATAAAGCCCTCCTCACAACCTTAAAGGATATCCCTTGCGAACTGGTCATTACGAAAAAGATCGGTGAATACATTCCAAGGGGTGTTTACATCGCTACCTTAAATTTTCTCAACCAAAATGAGTTGTCCCATGAAGAAGAAATCGAACTGGCTAAAAAGATTTCAAATGCCCTAGTGTTTAATACCGTAAAAAATGAAAGCCAAGATTACCATTTTGAAATTACTAATATCATTGAAATCGCCTTGAAAGCCCTTAGTCCAGGGGTGAATGACCCCAACACTGCCATTATCTGTATCAATAAATTAGCCCTACTCCTTGGAAAGCTTTTCTCCAGTCAAAATCACTTCATCCTCCTAGCATCTAATGACAATGCCAAAGTCGTGTACCATTCTTATTCTGTGGAAGAAGAAATGTATCTGACCTTCAACCAAATTTTATTTTATGGAAAATCAGACCCTGCTGTAGCTAGAGCCATCTTAGAAAGCATTTACCTCATCTACATGATTTCAGACAAGAGTGCTCAGGCGGAAGTGAAGAAATTCTTTCAGTATAGCTATAGCTTATGCTTAGAGGCATTATCCTCTGAATTGGATCAAGACATGCTAAGTCGGATCAAAGACGATTTCGATCAAAACAAAGATAATGTCTCCGATGAAAAGGCGTTACGAAGCGCCGATTAATGCGAAAAGAAAATCAAAAAGACCTCTCGATGTCCCCTATGGAACGAGAGGCCTTTTAAGTCAGGTTAGTTGCCTAATGCTCTAGTCCGCTCAATGGCAGCATTAACTGCTGAGATAGTTGGGTATATGGAACCATTCGAAACAACACAGCTCTATGAAGTTATAAAGTATTTTCACTTAAGTTTTTTATCACACTGTTTCGAAGAAGACTATTTCCTAATAACAGTAAATTGAAAATATTGCTTAAAATCAATGTTTTTAAGACATTTCTACTTTATGAATGGTTTAAATTTGCAGTCTTTTCTCTAGCGCTTGAGTTAGTATTTCAGAATAATTAACTTTTTCCTTATCAGCCATTTTGACAAGCCATTCTGGCACTGTTACGTTCTTACGAATGGCCTTATTATTTTTTAAAAAAGGCCTCGGATCAGCCTGCACAAGAGTTACAAAACCATCTTTTACTGTTAGACTTCTTATATCAGTTGGTTTCGGTAACGTCAATCCATCATCAAGATAGGATGCTAATAATCCCTCCAACATTTCTCTAGCGTTTTTCATTGCCTCTTCAATATCTTGTCCTTGTGTTCCCCCGCCAAATTCAGGAAACTCAACCCAAAACGTTCCGTCGTTTTCTTGGTGAAAAACAGCTGGATATGATTTTAACATAATTACCTCCCTCACAGACCAAGGTCTCTTAATATTTTCTTTTCCAACCCTGACTTTATATCCTTATTACCATGAATGGGAATGGTAATTAGATAAGGAATACCATCCTTCTTAAAATGATGATGACTTCCTTTTACTCGGACTTCTTCCCATCCATTTTCTATGGCTATCTTTGCTAATTCTTTACCCGTTAATGGCATGTTTCTCCTTCATTATATACGTATTATGCGCATAAGTCAACCTATTTAAAAAGCATCTACAAAAATTTGTAGATACTTATTTATTCATATTTTTAACTATAAAAGTATTGTAATCTATGATCTAAATAGTGAAATTTTGCAGAAGGTCGGGAATTAAGAAGCATATTTTTTTATTAATACGTTTCAGCATAGTTCAAATACCATAACTTTACCTCATAATGCGAAAAAAATTTTTTACTTTATCTACTAGTTGCCTAATGCTCTAGTCCGCTCAATGGCAGCATTAACTGCTGAGATGGTAGCGTGACGGAAACCATTTTCTTCTAGAGTAACGACGCCAGCGATAGTTGAACCGCCTGGCGAGGTTACTTGGTCTCTGAGAACAGCTGGGTGTGTCTCTGTCTCCAACATGAGCTGGGCCGCACCAAGCAAGGTCTGGGCTGAGAGTTCTAAAGCATCTGCCCGCTGCAAGCCATTTTGCACGCCAGCGTCTGCTAAGGCCTCTATCATTTGAAAGACAAAGGCGGGCCCACAGCCTGCTATACCAGTCGCTGCATCAATAGAGCTTTCTGGCAGTGCAAGGAGCTTGCCTGAGTTGGCCATGACTTCTGTAAAGAGCTGATTGTCCCGCTCAGCACGCGCACTGTCACTTAGGCAATACGTCGTCATGCCTTGCCCAACCGCAACAGGCGTGTTGGGCATCATCCGAATTAGTCCCGCTTCACTTGGTAACAGCTCTGCTATTTTGGAAAGGGGCAATCCTGCAGACATGGAGACCCAGAGAGCCTTTTTGTTTTGAGCAATAGCTGGCGCTAAAGTTCTCAACAACTCTGTGACCTGATAGGGTTTCACCCCAAGAAAAATCATGTCACAGGTTTCTGCGATTTCTTCATTTGACGCTAAAACAGCGTTTGGAATATGAGCTTGCAACTCCTCTGCTTTTTGAAGGTTATGATTGGATAAATAAAGGGTACACTTAGCAGCGTCTATGCTTTTTGCAATGGATGCTCCCATGTTACCAACGCCAATAAAACCGATTTTCATGTGTTACCCCCTTACCTGTCCATCACCTGTGATAATGTACTTATAGGTTGTCATTTCATGTAGTCCCATCGGACCGCGGGCATGCATTTTCTGCGTGGAAATCCCAAGTTCACAGCCCAAGCCAAACTGACCACCATCGGTGAAGCGGGTTGAGGCGTTGACATAGACCGCAGCGCTGTCGACTTGTAGGGTAAACTGATCGGCGTTCTCTTTGGTTTCAGTGATAATAGCTTCGCTATGCCCTGTTGAGTGCTGAGCAATGTGCTCAATGGCTTCAGAAGTGCTTGCTACAACTTTGACCGCTAGAACATAATCTAAAAATTCGGTGTCAAAATCATCTGGACCCGCAAGACTAGCTGTCGTTAGAAACTCTTTAGCTTTTACTTCCGCTCTAAAGGCCACTTGGCCAGCCAAAATCGCTTCAAGGCGGGGTAAGAAAGCCTCTGCTACTGCCTCATGGACCAAAAGTACTTCTATAGCATTGCAAACAGATGGGCGACTGGTTTTGGCATTGATGGCAATGGCTAAGGCCTTGTCTAAGTCAGCAGACTCGTCCACGTAGAGGTGGCAAATACCTGTTCCCGTTTCGATGACGGGCACCGTCGCATTCTCAACTACCGCCTGAATCAGACCAGCGCCACCGCGGGGCACCAGTAAATCTACCTTGCCTTTGGCCGTCATGAGCTCCGTTGCAGACTGGCGACTGGTGTCTTGGACCAGTTGGATGACTTCTGGAGAGATACCCGCTTTTGCTAAGCCATCTTTTAATGCTGTGACGATGGCATTGGCCGATTGGAAGGCTTCTTTGCCACCGCGCAGAATACATGCATTCCCGCTTTTAATAGCCAAGGCTGCCGCATCTGAAGTGACATTAGGTCTGCTTTCGTAAATCATGGCCACTAGACCAAAGGGCACAGATTTTTTAACAATCTGTAGCCCATTTTCCAAAGTCTCATCAGAAAGGTCTAGCCCTACTGGATCTGGCAAGTCAATCAAAGCTCGAATACCATCAGCCATCTCCTTAATCCGCTCTTGATTGAGCATGAGGCGGTCTAGCATAACCTCTGAAATCTGACCTTTGCTATCTGCCATATCATGCTCATTGGCTACAATAATCTCGGAACTAGCTGCTTCGAGGCTATCGGCCATTTCAGCTAGGGCCTGGTTTTTTTGGTCTGTTGTCGCAAAGTTGATGGCCTTTTTATGAGCCACCAAGGTATCTAATAGTTCTTGAGTTGAAATTGTCATCGTTTCTCCCCCTTTACAGGCTCACCCAATCGTTACGGTGTATGAAAATCCCTTCTGGATTGAGCTGGGTCATCTTATTTTTTAAGTCAGTTGAGGACAGTTTAACACGGCCCTTGCCAATTAAGCTTTGGTCTTTTTGGCTAAAGACAGACACAATATCCCCTTCGTTAAATTCACCTTCCATAGCTTTAACACCAGAGACTAAGAGGCTTCGACCATGTTCTGTCATGGCAAGGCTAGCTCCCTCATCCAAGTAGACCGCTGCGTCTGTTCTCGCGTAAAAGGCCAACCACTGTTTGCGTTGATTAAGCTTGTGGGTATCGGCATGAAAGAGTGTTCCCTTATTAGACTGGGTAACTGCATCGATCAAGGCGGTTTCTGAGGCAGATGAGCAAATATAAACAGGTACACCTGAACGAGTAGCAAGAACTGCTGCTTGAATCTTGGTCATCATGCCACCAGTCCCGTTTGCCGAACCAGCCCCACGCGCCATCGCCTGTAAATCATCGCTAATCTGCTTCACTTCAGGGATGTGCTGCGCATCGGGATCTGTCGTAGGGTTAGCGGTATATAGGCCATCCACGTCTGTCAAGAGAACCAGCAAGTCCGCCTTAAGAAGGGACGCGACTTGGGCAGATAAGGTATCATTGTCTCCAACCTTGATTTCCTCGACGGCAATCATATCATTTTCATTAATGATGGGAATAGCGCCTTGCTTTAACAAGACCTGCATGGCCTGAGAAGCATTCTGGTAGCGTCTAGCATCCGCAAAGTCGTCTTGGGTTAAGAGGACTTGAGCCGATACGATACCGTCTTGTAGCAGATATTTGGTATATTCTTCAATCAATAGACCTTGCCCTACTGCTGCAGAGGCTTGTTTTTCTGCGATACGGGTCGGTCGTTTGTCAAAGCCTAATCGTCTAAAACCAGCCGCAATAGACCCAGAGGTTACCAAAATCAATTGGTAGCCTTTTCTATGCAAAGTCGCCAACTGGCGCGTTATTTTTTCAATCTTTGCTGGCACCAAATTGCCATCCGAATCGGTTAGGGAACTAGTCCCTACCTTAAATACGATTTTTTGATCTGCCATAATTCTCTCTCACTGTGATATTAAGCTTCATTATAGCATGATTTTGGCCAGAAAAAAAGACTGAAACCAGTCTTTCTTGCTAGTAGCTGTACTCGTTTAAAATATCTTGTCCAGAATTGATACACTTGGCCCCTTCTCGGATCAGGTGATGGCAGCCATCTGACTGACCATCCAGAATGCTACCTGGTATGGCAAAGACATCGCGCCCTTCTTCTAAGGCCCGCTCACAGGTGATTAAGCTCCCTGAACGCATCTTGGCTTCAGCAACAATCACCCCACTGCTAAGGCCCGCAATGATGCGATTTCGCTCTGGAAAGTGAAATTTCAGCGGCTGTTGGCCGGGTTCGTATTCGCTTAAGACCAATTGGTTCCTACTTAGGTATCCTTGAAGTTCCTTATTCTCCTTGGGGTAAAAAACGTCTAGGCCTGTACCAATCACTGCAATGGTCTGGCCACCGTTTTTGAGACTGGCCATGTGGGCTGCCGTATCAATACCACGCGCCAAGCCACTAACAATGACAAATTGGTTCTTCAATTCCTTGATGATTTTCTGGACAGATTTAGTCCCTGTTTGGCTGGCTTTTCTGCTCCCCACAATTCCTAGTTTGGGCTTTTGAAGCAAGTCCAGATTGCCTTGGTAAAAGAGCAGGGTCGGTGGGTTGTAAATCTCTCTCAATGCTAAAGGATAGGCCTCATCTAAAATAGATACCGAGGGAAATCGCCCGAACTGCTCACGGCATTTGTCTGTATCCAGATTGCGATAATGCTCTAGAATCACAGCTGGGTTCTTCACTTCTGAGACGATAGCAATGTCTCGGTCGGACAAGGTTTTCGACTGTTTTTGTGCATAAGTAAGTACTCTGTTAATTTGCAGATTTGTCAGGCCTGCCTGCTTCCACTTAAAAATATCAAATGCTTTCATGATAGTCCTCCACTTCTTTATTCGAAAAAAAGAGCCAGAAAAACCTTTTGCCATTCAAAAAGGTTTTTCTGCTCTTAAATGTTATAAAAACGGCTTCAGTCTATCCGAGATGTTCCAAAAGGATGACGAAAAGCTATCCTAAAATGGATTGGGTTAACCTATGTTAAACCACTAGCGAATCAAGAGGGAAACGGCTCCTAGAAGATTGCTACCGTTGCGGAATGCACACGGTTCAATGACCAAGTCTGTAAACATGAAATCATAGATTTCTGACCCCCGTTTGTAATCTAGATAAATCTTTCTGATGGTATCTATGAGAAGGTCTTGACTGGAGATGCCACCCCCGATCACCACTTTTTCCACATCAACCACCGCCTGAAGATTGTAAAGGATGAAGACAATTTCTCGGCAGTAGTTTTCAAAAAGCTCTTGCACTTCTGGATGCTGACCTGTCTTTAGCGCTTCAAAAACAGCTTGACCATCGCTAGTGTTCTCTAATCCTAAACACTCTGCAGCCCGCTTGATGAAGCCGACAGCCGAGCCCGCTGACCCACTCATGTTCTGCCAAGTGATCGGGCCTGGTGATCTGAGGTTAAAGGTAAGCTCCCCAGCTTGGAAGTGTGAGCCTTGCAGCAACTCATCCTTAAGGATGATGCCTGAGCCAACGCCTGTTCCAAGAACTAAGGCAGCACCATTAGACACTCCTTTAAGGTTGCCCAACCAATGCTCTGCTAGAACAGCAGCCTTGGCATCATTGATAACAGCACAAGGCAAACCATGCTTGGTTTCAATCACTTCTTTGATAGCGATGTCTTTCAGGTAAGTTAGAGCACCACCGACATAGAGGTACCCCTTATCCACATCAATCCTACCTGGCGCTGAAATCCCCACACCACTGATCTGCTCCCGATGGTTTTCGATTAACTCATCGAGACAGGCTAAAAAATCTGCTATATTATCAGGCGTCAGCACCTTATCTTCTTGCCCTAATTGGCCAGTTTCTGATACAAGGGCAGACTTGATAAAAGTCCCTCCCACATCAATACCTAGAAATTGTTTCATACCATAAGATCTCCATTCTCAATAGACTTGATAATACGAGCAGGATTACCTGCAATCAACACATTATCACCAAAAGATTTAGTCACAACAGCTCCAGCTCCGACAACGACATTATCTCCTAAGGTCACACCGGGTAAAATAATTGCGCCACCACCTATCCAGACATTATCCCCAATGGTAATCGGTGCCCCGTACTCGAGTCCTGAAATCCGAGGACCTGCTTCCAAAGGATGAAGTGGCGTAAGAATCTGAACATTTGGGCCTAGTAAGGCATTATCCCCGATTCGTATCTCACAGACATCTAGTAAAGTACAATTAAAGTTGGCATAAAAGTTCTCTCCCACATGAATATGACAGCCATAGTCACAGGAAAACTGTGGTTCTACGTACAGCCGTTCTCCAGTTGAACCAAACCACTCTTTTAAGATAGCTGAGCGCTTTTGACCGTCTAACTCATTGTTAAAGGCCTGCATTTTTTGCCTTGCTTCAAGACGCAGACGACTTAATTCCTGATCACTAGTGTCATAGAGCTGACCTGCTAGCATCTTCTCTCTTTCCGATTGCATGTGTTTACCTGCCTAAAATCGACTTAATGGGTTCAAAGCTTGCGCGATGAATCGGGGTCACACCCTGGTTTTTCAAGGCTTCCAGGTGACTTGCTGTTCCGTAACCCGCATTTTGAGCAAAACCATAACCGGGATACTGCTGGTCATAAGCTGCCATCATTTTATCTCGAGTGACCTTAGCAACAATAGAGGCTGCCGCGATAGACAAGCTATTGGCATCTCCTTTGATAATGGCTTGTTGAGGGAGATTGACACGGCCTAAGGTCATGGCATCAATCAACAGGGCCTCTGGCTGTACACTTAATTGCTCTAGAGCCGCTTCCATGGCTAACTTGGTTGCCTCATAGATATTAACCTGATCAATGACCTTGTTATCCATAACACCTATTCCTATAGCTAGAGCTTGGTCTACTACCACTTGATAAATTGCCTCGTGCTTGGTTTTAGGGATTTTTTTACTGTCATTCAGGCCCTTAATTTTACAGTTTTTCGGTAAAATGACTGCCGCTGCAACAACCGGACCAGCCAGCGGCCCACGCCCCACTTCGTCTATGCCAGCTAAAAACTCAAAACCTTCTTGGTAAAATGATCTTTCATAGCGCAGCATCTTTTCCAAACGAGCCTCCTCAGCTAAGTCTGCTGTAATAGCCTTGCGACGTTGTCGTATCGCTGCCTGAACACCTGAACGAGGATCTGTTTCGTACTGGGCCCATCGGCTGTCCTCGAGGGTCGTAATCTCCAGTAAAGCCGCCTTAATTTCCGCTATCGTCGCCATCTAAGTCCTCAATCCGATCTAAGGTATAACGCCCTAATTTACCATCCCTGACCTCCTTGACAAACAGGCTGTAAAAGCGGTCATAGTCATCTCGAAAACCCAGTTTTTGGGTCATTTGCATAATGATTTCAGGGGCTTCTTGGGCCAAATCAAGGCCTTTAAAGCGCTCAAGAAGTCTGTCTGCGTAATGCTCTCCAAAATACTCAAGCCCAAAAATCGTTACCTCATCCATAGGGAGCAGCTGATCTTTGATTGCCCCAGTAAGAGCTAATTTTAAGGCCACACGGTCATCGTCAAATTTTGGCCACAGAATCCCTGGTGTATCTAAGATTTCAAGATCCTTGTTGGTTTTTAGCCACTGCTGACCCTTAGTCACGCCAGGTTTATTCCCAACTACAGCAATCCTTTTCCCAGCTAAACGGTTCATTAGAGTGGACTTCCCTGCATTTGGAATCCCTATAATCATGGTCCTCAGGGTTTCGATCTGAATGCCACGTTCTCGCTTTTGAGCAATTTTGTCCTTCATCAGGTCCTTGGCAGCCTCAGTTACAAGCTTGACTGTGGATTGCTCTTTAGAATTAATGGCAAGGGTTTTAATCCCCTCTTTTTCAAAATGCTGGCGCCAAATCTTGGTAGCCTGTGGATCAGCTAAATCTGCCTTGTTCAAAATCAGCATCTTTGGCTTATCCCCCACAATCTTCGTCAGCATTGGGTTTTGGCTAGATAACGGCAGACGTGCATCAACCAGAATCGTCACAAAATCAACAAATTTAATATTTTCCTGAACCTGACGTCTTGCCTTAGACATGTGGCCTGGAAACCATTGAATAGTAGCCATTTCTTATAAATCCTTTCCTATCAAGGGCAATCCGTTATGACATTAAAAAAGCCAACCAACTGTCACCTGACACCCTTATTTCCTTCAAATACTTTATGATTCCTCTATACATTTACAAGGAAGCTCGCCATATTATACAGATAGCAGACTAACTGTCATTGAATCAAAACGCTTTTCCTATCCTTTTCACTAACGTCTATTATAGCAAATTTGTCACTATTTGACTGCTCCCATCCATCGCTCAAAAAGTCTTTTCAACCCATAGTGGCTTCTTTTTTAAAATGGTATCACCCGTTTAAGATAACAAAAAGGGGAGTGGGACAAAATCGTTAACCGAATAGGTTCGATGGTAACGCTAAAACTGGCATAGCCAGTGAGTGTTACTCCCAACCGCTGCGTCTTGTTTAACTGGTGATAAATTATTAGAAGGCTAGGACTTTTGTCCCAGCCTCTTTCTGTATTTATTAAAGTTAATTGGCAAACTTATTCAAATGTAACAACTGGTTTAATGACAGAACCATCATGCATAGCATCTACTGCTTCTTGTAAGTTTTCGAATGGATAGAATTTGACCATTTTATCGAATGGGAAGAGGCCCGCTTTATAGTATTCGACAAGGGTTGGAATAAAGAGTTGTGGAATAGCATCTCCCTCTACAAGACCAACTAGTTTTTTAGACTCTCCCATCAATTCTGCCTGAATATTGAGGGTCAAATCACCCGTCATCCCAATGACCAAAGCTGTTCCAGCAGGTCTAAGAGCATGAATTAATTCCTTAATGATTGGTGAGTAGCCTGTGGTATCAATACTGTAATCAACACCTTCTGGAACAAGCTCTCTGATAGCTTCTTCAACAGATGTTGAGATGGTTTTACTATTGATAACAGCTGTTGCACCCAATTCTTTAGCCAATTCAAGGCGGTTATCATGGATATCAACAGCGATGATGTGTTTGAGGTTACAAATCTTGGCAGCCATAATGGAAGCAAGACCGACTCCACCAACTCCAGCAACTACCATGGTAGAACCAAATTCAGGTTTAATGTAATTGAGAACTGTTCCAGCTCCTGTTTGGAGACCACAAGCTAAAGGACCCAAGAGACGTAAGTCAACGTCTTTGTCTACTTTTACAACACCGTGCTCATCAGCAACAATATATTGGGAAAGTGAGGATTGCCCAAAGAAACTATGAACATCACTACCGTCTTCTAAATGGTGACGGTGAGTACCGTCGTATTGAGCACCGCCAAAATTCAACACATTCAAATCAGAACAAAGAGCAGGATGACCTGTTCGACAATTTCGGCAATGACCACAATAGCCAAAAGAAATGACAACATGGTCTCCTGGTTCAACAGTCGTTACTGCCGAGCCAACTTTTTCAACAATACCAGCTCCTTCATGCCCTAGAGCGACAGGATAGGGCGACATACCCGCATCACGACCAGCAATATCCGTGTGACAAATCCCTGACGCAACAGTCCTAATTAAGACTTCATTGGCTTTGGGCTCATCCAGTATAACATCCATAATTTCGATGTCCTGCCCTTGAGCTGAAACAACCGCAGATTTCATTTTCATTTTCGTTTCTCCTTTTAATTGATAACTTAAGTATAGCGCTTTCATATTTATTTGTAAAATTTTTAACAATATTATAATTTTTAGGAGGATTATCAATAAAAACATATCGACCATAAAATGATTAGCAAAACACAAAAAGCCCACCCTATGGTGAGCTTTATGCTATTAGTGGTAACGCTTATTTAAGAATTACGGTTGCATAGTTATTTTTTTCCTTGAAAATCAAGTATTTTAGGTCTAAATTTTATTTATGGTGGGGTTTTAGTGGGGTTTAAAACCAGATGCAATCAAATGGTTTGTAATATCTTTTCCACCTGTGGCTTTTTTACTAGCATATATATGAGAATACGTATTTAATGTTGTAGCCTTGTCAACTCGTCCAGAGCGAGCAGCTACAAAAAGAACATCTTTTCCAAGTTCATTGATCATGAATGAATCATGTGAATGCCTCAGTCCTTTACCAGTTATTTCAGGAACACCTGCTATTTTTGCTTGCCGTTGTAATATACGCGTTAAGGTTGTTTTGTGCAACGGTACATCAAATCTAGCTAAAACATAATCAGATTCTCCACTTTTAACTTGAACATTTCTCCAACTTTCCAAAACTTGAACAGTCATATCATCCAATTCAATGAATCTCATGCCAGCTTCAGTTTTAGTTCGTTCTTTTCTCCGATACTCACCATTACCAAGATCCTCCAAAGTAGATTGAACATGTATGATTTTCTTTTCGAGATCGATATCAGACCAAATCAAACTTAGTCCTTCTGAAACACGTAATCCCGTAAAGAAATAAAGCCAAACTAGCATGTTTTTATATATACCATCATAAGTGTTCGTATCAAATGTACTGGTGACCTTTATGAAATCTTCAAATGTCCAAAAGTCAGTTTAGCATTAATATTGAATTCTAAAACAAATCTTTCATTCTTCACATAATCTCTTAACGCTTTATGAAAACTTCCAAATTTCTCTTTTGAGCTAGTTAAATCCTTATAAATTGTCTTTATTTTATTATTAAAGCCTTTCAAAATAATCTGTCCTTTCTTAATAATTTTTTAAAACAATTTCTTTCAACCGTTCCTGCCCAACCTTCAACATTTCCTCCTCGACCTTATTCCATTTTCCGAAAAGACATTCTTTCATATTATCGGTAGCTGTACCTTTATCGATTTCTGTATCAAATACACATTGTCGATCTCTTTGGTAAATTTGAATCTGGTCAAAGATTTTATGAGTTTCTAACTCTCGTAAGTTGTCAACTATATGCTCTACAATGCCGTCATGGTGCTCTTTGGGTGTTGCCCTTGCCTGAGTTGGATCAATAGCATAGAGCTCTTCATAGCGAATCTGCGTACTGAGATACGACAACTCTGGCTTAGTTGCCATCAATGCTAATGAGACCTGATAATTTCTTGATTGCAATAACTGAGCTGTCTTTCTAGGTACCTCTGTGGTTCGCAGTGTACCTTCGATTAACAAATGGTATCTCTGTTTACTGAGTTCATCAATGAGGTGCTCAACCATTTTCCCTGCAAATCCTTTGGTATAATCCACGCTATCTTTCCCATAACTTTCTTGTAAGGCTAAAAAATTTGGATGCAATGACCTATAGCTATCTCCATCGATGATAATGATATTTCCTTGAAATTCTTTTTGCTTTATCCGGTGTATGGTAGTCTTTCCTGCTCCGCTTTGCCCTCCAAGTAAGATAGCCACTGGCTTATCTGTAGTTCTCTTACCTCTACTCAAGGATCGAATCATCCGTTTTAAGGCGAGATCAAACTCGTCTTGACTAAATTCTTCTGATACCATTAAGCCACCACCTGATGATTGGCGAGGGCCAACATACGCTCAATGCCATCTAAGTAACCATTGTAACGTTCTACTTCATCAAAGGAATCAACTAAATAAATTTTTGTATTTATGATATCTGATAGATCATCACTAATTAATATCCAAGGATTAGACTCATCCTCATAATCAATGCCTTGAGTATCTTGATAGCGATATAGTTGAGACAAGATAGATGCCCCACGTTCTTTGATTATCTCTACTTTTAACGTCAATTGGTAGTCTTCTACAGGTGTTAACATTTTTTCTTCTCCCACAATATCAACATAAGATACATTAAATTTCTGGCAGATGCAATCAATCAATTCAGTTGAAACTGAACTAGAGCCATTCTCGTATCGGCTTAAACTATTACGAGAAATACCAATTATCTTCGCAAACTCAGGCTGTGTTAAGTCATGTGTCTTGCGTAAAGATCTTAAATTGTCTCCTATCATTGTTAAAGACCTCTTCTATATGTATATGCTTTACTATATATTATACCATAAAATCATGACCACCCGTCTAACGGGTGGTTTGAACAGGGGCTATAAGCCCACATCACCAGCCAGCGCCTAAAGACGCTGGCTTTCACTTTGTTCA
>NZ_JAUSTM010000011.1 GCF_030812835.1 Streptococcus moroccensis
AAAATTGGATCAATCATTATCCTAAGAAAATACTGAACTATTTGTCTCCTGCACAGTTTCTTAAAAATGGCTAACTTCTACTTGAAATTTAGCTATTTTTTCAAGAACAGTAGAATTTACGTTATTTTAACATTTGGCAATGAAGCTATGCCTGTTTTATACCAGCTAAAGTTGTTATCTTATGGTATACTAAAAAGAAAAAAGAACTTGGAGGCACTATGGTTTCAACAGCATCTCATATTGGAGATTTTCAGTTTAAAAATGTTTTCATGAACGCAGCAGGTGTTTATTGCATGACACGAGAAGAACTTGAAACGGTTCGGCAATCTGCTGCAGGGACCTTTGTTACCAAAACAGCGACATTGGAATCTCGAGCTGGCAATCCAGAGCCCCGTTATCATGACGTTCCTCTAGGGTCAATCAATTCAATGGGCTTGCCCAACCAAGGACTGGACTATTATTTAGACTATCTCTTAGAGTTGCAAGATACAGCTCCAGAAGATACGTTTTTCCTATCCTTAGTAGGACTATCGCCAGATGAGACACATACCATTCTAAAAAAAGTAGAGGCATCTGCATATCAAGGCCTTATTGAGCTCAATCTTTCTTGTCCTAATGTTCCAGGTAAGCCACAAATTGCCTATGATTTTGAGACAACAGAGAATTTGCTGACAGAAGTCTTCACCTATTTTACAAAATCTCTGGGTGTGAAGCTTCCCCCATATTTTGACATTGTGCATTTTGACCAGGCAGCAACAATCTTCAATAAATTCCCCTTAACCTTTGTCAACTGTGTTAATTCAATTGGAAATGGGCTCTATATTGAAGACGAGACAGTGGCGATCAAACCGAAGCAAGGGTTTGGAGGTTTAGGTGGTCAATACATTAAACCAACTGCCCTAGCAAATGTGCATGCCTTTTACCAAAGGTTGAAACCAGAAATCCAGATTATCGGAACTGGTGGTGTTCTGACAGGTCGCGATGCCTTTGAGCACATCCTCTGTGGTGCCAGCATGGTCCAAATTGGAACCCAGTTGCAAAAAGAAGGTGTGGGAATCTTTGAGCGCGTGACAGCAGAACTCAAGGCAATCATGGCTGAAAAAGGTTACGACTCAATTGAAGACTTCCGCGGGAAATTGCATTATATGGACTAAGAAAAGCCGTTTTGACGGCTTTTTTAGCTTTTGTTCAATAAATTTTAAAAAGAAAGCACAAAACCCTTGACTTTTGTAAGCGCTTGCGATATAATTAAACCATAAAGAAGATAACCTTATTCAAGTACACGATAAGATTATCTGGCCTAGGCAATTTTATATCACTTATGGAGAGGCTTGGTGAGGAGAGGATGACGATTCTCGAATGAAAGAGGCTCTTCACATCGCACAAAATATTTATTGGAGGTATGTATATGCTTAAGATGAATATGAGTCGGTACAAGAACGGTGACAACTGAGATTTACATTTAGTGATAAGGTGTTTACCTTATGATTAATGGAAAGTAACTCTATTGTTTATCGCTACGTTTTAAAGCATAATCTAGATTTATAAGTTAAATGCGCAGGCATTTTACCAAAAGGAACAGACGACAGAGTCTGTCACGGAGGTAACAATATTAATCAAGATAAGAATTATAGCCAATAGCGAGTAGCGTCTACACAAAGCGTGAGATTCTGATAAGAATAGCGAAAGACAATTGTGAGATTTGTAGATAAGCTACCATGAAAGAATGTTTAATCTAGAAAAAACCTTAGCTGTTTCATATCAACAAGGTTAAAGTATAGTTTAGTCTATCGTTCATCGATTCGGCTTAAAATACAACTGAATATGCAGTAGAGGTCAAGGCGGATGCCTTGGCCTCTTGGGTTATTTCGATGGTGATGGTAGAATTTATAAGGAGATAAGCTGTGCAAGTCCTTTAGCAACTCCAGCTTCAATATTAGCAACTGTTTGGTAGCGAGCAAGAGCTTTGACTTCTGGTTCAGCATTGCCCATGGCAAAACTATGGCCAACCATTTCTAGCATGCTAACATCATTAAAGTTGTCTCCAAATGCAATGCAGTTGTCTAACTTAACACCTATCCTTGAGGCATATCGAGCTAAAGCTAGCCCTTTTTGAGCTTCTTTATGCGTGATTTCTATGTTAGATCGCCCTGAAGAAGACACAATTAGAGATTGCAAATGCTCATTAATGTAAGTAATGATAGGTCCAAAAACGTCAGGACCAGCAGAGTCCATGAGACTAATTTTAAGAGCATGCTGATTAGGATCATTAAGAATATCGTCAAATGAGCTAACCTCTATCGCCATTAATTTGGCATCGATATCTAAAATTTCTTTTTCAAGTTGAGCACTTGAAAGGTGAGGTTTTTCGTTTAAAAGATCTGTCTTAAAAACTTTTAGGCGCGCTTGACGCTCACTAATGTAGACTGCTTCTTCAGTGATTAGTTCAGCACACAATCCAAGCTCAGTCGCTTTTTGGAGCAGGATCAGAGCATCGTCTTTGGAAATCTCAGATCGTTCTAAAATTTGGTCATTAACATCATAAACAATGGCACCGTTTAATAATATCTTAGGACAAATGATATTGTAGGGCTCAAGTGCAACTTGGGCCATTTGTAAGTTTCGACCTGTACAGACGAGAAAGGGGATATCTTGTATAGCTAATGCTTGAATAGCTGCGATGTTGTCAGGATGGATGGCAACATGGTCAGATAAAAGAGTGCCGTCCATATCAGATGCTACGAGTTCAATCATTTAAATAGTCCTTTTTAGGGGGGAGGTTTTCAATCAAGAAAACGGAGTTTTATGTCTGGTGGGTCTTCTTGATCCACCATTGTTGAAGGTTTGTTTATTTAAGGAGAAGACAGTAGCCCTCCAATGGCTTCGACCTGGGCCAACCCACCCAAATCATAGACTGCTGTAAAACCGGCATCTCGAAGGATCTTAGTAGCTGCTGCAGACCGAATCCCAAGTTGACAATGCACATAGATTTTCTGATTTTTAGGGAGGTCAGGCAGGTAGCCAGCCTCTAACTCAGTAATGGGAAAATTGGTAGTCAGGCCAAAATTTTGCTTGGTAAATTCTTCTTCTGAGCGAACGTCATAAAAAACCGCACCATTTTCGACATCTTGCACGACTTGTTCAAAGGTGATGTGATTTTCTTTGGCATCTGGTCCTGTTTTTGACCAATCAATGGTGTCAGCGGTCACAGGAACTTCAGTCTCTGTAGCCGTTTTGGATTCTTGCTGACAAGCACTTATGAGAAAAACGAACATCACTAAAAAGATGGTAGATGTGATTTTTTTCATGGTTGGATTACTCCTTTGGTAAAGATCATTTTTGAATTTATCTAACTAACTAATAGTCTAACAAATTATCGGGAAAAAGGCACTGTCTGCTATTTTTTTTAAAATTTTTTAAAAACGCTTGCATTATTTTTGAAATGTGATAGAATAAGTTCATGGATTGTTACTGGTCATGCAGGCAAAACCTAAGTAAATATGAAATAATACCCACTTTTTGAGAGAACTCAGAAGGTGTATTGTTTGATATTTATTTAGGTTTTTCTTTTGTTTCTCGGACAGGTACCGGAAGAGAACAGTGATCAGCCATCAAAAAATAATTAAAGGGGAGTATCTCATGGCTAAATATACAGAATTAGCACAAGATATCATTGCTCACGTTGGGGGCAAAGAAAACATTAACAGTTTGAAACACTGTGTGACTCGCTTACGTTTTGACTTGAAAGACGAAAGCAAGGCAGACACAGACTACCTAAAACAACGAGACGGTGTCGTGACTGTTGTTAAAGCGGGTGGTCAGTACCAAGTGGTTATCGGTAACCATGTACCTGATGTCTACGAGGAAGTTGTCAAAGTTGGTGGATTGGCTGCAGGTGGTAGCCTTGATATCGATGAAGGCGACGGACCAAAAGGAAATCTTTTTGACCGTTTTGTTGACTTGGTTTCTGGTATCTTCCAACCTTTCCTTGGGCCATTGGCTGCTGCCGGTATCATCAAAGGTTTGGTCGCTATCATGGGATCAAGCTTGGGAATGACTGCAGATAACAGCGCACTTTATGTCATTTTAAATGCTGCTGGAGATGGATTCTTCCAATTCTTGCCGTTACTTATTGCATTAACTGCAGCCCGTAAATTCCGTATGAATGAGTTTACTGCTCTAGCGATTGGCGCAGCCTTGGTATATCCTACTTTACCGGGATCTATCGCAGTTCTTCAAGAAGCTGGTTTGGATAAGGTATTGGGCATTCCATTTGCATTACCATCTTCAGGTTCATACCTATCTACTGTAATGCCAGCAATTTTGGCAGTCTGGGTAGCCTCTCTCATTGAAAAACAAATGAAGAAAATCACACCAGATGTGGTAAAAGTCTTTGTTGTTCCATTTGTTGTTATTTTGGTAACTGTGCCATTGACATTCTTAGTCGTTGGACCTGTAGCTAACTTTGCTTCTGATGCTCTTTCTGGAGCTTTCCAAGCTATTCAAAACTTTAGCCCAATCCTCTATGGTGCAGTACTTGGATTCTCTTGGCAAATTCTCGTTATGTTTGGTCTTCACTGGGCGATTGTTCCACTTGCTATTGTGGATGTCGCAACCAATGGATTCTCAACGATTCTATCACCTGCAGGATTACCTAACTTTACACAAACAGGTGTTTTGTTAGCGATTATGCTCAAAACGAAAGAACAAAAAGTTAAATCACTTGCAATGCCAGCTTTCGTTTCATCTATCTTTGGTGTAACAGAGCCAGCAATCTATGGTATTACTCTTCCAATGAAAACCCCATTCTACATTTCATGTGTGGTATCAGCTGTTATTGGTGCCTTGATGCAAATGTTTAATGTCGGATCATATAGTATTGGTGGTATGGGAGTTTTCCAATACCCTGCAATGGTAGATCCAGCAACTGGGGATACTAGCAAAATGATGATTGCTATTGGGTTGACAGTAGTAGCTATCGTGGCTTCATTTGCCATTCAAATGCTTGTACCAGTCCCAAATCTTTTCGGAGAAGCTCCAGCGGAGGCTCCTGTAAAAAAGCCTAGTGCTGAAGCAGTAGCCCCTGTTGCAGCTGTGGAAGCTTCATCAACAACTGAAGTATCACCAATCTTGGCAAGCCCATTGACTGGTGATGTGGTAGCTCTTGCTGATGTGAAAGACCCTGTCTTCTCATCGGGTGCTATGGGCCAAGGTGTTGCGGTTGAGCCAAGTGTCGGCGAAGTGCTTGCACCAGCTAATGCAACAGTGAGTCTTCTTTTCCCAACCAACCATGCGATTGGTCTTCAATTAGATAACGGTGCGGAACTTTTGATCCACATCGGTATGGATACTGTTGAATTGGATGGAAAAGGCTTCACGGCCCATGTGAAACAAGGTGATCGTGTCACACTTGGTCAGCCACTTGTATCATTTGATATCGAAGCGATCAAGGCGGCAGGTTTCCCTGTAACCACACCAATTATTGTAACTAACACAGCAGACTTTGCTAGCGTGACTGCGACAACGGCAGGAGCAGTTCAAGCTGGACATGACTTGTTAGAAATTGTGAAATAACAACTTTAAAAAGGTATGCCGGAAACGGCCTACCTTTTTTCTTGCTATAAAATGTAAGCGATTACTAATAACTGGAGGTTTTTATGAAAAAGACGTTGAAATACTTATTAGCTGCGACAGCCATTTTAGGGCTAGTGGCTTGTAGTCAGGCCAGTAAAAAAGAGACCAGTAAAGTGACCATAAAAGACGCAAAAATCGAAGTAACAGGATACGAATGGGGCCCTTCTGTCTCTGCTCTTGTGGTTGAGCTGGATCAAGAGGTGTCAGATGTGACTGCAGAGGACATCTCAGTTAAAACCTTGGGCGTTGATCGTCAGGTGACAGCAGTTTATCTGTCAGATGAGAAGGGGCAAAAGGTTGATGTTTCTAGTAAATACGTTGCTTTGGACTTAGAGGTGACCTATAGCTTTGCCTCGCCAGATAATGCCTCGCCCTTCAATTTTAATTTAGACACCATGATGAACGAATGGGCTACAGAATACCCTATCGAGATATCAGGACTCACGGTTGCTGGAAAGATCCTTGATTACAGTACAGACGCTATTAACAAACGAATCATGAACGACACCGATGCCTTTAATGTGCGTGGGCAACACCAAGGGCATTACAATAATCCGCTGACAGGAAACTCAGAAGAATTGATTCTCCAGTATGCTGCCTATGAGCCAGAGCATTTGAAAGAAACGGTAGCTAAGAGCCCATTGGTCATTTGGCTCCATGGCCAGGGAGAAGGCGGAACAGACATTGACATCACCCTCTTAGGCAATGAAGTGACCGCTCTAACTCGGGATGATATCCAGAGCTACTACAGTGCGACAGGAGATGAGGCAGAAAAAGGGGCTTATGTGCTGGCTGTCCAAACTCCGACCTACTGGATGGATGAGGGAGATGGTACTAATGGCGCTGGAGCTGGAAAATCCCGTTACACAGAAGCCCTGATGGCAGCGATTGAGGCCTATGTGGCTAGCAATCCAGATGTGGACACTAATCGTATCTATCTGGGCGGTTGCTCAAACGGTGGTTACATGACCATGAACATGGCTATCGAGTACCCAGACTATTTTGCAGCGGCCTACCCATTAGCAGAAGCCTATTCTTTTTATGATTATCAACGAAACCCAGACGGGACTTATGCTAAGGAAGAAGCGAGTGACGGGACAACCGCTAGCTTTATTCCAAATGGGCAAATCTTTGTCACAGAAGAGAAATTAGCGACGTTGAAAAACTTGCCAATTTGGTTTGTCATGTCAGCAGACGATGAAGTCGTCCTACCCGATCGCTATGTGCTGCCAACCTATCAGGCACTTTTACAAGCTGGCGCAGACAACGCTTGGCTATCTTACTATGAAACCGTTCAGGGCAAAGATATCCCTGAAAACCAATACATGGGCCACTGGTCTTGGATTTACTTCTTCAATAACCAAGTGACCGGCGTTCAGGATACTGAAGCTGTTAAAGCGGCTTCAGATGTGGCTTCAGCATACCAACCAAGCAATGCAAGCTTCGGTGGGAACAGTCAAGCGTCCTATAGCAACATCTTCGAATGGATGAATGCGCAAAGCAAATAGGAGAACATGATGAAAAAATTTTTAAGCAAATGGACGGCCGTTCTAGGGATAGCTACTTTAGCTCTAGCTGGTTGTACGTCAGCAACACCTGAAGAAACCTTTAACCAAGAGGTGGAACAGACCGTTAAAAGTGGTCCTGTGAAAGGGCAAAAAGATGAGGAAAACAAGGTTATCGAGTGGCTTGGTGTTCCCTATGCCCACGTGACGGACCGCTGGACGGCTCCAGAGCCTGTTGAGGCTTGGAAGGAGACCTTGGATGCTACAAAAGCAGGTGAGCCGGCTCTTCAACTCTCAAATGGCGAACAAATCGGAGTAGAAGATGCACTTAACTTAGACATCGTCCGTCCAGATACTGATGCCAAAGACCTGCCAGTTATTGTCTTTGTTCACGGAGGCAACAACCAATCAGGAACAGCCCAGGAGATCAAGGGCAATACCTTTGTCAATGATGTCAATGCAGTCTATGTTTCACTCAACTATCGCTTGGGTGCGCTTGGGTTTAACCCACTGCCAGCCCTTAAAACAGGGACGGATGAGGAAAACTCAGGAAACTATACCTTGCTGGACTTGGCAGCTGGTCTGGACTGGGTCAATGAAAACATTGAAACATTCGGTGGCGATGCGGACAATGTAACCCTAGTTGGTTTCTCAGCGGGTGGTCGTGATGTGATGGCAACCTTGATTTCGCCTCTGTTTAAGGATAAATATAACAAGGCAATTTCCTTTAGTGGAGGGATTACCCTAGCAGATGAAGCGGAAAGTCAAGAGATCTTTGCTAAGGCGTTTGCACCATTAGTAGTTGAAGATAAGGTCAAGGATACTGAGGAAGACGCAGTGGCTTGGCTGCTGACAGATGCCAAAGAAGTAGCTGACTATCTCCATGGCTTAGAGGCTGACCGCTTGGCTCCAATGATGGGTAATGCTAGCATCCGCATGTCTGTTTTCCCACACCTCTATAAAGACGGTCACGTCTTGCCAAAAGATGGTTTTGAAGGGGCAACCTTTAATGATGTGCCATTGATGCTGGTGACAGGGACCAGCGAGTTTTCACTCTTTACAGCCTTTGACAAGTACTTCATGGAAGACTTTACTAGCGGTAACCTTGCCAAAGATGAGGACAAGATGGCTGAGTTTCTCTATGCTCGCAACTATGGTGGCGATTTCTACCGCCTCTCTAACGGTGTTGAAAGTGCCCGTATCTTAGATGGTCACTACCAATCAGAAATCTATGTCGGTGAGATTGCTTATGGCTCAAATGCTGAAGTGACACCAAGTCTTGCTAATGGGTTGTCAGCTTATCATGGTGTCTTTGAACCCTTCCTCCAAACACCGTCCAACTATGCTAGTTTAATCGGTGAGGAGTTTTATAACGATGGCCAAGCTGCTCTAGCAACGGCTTTTAAAGGGCATCTCAAAGACTTTATTGCTACCGGTAAACCTGGCAAAGACTGGACGGTCTGGACAGCAGCTAATCAAGAAGTCCTCCTTTTAGATGCTGATAAGTCTGAGGCCAAGCTTGAAATGACGACTGACAGCGAGACTGCTGAAGACGTTATTGCTAAAATGGAGGCCGATGATAGCCTTTCTGCTGAGCAGAAGAAAACCTTAAACGAACAAGTGTTGAACGGTCGTTGGTTCAGTGGACCACTTGATCAGTCGAATTTCCAATACTAAGGAACGCGTCAACTTTTCATCGCAATAAAAGAAAAAATAAAGAATGGGAGAATTCTATTTGTCCCATTCCTTTTGTTTTAGTTGAAGAAGTTTGTTTAAGGAAGAATGTCAAGGTGAAAAGGGGAAAGAACTATCCTAGGCAGTAGGTCAGTTCGTTAACTCTGTTTAACGTGGCAATTCTTGAAAGCCTTTTTATTACTAGTGCCTTTTTTTGTAAAATTTGTTACAATAAGGTTACTAAACGAAGGAGACAGCCTATGTCACGTCAAAGAAAATCTCAAAAGTCTTTAGTTAATTCTAAAACATTCTCGATGTTAGTAGTCCTTCTGGCCTTTTTATTAGTGGGATTCACTTTTTTATTTCACCAATGGCAACAAGACGAAGTCGTTTTTAGAGGGGCTTTAACTGTCTCAAGCGATACAACAGAAGAGGATGAGGTGGGAGAGAAAACGACAGCCAGGGTCATGGCTCATGGGGATTTGTTGTACCATGATATCATCTATATGTCCGCCCTACAGGATGATGGAACTTATGATTTCAACCTGAATTTTGAATATGTGAAACCTTGGTTTGACCAAGCGGATCTGGTTATTGGAGATTTTGAAGGTACGATTGCCCCAGAGCTCCCTTTAGCTGGATATCCCCTTTTTAATGCGCCTATAGAAGTTGTCGACGCCATTAAGAATGCTGGTTATGATGTCATGGATTTGGCGCATAATCATATTTTAGATTCTTATCTTTCTGGCTTGCTGTCAACAGCCAAGGCCTTTGAGGACGCTGGCATCGACACGGTGGGTGTCTATCCAGAGGGGAATCGTTCAGAAGCTCCGCTACTAATCAAAGAAGTCAATGGCATCAAAATTGCGATTCTGGCCTATGCTTACGGATTTAATGGCATGGAGGCTAATTTATCGGTTGAGGAACAGGCAAATTATTTGTCTAATTTGGATGACGGTCAGATGCAAAAAGAAATAGAAGCTGCCGAACAAGCGGCAGATGTGACGATCATTATGCCTCAGATGGGCATTGAATATAGCCTAGAACCGACCCAAGAGCAGATTACGCTTTACCACAAAATGATCGATTGGGGTGCTGATGTGGTCTTTGGGGGACATCCACACGTAGCAGAACCTTCTGAAACGGTTGAGAAAGATGGCCAACAAAAACTCATTATTTATTCAATGGGGAATTTCATCTCCAATCAACGTATGGAAACCATGGAAGGTGTTGCCAACTACCAGTGGACAGAACGTGGGGTATTGATGGATGTGGTCTTTGAAAAAACCGGAGAGACTACAATCATTCAAACGGCTAAGGCGCATCCAACATGGGTGCAACGCACGCCTAATGGGCGTTACTCTCCAGAAGGTTACGCCTTATATGACTATCAGACACTGATATTGGAAGATTTTATTGCAGGCGGAAAACACCGTGACTCGTTAGATAGCGAAACACAAGCACGCATTGATACAGCTTACACTGAAATGAATGATTTCATGGGACTTTATTGGGAATAATGATTAGAAGTGATCAAATAAGCTACATACCAAGAATGAGTCTCGTGTTCTCTCCTGATGGCGCACAAGATAGTCAATCAAAGAAATCAAGAACTGTACCAAAATAGGCTGGGGAAAAGTCCAGCCTCATTTCAGATTGAAGACAAAGTTACTTTTGAAACTTTCCATAGGTGATAACGGACGGTAGCGACTTCCTTTGGACGTCTGACTCAAGCTATTGCTTGCTCTATTTCCAACCTTTAACAGTCTCCCAGACTGTTAAAGCAAACCTAAGTTTTGAGCCTTCTTCGCTTTTTCATTTCCAAGCTCAGACCTGAAATAGTCCACTGGACTATTTCACCCCAAAACTTCTGAGAGCCTGAAACGTAATAGTTTCAGGCTCTTTTATCAAGACAGAAACTTACCTCTCTCACTAAAAAAACATTATTTTAAATCATTAGCCAAACTTTTGAAAATCAATAATGCAGAAAACAGGGTTTGTCTACGCTCTCAAATAGGCCGGACGCTAAGTCCAGCCTATTTCGTTCTCTTTAGTACCAGCATGATTGATGGTGAAAGCTTTTCTTTAGAAACCAAATTCATCAATATGAATGCGTTCAGGATCTACCTGCTCTTTAGCTAGCATTTCTTGAGCAGCTGTTAGCATAGGAGGAGGTCCACAAACAAAGAATTCTGCTGTTTGGAAGAGATCGGCTCCGATTTTAGCGAGATAGTCACTAGTGATAAAGCCTTGGTCATAGCCTTCAACAGCTTCGTTCGAAAAAATGAGGTGATAGGAGAAGTTTGGATTTTTAGCTTTGATTTCTTCTAACTCCTGTAAGAGGAAGATATCTTTCTCAATAGCAAGTCCCCAGACAAAATGGATTTCTCTTTGCGTATGCTGGGCGAGTTCATGACGAGCAATACTTAAGTTTGGTGTGACACCTATTCCACCAGATAAGAGAACAAATGGTTTAGTGTCCACTGGTTCTGAATCAAGGCGCTCAGGGAAATAATTGCCATGAGGACCTTCTAAAGTAACGGTATTACCGACGGAGACTTTATCTAGCTGTCCGGTCCAATCACCATCTTCTTTAATCATGAATTCCATGTTTTGATCCGTATTGGCACTGGTCGTTGAAAATGGATGACCTTCCCTAGTTAATGTGTTATCAAGCATTCGGACAAAGAAATAATCACCAGGACGATAGTGTTTTGTTTTTCCATTTTTAGGAGTTAAAACGAGACGCCACACATCATGTCGAAGGCGTTCTATCACCGAAACGGTATACTTGTCGCTAGTTGCAATTGACCATTTCCAGTAGGCGTAGTATCCTAAAACAAGGACAGTGTATGCGGTTATCAGCAACTGGAAAATGCCGCCAAACCCCAATAGGAAGATATGCAGGTAAATCGCAATGATTGCTACAATAGCGAGGCGGTGAATCCAGAGACTGGCTTCTCGGTTTTGCTTGTTTTTAAAAGCGCGGAGCTTAGGATTGTGATTGACAAAAACGCCTGACAGTGAAAAGATTCCCGTAAACATGACCAAAATAAGAGAAAAAACAGCGATAAAACCAGTGGTTGAAAGATTGGATTGGTCAATGATGTTAAACATGTTGGCAAATCCATTCCATTGTAGGATAACGTGAAGTAAGCCAGTGACACAAAGGACAACAGCCATTAGCGCGTGGATTTCATACATTTTTGGCAATCCAATATGTTTTTCGATAAATCGAGGACGCGATGCCATAAATGTAACTGTAAGCATCATGGAATAAGCTAAAAGCCCAGATGAAAATGAAATCAACGGTTTAGCAGGCAGACCACTTCGAACGACTAACATACTGGCGAACAGTGTAGCAAATATCACGAGTGACATCAGGGGAAAGAACGCATTTTTCCAAAATGATTTTTTTGCCATAAGATACCTCCCTTTTGCGAACTTAGTTTTAAAAAACTAATAAGGTTAAAACTTTAAACTAATTATATCATAAAAACGCTTTCAAATCTATGGAAAAATTCTAAGAATTCAAAAAAACTGAGCAAGGTACTCAGTTTTAAAAAGAGTGTTATGACAGTTAATGCTCTGTATCTTATTGAGAATAGGCTTGACTAGAGTAAGGAGGTGTTAACAGAAGCTGGTTCAGCTAGATCACTCGGTAAAATGAGTTGAGCTTCACGGGCTTTTTTAAAATAATCAACCTGATTGAGATTAATCACTACGGTATCACACAACATGTCCATAAGGTGTTGGCGATGCCGTGTAAAGATAAGCGTGACTGCCACGATTGGCAGAAAGTGGAGAATAGTCCGCCCTGCCAATTCACGAATCAATAGGGTTTGCACGTCTGACTGGCCTGTTTTAAAATTGACAACTTTTAAGTTGAGCAGGTACTTGCCAACAGTCTGCCCCTTGAAATACAGCATGGTTCCTGAAAAATAAGCTAAAACAATGATGAGTTTAATCAGAGAATACCACCATTGTTCTCTGGCATCGGTTGGTGCGATAAAATGGTGCACAGACAAGTTGAGTAGGATTTTAGTAATGGCGTTGACGAGCAGGCTGTCAATGAGAAAGGCAGCTAGACGAATCCAAAAACCGCCAAAAACTTGCTTGGGCCATTTTTTAAGAGGAAGTTGTTCCATATTAGAACCCTCCTTGCATGCGATATTCTAGTGTCATGTCGTCTAACGATTCGATTTTTTCGATAACTTGGTTTAATTGACTGGCTGGTGTTTCTTCAGAGTTTAGTCCCAATTGACCCAAGAAACTTGGGAATAAACTGCCAAATCCTAAATCAGGTGTCGTGTAGGTAAAGACTTGTGCATCAGCTAGATCAAAATCATCTCTTAATGCTTGTAGAGCATCTTTTTGGTAACCGATTGCATCGATAAGACCAACAGCCTGTGCTTGGCTACCGCTGTAAATACGACCATCCGCCAACTTTCTGACCTCGTCTTCAGACATACCACGTCCCTCTTCCACCACATCGACGAAGCGTTGGAAGGATTCATCCACATAAGACTGCAGGACTTGACGCTCTTCCTCCGTCATTTCGCGAGAACTTGACATAATATCTTTCATGTCCGCAGACTTAATGACCTGAGGTTTAACACCTAGTTTTTCTAACAAACCTTCTGTATTATAGGAACTCATGATTACACCGATAGATCCGGTCAAGGTTTCACTAGAAGCAAATACTTTTTCACCAAGCATGGCTAGATAATAGCCACCACTAGCAGCCGTGCTCCCCATTGAGGCATAAATCGGAATGTCGACTTCACTTTGGACTTCTTTCATACGATCATAGACTTCCCGTGTCGCATAGACCCCTCCACCAGGAGAATCAATCGTCAGCAGGACTGCCTTGATTGAAGAATCTTCTTTAATGTTATCAATCGAAGATAAAATATGGTCGTGAAAATATTGGCCGTCTTCAGTGCCGATGGAACCATTTATAGGAATCACTAATATACGATTTAGCGCATCCCCCTCTTCAAGAACCTCTTCGGTCAATGAGTTTGACAAGCCAAACAGTTTGTTAAGGCTAGTTGTAGAAGTAGTTTCGTCTACTTCAGCTTTTTTAGGGGAGGAACTAAAGAGCGAGGTCAATAGAACAACTGCTGCAAGTCCAATAACAATACCCTTTTTCTTATCCATTCGTAACTCCTTTTGAAAAATAAGTTTGCTTTATTATATCGTTTTCAGTGAAAAAATCAAGCGGTTCAGAAAATCACCTCAAAATACCTAGTTAGAAATGAATACGATTTTTATAAAATAGAGGAAGAATTTTCGTGCCGTTTATATCAATTGATGTTCTAAAAAAACGATTCTGTGAGAGCAATTGACCCTTTTAAATTAAAAAAGCCCTTGAACGAATACGGTCTCAAGGGCGTTTTGGTATTGGCGATAAAAGGTTATACACAGTTGGGGGTGAGGTGATGAAAGTAGAACAACTGTGTTTAAAAGACTAGGCTTATTTCCAAAGAGGTTCTTGTAGAGTTGAAAAGAACTTTTATTCATAATAATGAAAATGAAAGGCTTTTTGTTTTCTCGCTTTGGGGCAGACATTGTTTACGTCTTCTTAACTTGTTTTGATTTTCGATATTGGCTTGGGGTCTGGTGATAGTACTTGCGAAATTGACGGTTAAAGTTTGAAAGGTTATTAAAACCAACCTCCTCTGCAATGCGTAAAACAGGTTTAACAGAATGCTTAAGTTCTTGTGTCGCCAGGTGTAAGCGATGCTGAATTATAAAGTCCATGGCAGATGT
The DNA here is from genome assembly GCF_030812835.1 of Streptococcus moroccensis. Taxonomy (GTDB): domain Bacteria; phylum Bacillota; class Bacilli; order Lactobacillales; family Streptococcaceae; genus Streptococcus; species Streptococcus moroccensis. Next base: position 14,589 of record NZ_JAUSTM010000011.1, read on the forward strand.
TCCTGTTTGACTTTTAAAGAAGGTCATAAAATGGGTTTCGCTGTAATTGGCTTCCTCCGCTAATTCAGCAATCGTTAGCGTACGATAGTAATTTCGATGGATATACTCAATAATAGCCCTAATCTTTTCATTTTTTCGGTAAAAATCATCGGTCATTTTTTGCCGCACGTAATTGTGCTTGTAGGTCGTGTAGATAAAATGACCGAGTAAAGACTTGAGTTCTAATTCATAAAAGTCAGATTTTTCATGCTCCACTTTTAAAATAGACTCTAAAGTAGACCGTAAATCATCATAACCAGGATCTGTAGGCTGGATGCGTAGAACAAACTTTGAGGTTGCATTTTGTAAGGGCTGAAGGAGATGAATGCTAGCTTGATCCATCTGAGAAGCACCCAAGAAATCTAAATGCACCATCAGACTATCTGTAACGTGTGTTTGCGTATCGATCGGGTGGATGGAGTGAAGTCCGTTTGGTCTAATGAGGATAATATCATCTTTTTCACTTTCGAAGCGGTCATAGTCGATGTGAATATTAGCCGTTCCTTCCCGAACCAAAATAATTTCCATCTCAGGATGCCAATGAAAAAGAATATCTGGGATGCCATTTTTGACTACAGTATGCTTTACCGTGATAGGTAAAAGCCTGTTTTGATGTTCGATGGATTGTCGGTATTCCTGAATCAGTTCTTGAACAGCCATAAGGTACTCCTATAATAATGATAAGGGTAAATCGAATAAGATTGTAACAAAGAGTCAAATCTACTTAGGTGGGGTCGGACAAAATGGGGTTTTCCATTGCTCTCTAGACGCCTGTTGTATCCTATTAGTCGAATTCGAGCTAAAATCCTAAAGACCTTATACGAAATAGTATCTTCTAATGATCATGAAGTCGTAGACGTCTGAACTTTCTTGATGAAACATCTACGAAAGTTCTAGTCGTCCTGACCGGAGTGCGTCAAAGAAATCAAAGATTTCTGACTTACCGCCATTTTTCTACGCTTTTCTTAACGGGCTTTGTACCCTTTGTAGTTGAACACGCCCTAAAAAGCTAGATAAAATTCAAAAAGTTCCTAGAGTCTTGAGACTCGTCGTCTCTTTTTTTCATTTTTCTACGCTTTTCTTAACGGGCTTTGTATCCTTTGTAGTTGAACACGCCCTAAAAAGCTAGATAAAATTCAAAAAGTTCCTAGAGTCTTGAGACTCGTCGTCTCTTTTTTTCATTTTTCTACGCTTTTCTTAACGGGCTTTGTATCCTTTGATACTATTATAGTATCAGTTTTTAAGAGAATAAGCTAAGAAAAGGGTGTTTTTTTGGTGTAAAATAGATAATGGTACTAGTTGTTCCTGTTTTTGAGTGAGCAACATAAGATTGCGATTATCGCAGAATTTAACTAAAGGAGTTTACCATGACTTACACATTTCCAAAGGACTTTCTTTGGGGTGGGGCGACTGCCGCTAACCAGTTCGAAGGTGCTTATAATTTAGATGGCAAGGGGCTTTCCGTTCAGGATGTTACCCCTCAAGGTGGGGTTCCTGCCAAGCCTGGCGACCATAATCCCTTGATTACCGATGTGCCAACTGAAGACAACCTCAAGTTGGTTGGAATTGATTTTTACAATCGCTATAAGGAAGACATCGCTCTCTTTGCGGAGATGGGCTTTAAGACCTTCCGTTTGTCGATCGGTTGGTCACGTATTTTCCCTAATGGCGATGAGCTAGAGCCGAATGAAGCTGGTCTTGCCTTTTATGACAAGGTCTTTGACGAATTGGCCAAATATGGCATCGAGCCTTTGGTGACCCTCTCTCACTATGAAACCCCCCTTCATTTGGCGCGTGAGTACAATGGTTGGGCCAATCGTGACTTGATCGGTTTTTACGAGCGCTATGTGCGCACAGTCTTTACCCGCTACAAAAACAAGGTGAAGTACTGGTTGACCTTTAACGAAATTAACTCCGTGCTTCATGCACCCTTCATGTCTGGTGGGATTGCGACTCCTTATGAAAAGCTTTCTAAGCAAGACCTTTACCAAGCGGTGCACCACGAGTTGGTAGCGTCAGCCTTGGCGACCAAAGTCGCTCATGAAATCAACCCCGACTTTAAGATCGGGTGTATGGTTCTAGCCATGCCTGCTTATGGGATGACCTCAAATCCTTTGGATCAGTTAACAGCTCACGAATTTGAAAACCAAAACTACCTTTTCTCAGATATTCATGCGCGTGGGAAATACCCTAACTACATCAAGCGGTTCTTCAAGGAAAATGGCATTGAAATCCAGTTTGCAGACGGTGATGAGGAGATGTTGACTCACACGGTTGATTTTATCTCCTTCTCTTATTACATGAGTGTGGCGCAAGCCCACAACCCAGAAGACTACAACAGTGGTCGCGGGAACATTATGGGTGGCATTACCAATCCTTACCTTGAGGCGTCTGAGTGGGGCTGGCAGATTGACCCTGTTGGCTTACGTTTGGTCCTCAATAAATTCTATGACCGTTACCAGTTGCCACTCTTTATCGTGGAAAATGGTCTAGGTGCTAAGGATGTCTTGGTGGATGGGCCAAATGGACCAACAGTTGAAGATGACTACCGCATTGATTACCTGCAAAAACACTTGGTTCAAGTGGGAGAAGCCCTTCAAGATGGTGTAGAGCTGATGGGCTACACCACCTGGGGACCAATTGACTTGGTATCAGCTTCAACCGCTCAAATGAGCAAGCGTTACGGCTTTATCTATGTGGATCGTAATGACGATGGCACAGGTAGCTTGGCGCGCTACAAGAAAAAGTCCTTTGACTGGTACAAAGAAGTGATTGCGACAAACGGTGAAAGTTTGTATAAGTAATAGAAAAGGTGACTAATATGACAAAAACATTTCCTAAAAATTTCCTCTGGGGTGGCGCGATTGCAGCCAACCAAGCAGAAGGTGCCTATAACGTTGACGGCCGTGGCCTGGTGCAGACAGACGTGACGACTGGTGGAACAGTGAACTCTCCGCGTTACACGACCTATATTGATAAGGACGGCAAGCCTGGTAAGGCAGGCGGTATGGGCCACCATGCCCGTATCCCTGAAGGGGCTAAGTACGCCGTTTTAGATACAGAGTACTACCCAAACCACAAGGCGGTTGACTTCTACCACCGTTACAAGGAAGATATTGCCCTCTTTGCCGAAATGGGTTACTCAGTTTTCCGTCTCTCGATTTCGTGGGCACGGATTTTTCCAAATGGTGATGACAAGGAGCCTAACCAAGCTGGTCTTGACTTCTATCGTAGTGTCTTTGAGGAGTGCCGCAAGCACAATATCGAGCCTTTGGTATCTATCTGGCACTTTGACACGCCACTTGCCTTAGAGGAAAACTACAACGGCTGGAACAACCGTAAATTGGTTGATTTCTACGTGCGCTACTGTGAAGTGATTTTCAATGAGTACAAGGATCTGGTTAAATACTGGCTGACCTTTAACGAAATCAACAACACAACTATGTTCCTTGACATGTTTGGTGGCAAAGCGTCGGATGCTGACTACCAAGCAGGTTACCAACAACTTCATTACCAATTTGTCGCGTCAGCCAAGGCGGTTCAAGTCGGTAAGAAAATCAATCCTAACTTTATGTTTGGGAACATGATTTGCGGGATTACCTTCTACCCAGCAACACCAGACCCAGCTGACATCCTTGCCAATCAACACAAGTGGGAAAGTGGGATCTACTACTGCGGTGACGTGCAAGTCAAAGGAAAATACGGAACCTATGCTAAACGCCTATGGGACGAGCATAATGTGGTGCTTGACATTACCGAAGAAGACTTGGAAGATCTGCGAAAAGGGACTGTGGACATGTACACCTTCTCTTATTACATGTCTAACAATGTGACCACGCATGATTCTGACGACAAGGTCTCTGGTAACTTCTCAACCGGTGTCCGTAATCCTTACTTGACCTACTCTGATTGGGGTTGGGCCCATGATCCGACCGGTCTTCAGTACTACTTGGAAAAAATCTATGATCGCTATGAAGTGCCACTCATGGTTGTGGAAAATGGCCTTGGTGCCTTTGACACGGTCGAAGAAGATGGGTCTATCCATGATGATTACCGAATCGACTATCACCGTGCCCATGTTAAGGCCATGGCCGATGCCATTGCAAATGGCGTGGACCTGATTGCCTACACCACCTGGGGCTGTATCGATATCGTCTCAGCAGGTACCGGTGAAATGCGCAAACGCTACGGCTTCATCTATGTGGATATGGACGATGAAGGGAACGGAACAATGGACCGTACACCAAAAGATTCCTTCTACTGGTACAAGAAAGTCATCGCTTCAAACGGGACAGACTTAGATTAAGACAAGAAAAAACAGCCTCGATGGGGCTGTTTTTTGGTGTGAGGGTTAAAGATATTTGCAGCCAAATTATGCGCTACAATTTAAAATTCCTAATCTTTCTTAAACAAGTCGAACAAGTAATTCTTGAAGTACTTTGAGGATATAAACATTTCAAGAATTATTTTTTAGTAATAGTTATTATTTGAAAATTATTAAATATTACAAATTGGGAAATTATAAGAGAAGGAAGAAAATAACTAATATAAGTTTTTTATTAATTGATACTACTACCACGCAAAGTTAATGAAGTTCCAAGTTTAATCATAATAGGAAATTTAGAAATAGTTCCTTCCAATTGTTGATTTAATATTTCCATTGCTTTATGCCCCATTTCTTCAGTAAAAACTGTAATACTGCTAAGTGGAGGATACACTTGTTTAGCAATGACGGTATCATTAAACGAAATTAAACTTACCCTCTCTGGAACAGGAATATCATTTTCGTGAAGTGCTCTGAGAGCTCCAATAGCTAAGGCATCATTGGCTATAAAAAAGGCCTGCGGTAGTTCATCTTTGAGTGTTTCAATTGCCAGTTGCATGAGGCGATATCCATCTTCTGCAAGATAGTTACCAACGAACACAAATTCAGGCTTAAATAACTTGTGGTGGGTTAAATAATGCTTGAAGACAGCATAGCGATGATCAATTTCTGGAAATGTGTGATCAGGAGTCGTTTCTTGGCCGGTAATCATTCCAATTTTTGTTTGGCTGTGCTCCAGGAAATGATTTAGAGCACTTATAACGGAGTTTGTATAATCAGTGGTAATACAAGTATGTCCTGATGGTAAGGTATTGCTATCAACAAATACAAGATGTTTATTAATCTGCTCAAGTCTTTTAATTTGATTTTTACTATATTTACCGATTGCGATAATACCATCTGCTGATTGAGCATCTTCCAAAGGACTATCGTTGAATATTCGTATTATCTCATAGCCTAGATCTTGAGCCCTCTGTTCAATTCCTAAACGAATAGAGTAATAATATAGATCATTCATTTCTTCGGATTCAGAATACCATTGTATAATAGCGATTTTCTTTGTATCTATTTTTGGGGTATATAACTTTTTATGGCGAGTGTAACCAAGTTTATCTGCAGTTTGGAAGATTTTCTTTCGTGTTTCCATACTAACTGACATTGACTCATCATTGCTAAGAACTCTAGATACAGTTGCTGTAGATATATTTAACTCTGAAGCAATATCTTTTATAGTTGCCATTCTCTCTCCTTTCAAAATCATTACTAATTTTATTATATCATAAGTAAAACTTTAGAAAATAAAAATGACCAAAAATTATTAGATTACAGATTATTTGTTGGAAAGTAAGTAATCCTAAAGGGTTAAATTTTGGTAAAAAATTTACTAAAATGTTGCCTTTTTTATATAAAAAAAGTAAAATAAATTTAAACAATCCACAAGTGAGGTTATTATGGAAAAATTGATTCAGTATGATCCTAAACAAGGTTTATTTCATTTAAGCAATACAAGAATCTCCTATTTGTTTTCAATAGAAGAAGGTGGCTTACTAAGCCATTTATATTTTGGACAAAAAATAAAGCGCTATCATAATCAGATGCGGTATCCTAGAATTGATAGAGGTTTCTCTGGAAATGTACTCAATCACCCTGACCGTGGTTTTTCTAAAGATACATTACCACAAGAGTATAGTGGAAGTGATGCTGGTGATTACCGTGTACCTTCTTTTGTTGCTCAGCATGCTAATGGAAGTCGATCGAATGCTTGGACATTTAAAGATTATAAAATTAGTTGCGGGAAACCCGTCTTGGCTGGCTTGCCGGCATCTTACGTTGAACAAGAAAGCCAGTCTGAGACTTTAGTTGTCACCCTTGAAGACAAAGTAACGGGGCTAGAAATCGATTTACTGTATAGCATCTTTAGAGATTATGATGTAATTGCACGCTCTAGTTGTGTTCGGAATTTAGGCGAGAGTTCTGTAAAATTAGAAAAAATATCCTCAATGCAAATTGATTTTGTTTCACAAGATTTTGATGTAATTTGCTTGCCTGGAGCCCATGCTAACGAACGTCATATTAGTCGGCAAAAGATTGATTACGGAACAAAGCGATTTGAAAGTCGTCGGGGAACTTCTAGTCATCAGATGAATCCTTTCATTGCTTTAGTTGATAAGGGCACAGATGAGCATTCTGGACAAGCTTTTGGACTTAATTTTGTATACTCTGGGAATCACTTGTTTGAAGTGGAAAAAGATCAACTGTCTCAAGTTCGTGTTCTTGCTGGAATTAATGATTATAATTTTGAGTGGGAATTGAAGCCTGGAGCCCATTTTCAGACACCGGAAGTATTGATGGCCTATTCGAATGAAGGTTTAAACTATATGAGCCAAACTTTCCACGGTTTAATTCGCAATCATATTGTTCGTGGTAGATTTAAATACGAGGATCGTCCTATTCTAGTCAATAACTGGGAGGCAACTTACTTTGATTTTAATGAAGAAAAATTAAAGCCAATTGTTGATGAAGCAAAGGAACTAGGAATGGAGATGTTTGTTTTAGATGATGGCTGGTTTGGAAAACGAGACAATGATCAATCGTCTTTAGGGGACTGGCAAATTTATAAAAAGAAATTTCCAAATGGCTTAGAAAAATTCGCAGATTATGTGCATCAAAAAGGGTTGAAATTTGGATTATGGTTTGAACCAGAGATGATTTCGATGGATTCGAACCTTTATCGGAATTATCCAAGCTACCTTATGAGTTCCCCAAATCGACAACCAAGCTCTTCTCGAAGCCAGTTTGTCTTAGATATGTGTAATAAAGAAGTTGTTAATGCAATCTATCATCAATTGAAAAATATTTTAGATAAGGGATATGTTGACTATATTAAGTGGGATATGAATCGACATTTAACGGATATTTATTCTCCGACCCTGCCCCCTAGTAGGCAGGGTGAAGTTAGCCATCGTTATATATTGGGGGTTTATGAATTATTAGAGAAAATAATAAATGATTATCCAAATATCCTTTTTGAAGGATGTTCTGGCGGCGGCGGGCGATTTGATACAGGATGGACATATTATATGCCACAATCTTGGGCAAGTGACAACACTGATGCAGTTGCTAGGCTCACCATACAAGAAGGAACTTCACTGGCTTATCCTATCTCAAGTATTACTTCGCACGTCTCTGCTGTTCCAAATCATCAGACTGGAAGAGAATGCTCATTAGAGGCTAGGGGGCATGTTGCAATGAGTGGTGTTTTAGGATATGAACTTGATTTAACCAAAATGACAGCCAATGAAAAAATTCTTGTTAAAGAACAGGTTAATGGATATAAGTCTGTAAGACACTTAGTTCAATACGGAACTTTCTATCGATTGAAGTCAGTATTAGAAAGCAATGAATCAGCTTGGTTGTTCGTATCCGAGAATAAAGAAGAGGCTTTGTTAATGACAGCGAATATCCTGTCTTACGCCCAACCTATTTTAACGAAAACAAAGCTTGTGGGATTAAATCCAGATGCAGACTATGAACTTATGCCGTTGTTATCTGATAGAGAATCGGATCATTCTGTCGGTTACTTCAGTTCAATTTATGCTCATAAACCGATTGCTATTGGAGAAGTCTTTTCTGGTTCAGAACTTATGAATATAGGGATTTACAATCCAATCGCTCGTCAAGATTTTAATACTCAGATGTATTATTTTAAGGCTAAAAAACAGGAGGACTTAAACAATGAAATTCAAGAAAGCTAGTCTAGAGTGGTTGGAAAAACCTACTGTATATGAAGTAAATAGGATTGCTGCCCACTCAGACCATTTATTTTTCCAATCAGAGTACGAAGCAAGACAGGGAAAATCTTACCTAAAACAATCCTTAAATGGGAATTGGAAATTTGCATATGCTGAAAATCCAAGCTTGCGTCAAAAAGAATTTTATAAGGAAGATTTTGAACCGACAGGTTTTGATTCAATTGTTGTTCCGGGTCATATTCAAACCCAAGGATACGACCGAAATCAGTATATAAATACTATGTATCCTTGGGATGGGCAAGAAATGCTCCGCCCACCACATGTTTCGAATGATTATAATCCTGTTGGATCTTATATTACCTTTTTTGAACTCGAAGAAAGTTTGTTAAACAAGCAGACATTTATCTCTTTTCAGGGGGTAGAAACTGCATTCTATGTTTGGTTAAATGGCGAATTTGTAGGTTATAGTGAAGATTCGTTTACACCTTCAGATTTTGAGATAACAAATTTTCTGAAGACTGGTAGAAATAAATTAGCAGTTGAAGTATACAAACGTTCAAGTGCGAGTTGGATTGAAGATCAAGATTTTTGGCGTTTTTCAGGTATTTTCCGAGATGTTTATTTATATGCTATTCCCAAAATCCATATTGAAGATATTTTTGTTCACCCTGAATTAGTGAATGATTATCAGGACGGTAAGTTAAAAGTTGAAGTAAGGATGATTGGTGATGATCCCAATACGATTGTGGAGGCGGTTATCCGTAATAAAGACAATAATATCATTTATCAAGGTAATTTAGCTGAATTAGAAGAAGGGATTCAAATAGATGATGTCACAGCATGGAGTGCGGAGAATCCATATCTTTACCAGCTAGAACTATTGGTAAAAGAGAACAATGAGATCATTGAGGTTGTCACTCAAACGATTGGTTTTCGTAATTTCGAAATGAAAGATGGCCTAATGTTGATTAATGGCAAACGTATTATATTTAAAGGAATTAATAGACACGAATTCCATCATCGACGCGGTCGTGCGATTACAGAAGATGAGATGTTGTGGGACATTCGTTTTATGAAGCAGCATAATATCAATGCTGTTCGAACATCACATTACCCAAATCAGACACGTTGGTACGAACTATGCGATGAATATGGTATCTATCTCATTGATGAAGCTAATTTAGAGAGTCATGGTTCTTGGCAAAAGCTAGGTCAGTTAGAGCCTTCTTGGAATGTGCCTGGGGATTTACCTGAATGGAGAGAATGTGTATTAGATCGAGCGAATAGTATGTTTCAGCGTGATAAGAATCATCCCTCTATTCTTATTTGGTCATGTGGTAATGAATCTTACGCCGGCGAAAACATTTTAGATATGTCGGACTTTTTCCATGAGAATGATTCTAGTCGATTGGTACATTATGAAGGAGTATTCTGGAATAGAAAATATGATCAAATTTCAGATATGGAAAGTAGAATGTATGCTAAGCCAACTGAAATCATAGATTATTTAGAAAGCAAGCCTGCAAAACCTTATATTTCATGTGAATACATGCATGGCATGGGCAATTCATTAGGAGGTCTTAGTTTATATACTGACTTAGAAAATCGGTTTGACCAATATCAAGGTGGTTTTATCTGGGATTATATGGATCAATCACTTCTGAAGCGCAATGAGTTTGGTGAAGAAGTATTAACCTACGGTGGAGATTGGGATGACCGAGCAACAGATTATGAGTTTTGTGGTAACGGAATTGTTTTTGCAGATAGAACGATTTCTCCGAAAGCGCAAGAAGTCAAACAATTATATTCTAATGTAAAATTATCCATTTCAGATAAAGATATCACAGTTGACAATCAAAACTTATTTATAGATACGAGTGATACTTATTTTAAAGTTACTGTATTTAAGGATGGCTTAGCAATTTGGGAGCAGCATTATGATTTTGTAGTTAAACCAGGACAACATAGACGTTTTGAATTTCATTCTCCTACATTCACACAAGAAGGAGAATATAGCTATCACGTAACTCAGCATTTAAAAAATCAAACTCTTTGGTCAGAATCTGGATACGAGTTGACGTTTGCGCAATTTACGAAGAAAGTTGGACAAAAGACAGTCAAAACTGTTAATGATCCAAATTTCCGTGTAGTAAAAGGTGATGTAAATATAGGTGTTCATGGAAGTAATTTTTCGATTTTATTTTCAATCGCTGAAGGAGGCTTGGTTTCATTTGTAAAGGATGGTCAAGAATATATTACAAGGACACCTAAAGCTAGCTTTTGGAGAGCGATGACGGATAACGATCGTGGTACAAAACATGGATTTGATAGAGGGATTTGGTTAGGTGCTAGTTTATATCAAAAGCATGTTGATGTTCAAATTGATGAAAGTCAAGAGAAAGTTAAAATTACATTTGTACATGAGCTACCACTGCCTGGAAATATTACTCATAATATCTCATATACAGTAGATCATTCTGGTTCTATTTCTGTTGAAGGAAACTATCCGGGATACAAGGAATTGCCATCATTACCAGTGTACGGAATGGACTTTAAAATTAAATCTCGTTTCCAAAATGTTAAATTTTACGGTTATGGTCCTGAAGAAAATTATATTGATCGTAAAGAAGGAGCTCGCTTAGGCATATTTGAGACAACAGCTTTAAAAAATAAAGCACCATATTTAATGCCACAAGAAACAGGAAATCGCTGTGGAGTAAGATGGGTTGAGATTACAGATGATTTAGGTAAAGGGATACTTTTTGAATCAATTGAATCTCCGTTTGAAATGAGTGTGTTACCACATAGTGCTTATGAATTAGAAAATGCTAGTCATCAAGAAGAATTACCAAAATCATATTATACGTGGATTCGGATTCTTGCTGCTCAGATGGGAGTAGGTGGCGATGATTCTTGGGGAGCGCCTGTGCACGATGAATTTCATCTGTCATCAGAGAAGTTATTGCGATTTGCCTTTACGATAAAAGCTTTATAAAAACAATAATAATATTAAGTAAAAAAATAAAAAATTTAGTAAAAAAATTAGTAAAAAAGACTTGATTTGGAAGCGCTTTTATACTATAATGTATACAACAAATAAATCATAACAAAAGGAGACTCTTTCAATGAAAAAGAGAACCATTACAGCTATCGTAGCTGGCACTTTATTTTCAACATTACTTTTAGTTGGGTGTGGATCAAACTCTGGTAATCAAGCGAGTGATTCTGGAGTTAAAGAACTAACAGTCTGGGCTTGGGATGCAAATTACAATGTGAGAGCTTTTGAAGAGGCTGAAAAGGTCTATGATAAGGCTGAACCAGATAAAGTAGATTTAAATATTGTTGAAAATGCTCAAGATGATATCGTTCAAAAAATGAATACTGCATTGAGTTCGGGAGTTACTGATGGACTTCCTAATATTGTGTTAATAGAAGATTACCGTGCAAAAAGCTTTTTAGAAGCATATCCAGATAGTTTCTACCCATTGACCGATTTTATTAATGCAGAAGATTTCAGCGCTTATAAAATTGAAGCTACTTCTGTAGATGATGAAAATTATGCGGTGCCATTTGATACAAGTTCAACGGGACTTTATGTTCGCACTGATATCTTAGAAGAAGCAGGATACAAATTAGAAGATTTGCAGAATATCACTTGGTCTGAATATACTGAAATTGGTAAAGTTGTACTTGAAAAAACAGGTAAAAAATTACTTTCAACAGATGTTAATGATTTAGGATTGATTCGTTCCATGATCAATTCAAGTGGTCAATGGTATACTGGAGAAGATGGTAAGACGCCAACTTTAGCAAATAACGCATCTTTAAAACTTGCATTTGAAGATTTCAAGAAAATGTACGATGCTGGTTTAACGGATAGTAATAGTGATTGGAGTCAATGGCTTAGTGACTTTAACAATGGAGTCGTTTGGACTGTACCAACAGGAAACTGGATTACACCATCAATCACAGCTCAAGAGGATCAAGAAGGTAAATGGGCAGTTGTTCCTTTCCCACGTCAGGAGATGGAAGGGTCAGTTAATGCTTCTAACCTTGGAGGAGCTTCTATTTATGTTTTAAACATTGATGGTAAAGAAGCAGCAGCAGAGTTCTTGCAAGAAACATTTGGTTCAAGCACTGACCTTTATAAAACACTCGTTGAAAATATAGGTGCTATTGGTTCTTATGTACCAGCTACCGAGGCAGGTGTTTACGATACTGAGGCTACATACTTTGGTGGACAAAAAATATATAAAGACTTTGCTGAATGGTCAACTCAAATTCCATCTGTTAACTATGGTGAGAATACGTATGCAATCGAGGATATCTTAATCAAAGCGCTTCAAAATTATTTGAAAGGCGATGATATTGATAAAGTGTTAGAAGCTGCTCAGAAAGAAGCTGAAAACCAATTGAAATAATCTAGGTTTAACCAAATAATTTAGGTTTTTGATGGCATAAGCTTGATAACTAAATTATTTGGTTGTTTTTTTAGAAGAATTGAGGGATTAGAATGAAGAAAATGAATCCATTTTTAAAATCAAAAATAATGGGATGGTTATTTATCATTATTCCAACGTTTTTAATTATTTTATTTTATTTTTATCCAATGGTAGAGGCTTTCAAATTGTCACTTTCCTCTGGAAAAGGAAATAATTTATCTTTTGTGGGTTTGGATAACTATAAAATACTATTGAGTGACCCTGTCTTTATCAATGCTTTAAAGAATACGGTGTTATTCCTGGTAATTCAAGTTCCAGTTATGGTAGTGCTAGCCATGTTCTTTTCAGTCCTGTTGAATAACAAGTCATTGAAATTCAAAGGTATTTTTAGAACAATTGTATTTTTACCATCTGTTACTTCTTTAGTAGCTTATTCGATTGTATTTAAGTACCTTTTTTCAAATGATGGTATTATCAATAAGATTTTGATGAATCTTCATATTTTAGATGAACCGATATTATTTCTATCGGATAGCTTTTGGGCAAAAGTTGTTATTATTATAGCAATAACTTGGCGTTGGACTGGCTATAATATGATCTTTTTCTTATCTGCCCTCCAAAATATTAATCCAGAAATCTATGAGGCGGCTGATGTGGATGGAGCTAGTTCGGTTCGTAAGTTTTTTAGTATTACTGCTCCTTTATTAAAACCAGTCATTCTCTTTACAACAATAACATCTACCATCGGAACGTTACAGCTCTTTGATGAACCTATGAATATAACCCAAGGTGGACCAGGTGATGCTACAACAACGATTTCTCAATATATATATAATTTAAGTTTTAAATATACACCTGACTTTGGATATGCAGCAGCAGTTTCATACGCAGTTGTAGCACTCGTAGTTATTTTGTCTATTGTTCAAACTCGGATTGGAGGACGCGATGAAACGAAAACGAAATAAAAATATAGCAACATATATATTCCTTATAGTTATGTCTATTGTTTTTGCTTTTCCATTCTATTTTTTGATTGTTAGTGCTACAAATTCTAGCATTGATGTAACTAATGGACGTATGCTTCCAGGAACACAATTATTTACAAATATAATAAATATTTTTAGCCAAACTGGGATGTTAAATGCCATGAAAAACTCAGCAGTAGTCGCTTTATTTCAAACAGTGTTGGCACTCTTAATTGGATCGGCAGCTGGATACGGATTTGAAATATATCGAAGTAAAGGAAAAGATATTGTCTTCAATATAATTTTACTATCTATGATGGTGCCTTTTGCTGCTATTATGATCCCTCTGTTTAGACTTTTTGCTAAATTATCGAGTGTTTCATCTCTAATTGGAATCAATTCTGTAGCGTCAATATTTTTACCATATATTGCAACAGCGTTCTTAATTTTTTATTTTAGGCAAAATACTAAAATGTTCCCAAGAGATTTACTCGAAGCTGGCAGAATTGATGGTGTATCCGAAGTTGGTCTATTCTTTAAAATATATATGCCAACAATGAAAACAACTTATGCAGCAGCAGCGATTATTACATTTATGAATAGCTGGAACAACTACCTTTGGCCATTAGTCGTTGTACAATCTCCTGAAAAACAAACTGTTCCGCTATTGATTTCACAATTAGGATCGAGTTACTCACCTGATTTTGGTATGATTATGGCTTCTGTTTTAATTGCCACTGTACCAACTTTAATCATATTCTTTCTCTTGCAAAAACATTTTGTTGCAGGGATGTTGGGAGCTTCTAAATAACAAAATAATCTTGACCAGTAAATTACCTATTATCGCTTGGGATATCAAAAATTAAAAAATTATTAAAGGACCTTCTTTCTCACTAAAGAGCAGAAGGCCTTATTTTTAACCAAAAAAATTGAAATCAATTGATGTTCGTAAATCAAATATAAATATGGGTTAATAAAAAATTATTTTCTATGAAGTCTATCAAGTTCCGATTTTAAATTTAAAACAGAAATTAAGGTCATTAAAATCATACCATAATATCAGTTTTTCATAGGATTTTGTCAGAAATCCCCTTAAAAAAAGATTATAATAATAAGAGATAATGGAGGTATGACATGATAAAAGTGATTGCAAGTGATTTAGATGGGACTTTGTTGGACGCGTCAGGCAATATTGATCGTAAGCGATTTGCCAAGGTGCTGGATGCATTAGACCACAGAGGGATCCGATTTGTGGCGGCAACAGGCAACAGCATGCACCGGATTGAGATGATTTTTGACGGCTTTACGGATCGCATATCCTATGTCGCCGAAAACGGTGCCTATGTGCTTGATCAGGATGAGCCCATCGCCCATAAAGTCATTGCCCACAGTGATGCCTTGGCCTTTCTGGATTACTTTAAGGACAATTGGGAGGACTACCGGATCACTGTCACTTACGAGGATGCGATCTACATGGTCAGTGACCAGTTTGGGATCGATGCCTTTAGCAAGATTGCACCAGAGCAGATGGCCCTTTTTCGGTCCCGCATTCGCAAGATCGATGATTTTGGCCAGCTTCCAGATGGCACTATTATGAAGCTTGGCATGATTCTGCCAGAGGCAGAGTGTGACGCCATTATGACAGATTTTAACCATCATTTTTCCGGCAGTTTAATCGCGACCACTAGCGGATATGGGGCAGTTGACATCATGCCTAAAGGGGTCCATAAGGCTTGGGGCTTGGAGCAGTTGTTGACGCGCTGGGGCATCGCCGCCAGCGAGGTCATGGCCTTTGGGGATGGCGGAAACGACTATGAAATGTTACAATTAGCTCAATACAGTTATGCCATGGATAACGCGCCGGACTTCGTCAAGGCGGCAGCTAAGCATGTGGCGCCAAACCATGACGAACATGGTGTGTTAACAATTATTGAGCAATTTTTAAAAGGAGAGATTCACGATGACGGAGGGAAAGTTATTTAGCCAAGCAGAGGAGCTGGCCTTTCGCCAATTAAGCCTTGAAGAGCAGCAAGAGGCTCTCTTAGCCAAATACCAAGAGCGCAACCCGCAGGCCCAGACCGGTGGTCTCGTCCTAGCTGGCGATTCCTTGACAGAGTTTCTCCCGCACCAAAAGCTTGCGGCAAATGGCCCTGTCTATAACAGAGGGATTCGTGGGACAGGCATTGCTTTTTTAAAAGACCATGTAAAGGAACTTATCTTAGACCTCAAGCCTAGCCGTTTGGTATTACTTATCGGGACCAATGACCTCATGTTTGGCATGGCCCCAGAAAGCCTGGCTGAGGAGATCAGAGAGCTACTGGATATTATTCAGGCAGAACTTCCAACCTGCGACATTTACCTCCAAAGCCTTTACCCGAGACAGGATTCTCCCCAGTGGGGGCCTGCCTTAACTGACGAGGTAGAGGTGGCCAATCTTTACCTTCGTAACCTGACAGGGATCACCTATATCGACCTGCACAGCCAACTGACCATGCCAGACCAAACCCTCAATCCAGACTACACTAGAGATGGCGTTCACCTTACCATGCCCGGCTATCAGGTGGTTTTAGAGAGGTTGGGGGAAATATTATAAGACGAGATCCGATTATGCCCACTTGCTTGCCATAATCGGATTTTTCATGTCATACTAGGCAAAGGAAGGTATACTGTCTTCCTTTTTGTCTATTTTTATTCCCTAGAATAATACCAGTTTTCAATAGAATAACACAGGAAAACCTTTGCAGGTCGTGCTATACTATAGTTATGAAAAAATAATGAGTGAGGTATTATCATGACAAAACAATTTCCAGATGGTTTCTTATGGGGCGGAGCGACTGCTGCCAACCAGTATGAAGGCGGCTTTGGTGAAGGTGGTCGAGGTTTCGCGACTTCTGATACATCGCGTGCCGTATCCCCAGAAGAACGCAAATCTATGGGTGGGGAGTTTACCACACCAATGACCCTTGAAAAACTCAAGTTTGCCATGGAAGACACAGAAGGTCTCTATCCAAAACGCTGGGGGTCTGATTTCTACCATCGTTATAAGGAAGACATCGCCCTCTTTGCAGAAATGGGCTTTAAGACCTTCCGTTTGTCGATTGCGTGGCCACGGATTTTCCCTAAAGGGGATGAGCTAGAACCAAATGAAGAAGGGCTTGCCTTCTACGACAAGGTCTTCGATGAGCTCAACAAATATGGTATCGAGCCTTTAGTAACCCTGTCCCACTATGAGTTTCCGATCCATTTGGTGACTGAGTACGGTGGTTGGAAAAACCGCAAAGTGATCGACTTCTTTGTGCGTTATGCTGAGACTGTTTTCAACCGCTATAAAGGCAAGGTCAAATATTGGTTGACCTTCAATGAAATCAACATTCTTGGTTTGACAGGTTACTTATCAGGTGGACTTCTTTTTGAAGATGGCAAGTTGCACTTGGATGAAATGTACCAAGCGGTTCACCATCAGTTTATCGCGTCAGCTCTTGCGACCAAGGCTGCCCATGAAATTGATCCTGAAAACCAGGTTGGGATGATGTTGGCCCGTATGGAGAGCTATCCTGCAACTTGTAATCCAGATGACATCATGGAAGCCATCAAGAAGGACCAGTCCAACCTCTTCTACTCAGATGTGCAGGTTCGTGGGGAATACCCTCGTTACATGAAGCGTTTCTTCAAAGAAAACAATATCGAACTCCAGTTTGAGCCAGGTGATGAAGCGATTCTCAAGCAATACCCAGTAGACTTCATGAGCTTCTCTTACTACATGACCAGCATTGCGCGTGCCAATCCTTCTGGTGAGAAAACATCAGGTAACTTAATGTTAGGGGAATCGAACCCTTACCTAGAAGCTTCTGATTGGGGCTGGCAGATTGACCCAGTTGGTCTGCGCGTGACCCTTAACAAGCTTTACGACCGTTACCAAGTGCCGCTCTTCATCGTGGAAAATGGGCTTGGCGCTTTGGATAAGGTCGAGGAAGACGGTTCGATCCATGACAGCTACCGGATCGATTACTTGGAAAAACACATCGAGCAGATGTATGAAGCCATCGAAGATGGTGTGGAGCTGTTGGGTTATACCCCATGGGGCTGTATCGACTTGGTATCAGCGTCAACCAGTGAAATGTCTAAGCGTTATGGCTTTATCTATGTGGATGCGGATGACCAAGGCAATGGTAGCTTTGACCGTTCACGCAAGGATTCTTTCTTCTGGTACAAGGATGTCATCGCAACCAACGGTGCTAATATCTTGAACGACTAAAGACGGATAAGACAAGGAGGCTGGGCGTGATGCCCAACCTCTATTGGTCTTTTGCTGGAAAGAAGGGATTGAAATGACTGAGGATCTACAAGCCCTACTGGATGCATTAAACTATGCTTACCGCAAACTCGAAGCCCTAACGAGACCTGGTTGTTTCGAGTTCTTTTTGGGAGGTTTTGTGTCAAGTATGGTTAAGCAATCTCACATAGAAGAAGCAGACATTAGTTTAAAAATCGTGGGCATTCATTTTCGAGCAGTTCAGCAAAAATACCCGGAAATAGCTGAGTCATTATCAGATGATTTAGTCTTTATGGATGATGAGACCCTGTTCTCGGGTAAAATAGACCGTGAGCAGGTTGTGATTGTTCAGAAATCTTTGGAACACACTATTCATAAGGTCAAAGAATTAGTGGTATCTCAGCCGTTCTAGAAAGGAACGTTATGACAACAAAACTCTATCTCATGCGGCACGGGCAGACGCGTTTTAATGCCCAAGGTAGGATTCAAGGAGCATCGGATTCGCCCTTGACGGACCTGGGGATTGAGCAGGCCCTTGCTGCCAAGGCTTATTTTGATCAGCAAAACATCTCTTTTGATGCTATTTACACATCAACCCAGGAGCGGGCTTGTGACACCGCAGAGTTGGTAACAGGTCGGACAGACTACACCCGCCTAAAAGGGCTCAAGGAGATTGATTTTGGCGCTTTTGAAGGTCAGCAGGAGTTTCTCAATCCGCCCTTGCAAAAAGACATCGGTTATGGGGATTACTTTGTGACCTATGGTGGAGAAGGGTCTCTGGCTGCGCGCCAGCGTATGGGAGATACCATTCGACAGATTGTGGGAGACAATGATGGGAAAACAGTTTTGGTCGTGAGTCACGGTGGGGCTATTGCCCAGTTTTACCGAGGGGTATTAGCTGATCCACCGCAAGTTAGAATGCGCAACTGCGCTATTTTAGACTTTGAAGTGACTGGGTCACAGTTTGAATTATTCTCAATCTACGACCCTGTGGCCGGTGAGTTCTTGTACGATCAAGAACACGGGGTTCCCAAGGACCTGGAATTAAGATTTGGAGAAACAACATGACAAAAACACTTTATTTGATGCGACATGGGCAGACGAGACTTAATGTCGAAGGCAGGGTCCAAGGGGCTTACGATTCGCCTTTGACAGACTTGGGAATTGCTCAAGCAGGCATGGCTAAGGATTATTTTGAAACAAATGGCATTCGCTTTGACCAGGTCTATTCGTCAACCCAGGAGCGGGCCAGTGATACAGCAGAAATCGTCTCTGGGCAAGTGCCTACACGCCTTAAAGCTATCAAGGAAATGGATTTTGGCACCTTTGAAGCAAAAGAAGAACGGCTCTTGCCTGTTCACCGTCCGGGGACCAAGTCTTTTGAAGACCAGCTGGTTCCCTATGGAGGGGAGGATATTCGCTTGGTTGGCAAGCGCGTTTATGAGGGCTTGCTAGCAGTTTTGGACCAGGCGTCTGATGGTGACACCTTGCTAGCGGTTAGTCA
Organism: Streptococcus moroccensis; assembly: GCF_030812835.1. Taxonomy (GTDB): domain Bacteria; phylum Bacillota; class Bacilli; order Lactobacillales; family Streptococcaceae; genus Streptococcus; species Streptococcus moroccensis. Next base: position 33,888 of record NZ_JAUSTM010000011.1, read on the forward strand.
TGGGGCGGCTATGTGGGGCTTTATCCTGCATATTGATGCGGTTTTACCAGAGGGAGCACGCTTTGGCAATTGTGCCATTTGCAGACTGACCTACGCGGAAGGCGAATTGACACTGGAAGCAGTCATTGATCCAACGGCGCAATAAGAAGAATAGGCATGAAAGGAGAAGCAGATGGAAAAACGACGCTTAGGACAAAGTGACCTCATGGTCTCTCGGATTTGTCTGGGATGCATGGGCTTTGGTGACGCTACCGATGGTCCACATTCTTGGACTTTAAACAAAGAAGATAGCCGAGCCATCATCAAGCAAGCCCTGGAAGCAGGCATAACCTTTTTTGACACGGCCTTAGGCTATCAAAATGGCTCTAGCGAACGCTTTGTAGGTCGGGCGCTACGCGACTTTGCCAAACGTGAAGAAGTTGTGCTTGCGACAAAATTCCTACCCCGTTCTAAAGAAGATATTGAATCAGGCGTCTCTGGTCGCGCTCACATTGAGCGCTCACTTGAGCAGAGTCTGGATAACCTTGGCATGGACTACATTGACCTTTACATCTACCATATCTGGGACTATAATACGCCGATTGAGGAGGTTATGGATACCCTAAATGGTGCTATTGAGGCTGGTAAGGTCCGTGAAATCGGGATTGCCAACTGCTTTGCTTGGCAATTAGCCAAGGCTAATGCCTACGCTGATAAGATGGGCTACAAGCGTTTTATCTCGGTACAAAGTCACTACAACCTTATCATGCGCGAAGACGAGCGCGAACTTATGACCTATTGCCAAGAAGAGGGCATTGCAACAACGCCTTACTCTGCACTAGCAGGTGGTCGCTTGTCGCGTTTACCGGGTGTGACGACCAAGCGCTTGGAAGAGGATAAGTTTGCCCAGTCCAAATATGACCAAACTGCTGAAGAAGATAACAAAATCATCGCGCGTGTGGCAGAGTTGGCAGACAAATACCAGACCAGCATGACGGCTGTGTCTCTGGCCTGGCTCTTAACCAGAGTGGATGCGCCAGTTGTTGGGGCAACGAAACCGCACCACCTAGAAGGGCCACTTGAGGCTCTTGACCTCAAACTGAGTTCAGAAGACCTGGCCTATCTGGAAGAACTCTACCTTCCGCATGCCCTGTCAGGTGTCATGGCTCAGAACACTTATAAACCTCGCCGATAGGATTAAGGATGAGGTTTTAACAAATTACAAAAAAACGAGGCTGAATAGTCTCGTTTTAATTATGGTGTAAATGGAGGTTTGGAAATGTATTGCAAGGCGATACGATTTTCAGGTTTGGAATCATGTAAGTAGATAACCGCTAAAAAGAGAAACTCTAAAGGCTTCATTAGGACGTAAATGATGTCTGCCTGCCAAGCTTTTTTGATATGACGAGACAGTGGATACCCATAACGGTCATAGAGGCATCGGATAGCAAGGTGGATTTTGGGCAGACGTTCTTCAAGAATTTGTTCAAAGGCATTGGCGATACAGAGCTGGCGATTGACCACAACACGTCTTCCGTGGCGAACTCCCATACGGATTGGTTTTACAATCTTACGGTGTCCACTAGCTCCCACAGTACAGAGGTAGTGCTCGTCATAATAAGCGTTAGGAGGAGCTATTCTTTGCGACAAGGTCCAATCACTCGTCTCTGTCCATGCCTTAATAAGGCTGTCTGGCTCTTGGCCTAAAAGAATCGTTATCATAATGATAAAACCAAGCAAAGGTAATGTAAAGAGCAGGGCTAGGAGAGGTAAAGAGGGCGCTGAATTTAGGAATTTAACCCAAGATTGAGGGATTTTCCTAGAGAAAGGTCTCTCAGCACAGTAGTCAGGCCATTGAATGACAGTATATAAAATGCTTCTGATAAAAATGAGGATGAGATTTATCGGAAAAAGATAGAGAAAAAGGTAGATAGCGTCATTTTCCTGAGCTAATATGGCTAACTGAATCATCCAGGTGAGACAAAATACGATTCCTAAGTAGAGGCTACTGATGGCTAAAACGGTGACTAAAGGCGGAAAACTTTGAAAACTAGCATAATTTAGTAAAAAGTAGCCTCCAAAAACGAAAATAGTTAACAGGAAAATGCTGGGAAAACTCCCTGACCAAAGGATTTGATGGCGTTCACTGTTATAGACGACCTCCGACCAAGTGCTATTGGTCACATGAAAACTGATGTCTAGGAGTAAATAACTAAAGAGACTGCCTAAGAAAATGGTCCAGAAATCTGTTATGGCATGGGAAGTAGATTTCTTGTGATAAACGCTCGAAAGGTATAGAATGTTTTTGAACGTTAAAAAGAACGGTGTTCCTAAGAAAAACAAGATTAAGCCAATCGCTTGAATAAATACGATTACGGTATCGAAACCTAAGAAAATACTAGCTAAGATAGCAATAATAATTAAGCTGATGGAGATGTTTCTTTTGTTCATAGTGTTCCTCCAAGTCTATCATACAATAATTGGTTTTAAATAGCTATCAAAAGAAAACATCTTAGAATAGTATCAGTTTTTCGTAGAAAAAGACAAGAAAAGGTTTGCAGAAAACAGTAAAATAGAATTAACTTATTAAAAGTGAGGTAAACAAAATGACAAAATTGACTTTTCCAGAAGGTTTCCTTTGGGGTGGTGCGACCGCTGCCAACCAATGTGAGGGAGCTTACGATGCGGATGGCCGTGGTTTAGCAAACGTTGACGTGGCACCAATCGGTCCAGACCGTGTGGATGTGATTCTTGGAAAACGTAAAATGTTTGATTTTGAAGAAGGTTACCACTACCCAGCTAAGGTGGGGATTGACATGTACAACCGTTTCAAAGAAGACATTGCGCTCTTTGGCGAAATGGGCTTCAAAACTTACCGTCTGTCCATCGCTTGGAGCCGTATCTTCCCTAAAGGAGATGAGCTTGAGCCAAATGAAAAGGGCCTTCAATTCTACGAAGACCTCTTCAAAGAATGCCACAAGTACGGCATTGAGCCTCTTGTAACCATCACTCACTTTGACTGCCCAATGCACTTGATCGAGGAATATGGCGGTTGGCGTAACCGCAAGATGCTGGAATTTTATGAGCGTCTTTGCCGTACCCTCTTTACCCGTTACAAAGGCTTGGTTAAGTACTGGTTGACTTTCAACGAGATTAACATGATTCTCCATGCCCCATTTATGGGAGCGGGCCTCTACTTTGAAGAGGGCGAAAATGTCGAACAAGTGAAATATCAGGCGGCTCACCATGAGCTTGTAGCGTCAGCGATTGCGACTAAGATTGCCCACGAAATCGACCCTGAAAACAAGGTCGGCTGTATGCTGGCAGCTGGTCAATACTATCCTAACACGCCACATCCGCGCGATGTTTGGGAGTCTATCAACCTTGACCGCGAAGGCTACTTCTTTGTAGACGTTCAAGCGCGTGGCGAATATCCTAACTACGCTAAGAAAGAATGGGAACGCAAAGGCATTGAAATCGCCATGGATGATGGCGACCTTGACGTTTTGAAGGAACATACGGTTGACTTCATTTCCTTCTCTTACTATTCAAGCCGTGTGGCATCTGGTGACCCAGAGGTAAATGATAAGACAGCTGGCAACATCTTTGCTTCTCTTAAGAACCCATATTTGGATGCTTCTGAGTGGGGCTGGCAGATTGACCCACTTGGGCTACGTATCACGCTTAACGTGATCTGGGACCGTTATCAAAAACCCCTCTTTATCGTGGAAAATGGTCTAGGTGCCATCGACACACCTGATGAGAATGGTTATGTGGAAGATGACTACCGTATCAACTACCTGGCTGAGCACGTGAAAACGATGCGCGATGCCATCAATGAAGATGGTGTGGAACTTTGGGGTTACACGACTTGGGGCTGTATCGACCTTGTTTCAGCTGGAACAGGTGAAATGAAAAAACGTTACGGCTTCATCTATGTTGACCTTGATAACGAAGGTAACGGAACATTGAAACGCTCTAAGAAGAAGTCCTTCGATTGGTACAAAGAAGTCATTGCAACAAACGGTGCTTCTGTTAACTAATTTGGCTCCAACTCACTCGGTACTCCTTAGCCGAGTGAGTTTTTTGAGCTAAGAGGTTGAGCAGGGCTATCAAGCATGGTAAACTATAACAGAAGGCACAGAAAGGGTTGAGACAAGTTAAGACATGAAAAAACCGCATATCACTATAGGAACCTTAGGTGTATACTTGCTAGGGACAGTTGTTCTAGCCTTAGGGATCTGTTTAAACGCCAAAAGTAATCTCGGAGTTTCCCCTGTCACCAGCGTTATTTTTGCAATTGCAGCTGTGACTGGCACATCATTTGCCCTTACGAATTTTCTTTACCTCTGTTTCTTAATGGTTGTCCAATTTCTTTTGATAGGAAAAGAGTTTCGACCGAGAGATTTCAGTCAAATTTTAGCAAGTTTTCTGGGTAGTGTTTTTATTGATCTCTTTGATACCCATCTGCTAACACCTGAGTCTCTCAGCCTACGGATTGCTTATTTAGCATGTGGCATTTGTCTGGTAGGTGTGGGAGCTTCTGTGACTGTTGGGATGAATGTCGTGCCAAACCCAGCTGATGCATTGGCCCATGTCATCGGCCGTGTAACGGGAAAAGGATTTGGGATAGGAAAAAATATGCTAGACATGATTTCTATTACAGTAGCTAGCCTCATTGGACTTATTTTCGCTGGAAGGTTAGTCGGTGTAGGTGTTGGTACCATTTTGGGTATGGTTTTTACAGGGCGTATTATTTCCCTCAGTCATCCAACCACAGAAAAACTGTACCAGCGACTGATCAAGGCATCTTAGTGGGAGCAGATGCTAACAAAAGAACCAAACGGACTATAAAAAGCAAGCTAGAATTTTCTAGCTTGCTTTTGTTCATTATTAATGAGACTTGTTGTCGTTTTGATCTAAGGCATCCTTGATGGCAGTTGTCGCTCCTTTGGCTGCATCTTGGACATCAACGACAGCTTCCTTCGCTTTGGCGATTGTCTTTTCAATAACGCCTTCAGCTTGGACTTCTTTATCGCCTGTGACCTTACCAATAACTTCTTTGGCTGAACCTTTTAATTGGTCCAACTTTGCATCGATTTTTTCAGACATAAAAATGCCTCCTTTTTTTAAAATGCTGACCTTATTTTTTCTCCAAGAAGAAAGAAACAACAGCAATGACAATAATCGCTCCACAGATAGATGGTATAAGTGCCATACCAGCTAGACTAGGACCCCAATGGCCGAGCAATGCTTGACCTACAGAAGATCCAATAAGACCAGCGATAATATTAGCGATACAGCCCATCTTTTCACCGCGGTTGGTAATAGCACCAGCTACGGCACCAATCAAGGCACCAATAATAAGAGACCAAATCATAGTACGCCTCCTGAAATAAAACTCAAGGCTTCAGTTGAGCCTCTGTACTGATAGTATAGCACAATTGTTTGAAAATGTCTATGAAAGCGTTGAAAATCTAGCTTCTCTGTGAGGCAATAGATAAAGAAAAAGATAATTTTCCGACTAACAGCTGTTAGCATTCAAATCGGTTAGCTCGCTTTTGAAAAAAGAGGGCGTCTATGGTAAACTGTGTTCATTAATAAGATTAAGGATGCATTGCAAAGGAGAAAAATGTGAAAGTAGCAGTCTATTGTGGAGCAGCAACCGGTCATAATCCTATTTATGCGGAGGCTGCTAAGGAATTAGCCAGCTGGCTAGTCCACAAGAACTTAGACGTTATCTATGGTGGTGGTAGTGTTGGTTTAATGGGGGTTTTGGCGGACACTATCTTGGAGCAAGGTGGCAAGATTATTGGTGTTATGCCTGATTTTTTGATTGAACGCGAAATTGCGCATGACCAGTTAACGGAGCTGATCAGTGCTCCAAACATGGCAGAGCGCAAGCAAATCATGATTGATCGGAGCAATGTTTGTATTGCACTACCAGGTGGACCTGGAACACTAGAAGAGATTGCTGAAGCCATTTCTTGGGCGCGCATTGGCCAGTCAGATAATGTCTGTGTTTTTTACAATGTTAACCATTACTATGATGCTCTAAGAGACTTCTATCAAAAGATGCGAGACGAAGGCTTTTTGAGTGAGAAGGATTTTGCACGTATTGCGTTTGTTGATCATCTGGATGCTATTGAACCCTTTGTTAACTCTCTCCCACCCCAGGAGATTCGAACATACAAGTAAAGGGAGGCGGAAACGGCATCCCTAAAAAAATGGCTAAATATTTTGCTATTCTCATAGAAATCTGTTATAATGTTTATTTGTGAGACAACCTCACTTACTCACAGGGAGGCCTGTGGGTCATTAGTCCAAAAGGAGGAACATATCAATGGCTAAATACGAAATTCTTTATATTATTCGTCCAAACATTGAAGAAGAAGCGAAAAACGCTTTGGTCGCACGTTTCGACTCTATCTTGACTGACAATGGTGCTACTATTGTTGAGTCTAAGGCATGGGAAAAACGTCGCCTCGCATACGAAATCAATGATTTCCGCGAAGGTTTGTACCATATCGTTAACGTTGAAGCTACAGATGCAGTCGCTCTTAACGAGTTTGACCGTTTGTCTAAAATCAACGGCGATATTCTTCGTCACATGATCGTCAAACTTGACGCGTAAGCAGGTGTTTTATGATTAATAATGTAGTGCTTGTTGGTCGCATGACCAAAGATGCAGAACTTCGCTATACCCCGTCTAACCAAGCTGTTGCGACTTTTACACTAGCGGTTAACCGCAATTTTAAAAATCAAAACGGTGAACGTGAAGCGGACTTCATCAACGTCGTGATTTGGCGTCAGCAGGCTGAGAACTTGGCTAACTGGGCTAAAAAGGGTGCTTTGATTGGGATTACGGGCCGTATTCAGACCCGTAATTATGAAAACCAACAAGGGCAACGCGTTTATGTGACAGAAGTTGTTGCGGAAAACTTCCAACTCTTGGAAAGTCGCACTGCGCGTGAAGGCCAATCTGGTAGCTATCAAGCCAACAATAGTTTTGGTGGACATGCTTCTGGAGGAGACAACAGCTTTGGCGGTGGTTTCCCATCAGGTAGTTCACAATCAAACGCAACACCAAACTTCGGTCGAGATGAAAGCCCATTTGGAGCTACTAATCCAATGGATATTTCAGACGACGATTTACCTTTCTAAGATTAGAAAATCTGGAACGAATCGAACTCTTCTGAGTTCACCCATTATCATATAAAGGAGAAACTCACATGGCTCAACAACGTCGTGGCGGATTCAAACGCCGTAAAAAAGTTGATTACATCGCAGCTAACAAAATTGAATACGTTGATTACAAAGATACTGAATTGCTTAGCCGTTTCGTATCTGAGCGTGGTAAAATCTTGCCACGTCGCGTAACTGGTACTTCAGCGAAGAACCAACGCAAGGTAACAACAGCAATCAAACGTGCTCGCGTTATGGCCCTTATGCCATTCGTAAACGAAGATTAATTAGATATCCCTTTCCAAGACTTGGAAAGGGATTTTTAGTTGAAAAAACCTTCTTTTTTAGTCATAATAATAATCAATAACTAAAAATTAAATTAGGTGATGCCGATTGAGGTGAAATTCATCAAATCACCTTAGCAAGGTCTAAGGCGGTTGTTCATTTAGAGAAGAGTAAAAGTTTATGTTAGGAAAAACCATGACCGTCCAAGTCTTAAAAATAATCATCGCTACTGGACTAGCGATAGGACTAGCGCAATTGATGGGCCTCGAAAATGGGACTTCTGCCGGAATCATTGCCATGCTAAGTGTTCTTGATACGAGAAAGTCATCCCTCCAGATAGGCTGGCAACGGTTAGTGTCAACGGTTGTAGCCCTGACCTTGGGAGCAGTCAGTTTTGCCCTTTTAGGGTTTCAGCTACCAGCCTTTCTCCTTTATTTATCAGTCTTTGTTTTCTTTGCCTACCGCTTTGAAATGAAGGCCGCAATTGCTCCCTGTTCCGTTTTGGTCACCCACCTGTGGTTGGCTCAAGACCTGAGCCTTTCCTTTCTTTGGAACGAGTTATTACTGATGGTAATAGGAGCTGGTTTGGCCATTGTGCTACATGTCTACATGCCCTCACAACAAAGAGCTATTATGGCAAGTCGCGAGAGCATAGAGGCGCAACTACGAGCCATCCTTTCAGGACTTGCTAATGCTATATATGATTTGGAAGACCATCAACAGGTTGAAACCATCGAAAGCTTAAGGCGAGAAATCAAGGCGGCGAAGCGTTTAGTCTATCGTGAAAGGGAGAACCGCCTCTTTAGTCAGATTGATTATGACTTGCATTATTTAGACATGCGGCATAATCAGGTCAAACTGTTAGCAGTCATGGCCTGGAATTTAAAAAGCTGTCGCTTAGAACTGACAGAAGCCAAGTTATTGGCCAGCTTGTTTGAATTAACTGCAGATCAGCTCAGTGAGCACAACCCAGCAACCTATTTGCTGGCGGATATCGAGGCTATGCTAGAGCAATTCAGAGCCCGTGACCTCCCCCAAACCCGCCAGGAATTTGAAACCAGAGCCATCCTCTTTCAAGTATTGACGGACTTGACGCGATTTATCCAACTGAAGATCGATTTCTACGCCACTTACTCAGAAAATGAACGAGACATTTTAGAAGAAGCATAAAAAGGCCTCCGCATGGAAGCCTTTTTAAGGTTTAATCTTTACTGGTGATGGCGCTCTTGATATTGTAACGCTTTTTGAGCAAGTAGCGAACGCCAAAACCTGCTAGACCAATGAAGACGTTGAACCAGGTTGGCATGATAGGGTTGAGGGGGCTTGGCAATAGGGTACTAAGGCTAAAGACAAAGAAAAGTCCAAACATCACGAGAGCCAATGTTCCCCATGTTTTAAGACCACCTGGACGTTGGTCTTTTGGTTTACGGAGGTGACGGTAAACATAGTAGTACATAGCATACATCATACCACCTGTCGCAATACTGAGAAGGATCAAGCTGGTTAAGCCATAAGCTTGATTATCAGATTGTGTTAGGCTGAGTAAGCCCATCATGATCCCCATAATCCCAAGGATAAAGAGGCTGGCATCCAACCACATGAGCCAAGGATTGTCATTTTCTGCAGGATTGGCAGCTTCGTACTCGGCTTGCGCTGTGAGGCCATCAGCCCATACAGTTGGAGCACCATAGAGTTGACGAGCCGTGAGGCCTTTTTTTTGATTTTCAACAATTGTTGGGAGAATCGATTCCAAAGCTTCTTTTACTTCGGCGTCAGTTTTGCCATTTTTTAACAATTGGTTGGTGGCAATGTGAATATATTCTTGGTTTTTCTTAGTCAGTTGAGTGGTTAACGAGGTATTGTCCATGATCAGTAAATCTCCATAAGTTTTTAGTCTAGTATTAGTCGTCAGAAAGAGTTTAGGAACTTCTGTCAAATGACGACAGATGTTCGATAGCTCCATAGCTTAGAACCATTTTTTGCGAATAAAGTAAATAATCAAGAGGCCACTAACAGAAAAAGCGCCTAAGATTACCCACCAAAAAGCGTGAGGGATATCGTTAAAAGGAAGGGCATCCATCTGGACGAAGTTCATGCCATAGGCTGAAAAAATCATGGTCGGAACCGAGAGGACCATGGTAGCCAAGGCCAAGGTTTTCATGATAGTATTCTGGTTATTTGAGATGATCGATCCAAAGGTATCGGTCATTCCTTTTAAGATGTGACCATAGATATCAGCCATCTCGATGGCCTGTTGGGTCTCGACGAGCGTGTCTTCCAGCAAATCCTCATCCTCCTCATATTTTTTAAGCAAGTAGGAAGAGGCTGTCAGTTTTTTTACGATACGTTCGTTTGTTTTAAGCGAAGCCTTGAAGTAGATGATGGTTTTTTCCAGTTCCATCAGTTCAATTAATTCTTCATTACGCGTAGATTCATGCATCTGGCTCTCGATTTCTTCGCTTTTTCGGTCAATTTGGCGAAGGGCAGAGAGATAGATAGCAGCATTACGGTAAAGAATTTGGAAAACGAAACGGGATTTCATAAAGGTATAGAAGTTCCTGACCCGACGATTGATAAAGAAGTCAAAAAGTGGCAGATCGACCAAGCAAGTCGTAATAATGGCCTCTTCCGTAATGATGATTCCTAGGGGAATGGTGACATAGTAAATTTTACTATTGCGTTCTTCCGAAATAGGAACATCGACAATAATCAATTTGTAGTCATCTTCTACAGAGATACGCGACATCTCCTCGGCATCGAGCGGTGCCCGCAAGTCAGTGATATCGATGTTAAAGCGTTCTGCAATTTCCATCGTTTCACTCTGGGAGGGGTTGATCAAATTGATCCAAGCGCCAGGCGCAAAGGTATCAATCTCTTCTAATTCAGTTACCGAAGACAAAAAAATCTGTTTCATCCTATCGATCCCTCCTTTAGTTGTTTTCATGCTTGATGCACGCCTTCTATTATACACTAAAAAGTGGAATTAAAAAAGTTCAAAAGATGGCAGAATCTCGCAAAATCCATGATTTTTCAAAAAATTTTTATCGCCCTATCTGAACGGAAAGAAAGGGATTACAAATCATTTGATAGAGCTAACCTTCCTTGACAAAAGTGACCGCTTTATTATAAAATAGTGTGGTCGGTTTAAAAGCCGTGGAATTTTTAATGACTGTGACAAGTCAAGAGAAAGGATAACATGGAAAAATTAGAAATTAAGCACCTGACCAAAATTTTTGGAAAGAAACAGAAGCAAGCCTTAAAAATGGTTCAAGAAGGTGCTAGTAAAACAGATATTTTAAAGAAGACCGGTGCAACGGTTGGTGTCTACGATGCTAATTTTAACGTCAAAGAAGGGGAAATCTTCGTGATCATGGGCTTATCTGGTAGTGGTAAGTCGACCTTGATACGTCTTCTTAACCGTTTGATTGAGCCATCGTCAGGCGATATTTATATCAATGGGCAGGATATCGCTAAGATGAATAAGGAAGAGTTACGGGAAGTTCGTCGCCATACCATTAACATGGTGTTCCAGAACTTTGCCCTTTTACCTCATAAAACCATTCTAGAAAACACGGAATTTGGTTTGGAATTGCGAGGTGTGCCTAAGGAAGCACGTCAAAAAGCAGCTGAAAAGGCCTTAGAGAACTCGGATTTGTTGGCCTTTAAGGATCAGTATCCTGGGCAGCTCTCAGGGGGGATGCAACAGCGTGTCGGTTTGGCGCGTGCCTTGGCCAATGACCCTGAAATCCTACTGATGGACGAGGCCTTTTCAGCCCTTGATCCACTGATTCGAAAAGAGATGCAAGATGAACTCTTGGATCTTCAAGAACGCGTCCAAAAAACGATTATCTTCATCACCCATGACCTCAATGAAGCCTTGCGGATTGGGGACCGGATTGCCTTGATGAAGGATGGTCAAATCATGCAGATAGGAACGGGTGAAGAAATCTTGACCAATCCTGCCAATGAATTCGTCCGTGAGTTCGTCGAGGATGTCGACCGTTCCAAGGTCTTAACGGCTCAAAATATCATGATTAAACCCATCACAACCAACTTGGATATTGATGGTCCTAAGGTTGCCCTTCAGCGGATGCGGACAGAATCCGTCAGCATGTTGATGGCAGTCAACCGCAAGCGTCAGTTGCAGGGTGTGGTGACAGCAGATAAGGCCTTAGAAGCAGCCAAAAACCATATCGCTCTGAAGGATGTTTTGGATTCTGATGTGATTACCATTTCACAAGACACTTTAGTGACGGATATTTTACCATTGATTCACGATTCATCGAGTCCTATTGCTGTGGTCGATGACAATGAGCGCCTAAAAGGTGTTATCATCCGTGGTCGTGTACTTGAAGCCCTCGCTAAAGACACTGAAGCAGCTGAATAGAAGGAGGACATTTTGTCAACACTAATCGTTTTATCACAGATGAGCCCCTTACCCGTTGCACCGATGGTAGACCAGGCAACGGAATGGGTCACTAAAACCTTTTCTGGTCTCTTTGGCGTCGTTCAAGATGCCGGTAATGCTGTCATGTCAACCATGACGGACACGCTCTTGTTTTTCCATCCCTTGGTCATGATTGCGGTCTTGACAGGCTTGGCTTATCTTCTCGGTCGGAGAAAGTCTGCGCGTAGTTTTGGTCTAGCAGTGTTTACCTTGATTGGTCTCTTGTTTATTTACAACCAAGGGCTTTGGACAGATTTGATGAACACGCTAAGTTTGGTACTTGTTGCCAGTCTCCTGTCCGTCGTGATTGGTATTCCGCTGGGGATTTGGATGGCTAAAAGCGATCGCGTCCAGCAGGTCATTAACCCGATTCTGGACTTTATGCAGACCATGCCAGCCTTTGTCTACTTAATTCCGGCGGTTGCTTTCTTTGGTATCGGGATGGTGCCAGGAGTCTTTGCCTCCATCATCTTTGCCTTGCCGCCAACGGTTCGTTTTACCAATTTGGGTATTCGGGAGGTACCGCGTGAATTAGTAGAAGCGTCAGAATCCTTCGGTAGTACGGGACCACAAAAGCTCTTTAAAGTTGAATTACCACTGGCTAAGGATACCATTGTAGCGGGTATCAGCCAGACCATCATGCTCGCCTTGTCCATGGTGGTTACCGGTTCGATGATCGGGGCCCCTGGTCTTGGTCGTGGGGTCTTATCGGCCCTTCAGAAAGCTGATATTGGTAATGGATTTGTCAATGGTCTGAGCTTGGTTATCCTGGCTATCATTATCGACCGGATGATGCAACTGGTTAATGTTAAACCACAAGGAAAAGGACTGCCTAGCCTCTGGAAAAAAATCTTAGCGGGCTTAGCTATCGCTTTTCTCCTCTTGCCAAGCTTAGCCTCTCTTTTTGGCGGGAACAAGGACAATCAGGGAGATACGGTTAAACTTGCCTATGTTCAGTGGGACTCTGAGATTGCCTCGACCAATGTCATAGCAGAAGTCCTTCGTCAAGAAGGGTTTACCGTCGAGATGACACCGCTGGATAATGCTGTTGCTTGGAAATCATTAGCAGATGGCAGTATGGATGCGTCTGTCAGTGCTTGGTTACCGGTAACTCACGGAGACTTGGCAAAAGAATATGAAGACCAAATCGATGATTTGGGAGCCAACCTTGAAAATGTTCAATTGGGTCTAGCGGTGCCAACGTATGTTGGTATCGACAGTATCAGTCAGTTAACGACAGAAGCTGGCTCTGCTATTACAGGGATTGAGCCCGGCGCTGGGATCATGAACAGTGCCGAGGAGAGTTTGTCTGTTTATAGCAACCTCTCCAGTTGGACCTTGGAAGCCTCATCGACAGGAGCTATGGTAACGGCTCTAGATAAGGCTATCAAGGCTGAAGAACCAATCGTTATCACTGCTTGGTCACCACATTGGATGTTTGCTAAGTATGACCTCAAATACTTAGAAGATCCGGAAGGTGTCTTCGGTGCTGGGGAAAATATCCATACATTAAGCCGTAAAGGTTTGGCAGAGGACCTTCCAAAAGCTTATCAGATTATTGATCAGTTCTTCTGGGAAAAAGAAGATATGGAAGCAGTCATGCTAGACATTGCAGACGGTATGTCTGAAGAAGAAGCTGCTCAAAAATGGATTTCAGAACATCCTGAAAAAGTAGCTGAATGGACCAAATAGGACTTCAAATCTCGTGGGTTACCGCGGGGTTTTTCCTGTGTTTTCAGCAGGAACTCCTGTAGCGGTTTTCAGAGTTTGTTTGCCAAATGTGCTATAATAGAAGGATAGTAGAAAGAGGCTTTTATGCAGGATAAGATTGTTATTCATGGGGCGCGTGCCCATAATTTAAAAAATATTGATGTGGAAATTCCAAGGGACAAGCTAGTCGTGGTCACTGGTTTGTCAGGCTCTGGAAAATCAAGTCTGGCCTTTGATACCCTCTACGCAGAAGGGCAGCGCCGCTATGTGGAAAGCTTGTCTGCCTATGCCAGACAGTTTTTAGGAAATATGGATAAGCCAGATGTGGATAGTATTGATGGCCTGTCCCCAGCCATTTCCATCGACCAAAAGACTACCTCTAAAAACCCACGGTCGACTGTCGGGACAGCGACGGAGATTAACGACTATCTGCGCTTGCTTTATGCCCGTATCGGTGTGCCCTACTGTATCAATGGGCACGGAGCCATTTCAGCAACCTCTGTTGAGCAGATTGTGGATCAGATTTTGGAGTTACCTGAGCGCCAGCGCCTGCAAATTCTAGCGCCTGTGGTGCGCCGCAAGAAAGGCCAGCACAAAAACATGCTGGAGAAAATCCAAAAAGATGGCTACGTGCGGGTTCGCATCGATGGTGAGGTTCATGATGTCACAGAAGCTCCAGAGTTGGCTAAAAATTTCACCCACAACATTGAGGTTGTGATCGACCGGATTGTTATCAAAGAGGGCATCAGAAGCCGTCTCTTTGACTCGGTTGAGGCTGCTCTTCGGATTGCAGATGGTTATGTCATCATTGATACCATGGATGGGGAGGAACTCTTGTTCTCCGAGCACTATGCTTGCCCTGTTTGTGGCTTTACGGTGCCAGAGTTGGAGCCTCGACTCTTCTCTTTCAATGCGCCTTTTGGCTCCTGCAGCGACTGTGACGGTCTTGGGAGCAAGCTTGAGGTCGATGTGGACTTGGTTGTGCCTGATGCTGAGTTGACTCTCCGTGAGGGGGCACTCGTGCCTTGGAACCCTATTTCGTCAAATTACTACCCGCAAATGCTGGAACAGGCCATGGCGACGTTTGGGATTGACATGGACACGCCTTTTAAAGACCTGGATAAGGCTAGTCAGGACCTAATTTTGCATGGTTCAAAAGGTGAACTTTTCCATTTCCATTATGAAAATGAATTTGGTGGCGTCAGGGACATTGACATTCCTTTTGAGGGTGTTCTGACCAATATCATGCGCCGCTACCGCGAGACCAATAGTGATTTCACCAGAGGTCAGATGCGCCTTTACATGAATGAGCTGACCTGTGCGACCTGCCAGGGCTATCGCCTCAACGATCAGGCCCTGTCTATCAAGATTGGTGGGCAGGATGGCCTGCATATTGGGGCCTTGTCTGATCTGTCGATTGCGGATCACTTGGCTTTGGTGTCTGACCTGCAATTGTCCGCCAATGAAGCTACTATCGCAAAACCTATCTTGAAAGAAATCACGGATCGCTTGACCTTCCTAAACAATGTCGGGCTCAATTACCTGACCTTATCAAGGGCTGCAGGAACCCTATCGGGAGGTGAGAGCCAGCGGATTCGTCTAGCGACACAAATTGGATCAAACCTGTCTGGTGTCCTTTATATCCTTGATGAACCGTCCATCGGCCTTCATCAGCGGGATAACGACCGCTTGATTGACTCCTTGAAAAAAATGCGGGACTTGGGTAACACCCTGATCGTGGTTGAGCATGATGAAGACACCATGATGGCAGCGGACTACTTGATTGATATTGGCCCAGGTGCAGGGAAGTTTGGTGGCGAGATTGTCGCTGCCGGAACTCCAAAACAAGTTGCTAAAAATAAAAAATCCATTACAGGCCAATACCTATCTGGCAAACGCCAGATTGAGGTACCTCTAGAAAGACGCGCAGGCAACGGACGCTTTATCCGTGTGACGGGAGCGACAGAGCATAACCTCCAAAATGTGACAGCTACCTTCCCTCTTGGGAAATTTATCGCTGTTACTGGTGTTTCAGGCTCAGGTAAGTCGACCTTGGTCAACAGCATTCTTAAAAAAGGCATTGCCCAAAAACTCAATCGCAATTCAGCCAAACCAGGGAAGCATAAAAAGATTGAAGGGATCGAGCACATTGACCGCTTGATTGACATTGATCAAAGCCCAATCGGTCGGACACCGCGGTCAAACCCAGCTACCTATACCGGTGTTTTTGATGATATTCGCGATCTCTTTGCCAAGACCAATGAGGCCAAGGTCCGTGGTTATAAGAAGGGCCGGTTCTCCTTTAACGTTAAGGGCGGCCGCTGTGAAGCCTGCTCAGGAGACGGGATTATCAAGATTGAGATGCACTTCTTGCCGGATGTCTTTGTACCTTGTGAAGTTTGTCATGGCCGGCGCTACAACAGTGAAACCCTTGAGGTTCACTATAAGGAAAAGAATATCTCAGAAGTTCTGGATATGACCGTTAACGATGCGGTTGAGTTCTTCCAACACATTCCCAAGATTGCTCGCAAACTCCAGACCATTCAGGATGTCGGTCTAGGTTATGTCAGTCTTGGCCAGCCAGCAACGACGTTATCAGGAGGAGAGGCCCAACGGATGAAACTGGCTTCAGAACTCCACAAACGCTCAACGGGCAAGTCCTTCTATATTTTAGACGAGCCGACAACGGGCCTTCACACAGAGGACATTGCCCGCTTGCTTAAGGTTCTGGAACGTTTTGTGGATGATGGCAATACAGTTCTGGTCATCGAACATAATCTGGACGTGATTAAGACAGCAGATCATATCATTGACCTCGGTCCTGAGGGCGGTATCGGAGGCGGACAGATCATAGCGACAGGCACCCCAGAAGACGTCGCGGCAAACGAGGCCAGCTTTACCGGTCAATACCTGAAGGCCAAGCTAAATCATTAAGATGGAATCAATTTAATAAACAAACTGAAGGATTAGCTGATACTGTAAGCCTCACTTAGGTCATTTCCTAAGTTTTCGGGTTAACCAGTTTTAGCTGGTTTTTCTCTCCCTTTTCATGATAAAATAGGTCTATCGATTATAAGGAGACTGTTATGACCAATTATTTAAAGCAACGATTGGCTCGGTTTGATGCGGCATTGGAAGCTTCAGGGGTTGATGCTGTTCTCGTGACCAATCTAACTAATATTTACTACTTGACTGGTTTTCATGGAACCAATGCGACGATTTTAATAAGCGACAAACGCCGCCTCTTTGTCACGGATGCGCGTTATATCGCCATGGCGAGAGAAGTGGTTCAGGGCTTTGACATCATTGATCATCGCGATGCTCTGGGTGAGATTGCTAAGGCTATTGCTGGTGATGGCTTAGAGACCATTGGTTTTGAAAATGACGTGACGTTTGGCTTTTACCAACAATTGGCGCGTGTCTTTGAAGGCTATCAGTTGGAGCCTTTGGCTAACTTTGTCGAGCAATTGCGTCTCATTAAGGATGCCTCTGAGATTGCGACCATCAAACAAGCCTGCTCGATTTCCGATAAGGCTTTCTTGGATGTCTTGGACTTTATTAAGCCAGGAAAAACGACGGAATTAGAGGTGGCAACCTTCCTCGATTTTCGCATGCGAGAGTACGGAGCATCAGGGATTTCCTTTGACACCATTGCAGCATCAGGATACCGCTCTGCCATGCCCCACGGTCGAGCCAGTGACAAGCTGATTCTAGCAGGGGAGTCTTTGACCTTGGATTTTGGCTGTTACTACAACCATTATGTGAGCGACATGACGCGGACCATTCATGTCGGGCATGTGACCGATGAAGAGCGGGAAATTTATGACATCGTCCTAAGAGCGAATCAAGCCTTGATTGAAAAAGCTAGGGCAGGACTGACCTTTACCGATGTTGATGGGATTCCACGAAAGGTCATTGAAGAAGCTGGCTACGGTCCTTATTTCACCCATGGGATTGGGCACGGAATAGGCCTTGATGTGCACGAAGAACCCTTCTTTAGAAAGACTGATGAAGTGCTCGAGGCAGGTATGGTCATTACGGATGAGCCAGGTATTTACCTAGAGGGCAAATACGGCCTGCGCATCGAAGATGATCTCCTGATTACTGAAACAGGTTGTGAGATTTTGACCCATGCGCCAAAAGAGTTAATCGTGATTTAAGAGAAGCATCCGAAAGGGTGCTTTTCGTTTTTACGTGAGACCAGCCCCAGTCGAACGATCAGGCCTTAGAGAAGAAAACATTTGAGAAAGCCCGTGGTTTATGGTAAAATAGACCGAATAATATTTTTTGAAGAGGTAAAACACTAATGGTAGATGCAAGTAAATTAAGAGCTGGTATGACGTTCACAACAGATGAAGGTCGTCTGTTGCGTGTCTTGGAAGCTAGCCATCACAAACCAGGTAAAGGAAACACCATCATGCGTATGAAACTCCGTGATGTGCGTACAGGTTCAACATTTGACACGACCTACCGTCCAGACGAAAAATTTGATCAAGCCATCATTGAAACACGTCCTGCGACTTATCTTTACCAAATGGATGATACAGCTTTCTTCATGGACACAGAGTCTTACGAACAATATGAAATTCCAGTAGTTAACGTGGAAGATGAATTGAAATATATCTTAGAAAACACAGAAGTTAAAATTCAATTCTACGGGACAGAAGTGATTGGTGTGACCGTTCCGACAACTGTTGAATTGACCGTTGTCGACACACAACCATCTATTAAAGGTGCTACTGTCACAGGTTCTGGTAAGCCAGCAACTCTTGAAACAGGGCTTGTCGTTAACGTGCCAGACTTCATCGAAGTTGGTCAAAAATTGATTGTCAATACAGCAGAAGGCACATACGTATCTCGCGCTTAACATAGGATACAAAGCCCGTTAAGAACTAATAGGTTGTGGCCATAGGAAAGTGTCATAGGCGTACAGCTAGTTCTAACTTCTAGAAATAGAAAGGAAATCACGATGGAAAACTTAGGTGATATCGTTATTGCACCGCGTGTGCTGGAAGTGATAACCGGAATCGCTGCAGCTAAAGTAGACGGTGTGTATGCACTTCGGAATAAGGCTGTTTCAGATGGTTTGGTAAAGACGAATAAAGGTCGCGGTGTATATTTACATACTGATGAAGAGGGAAATATTACTGCTGATATCTATGTCTATATGCAGTATGGTGTGAGCGTGCCTTCTGTGGCGATGGAAATTCAAAAAGCGGTTAGATCGGCTGTCTTAAATTATGCAGATGTTGAAATCGCAGAAGCCAATATCCATGTTATTGGTATTGCATCCGATAAAACACCAAAACCTGATTTGAAAGATTTGTTTAACGAGGACTTCCTTGATGACTAAATCTTTCACGCGTCGTCAGTTACGAGAACAAGCATTTCAGGCGTTATTAGCCATAGATTTTGGAGCAGAGCCATTGGATGCTGCACGTTTTGCACATGTCCATAGCAATGATGATCTTGATGCGCAAGGGGATTCTTTAGAACTGCCAATCTTTTTGCTTAATCTTGTTCAGGGGGTTACACAACAGCAGTCCGAACTGGATAATCTTTTAACAGGGAAGCTGAAAGCTGGATGGACTATGGATCGTTTAACCATGGTTGACAAAACAATTCTCCGTCTGGGTCTCTTTGAAATAATCTTTTTTGAAGAAACGCCTGCTAAAGTCGCAGTCAATGAAGCCGTAGAGCTGGCTAAGGCCTTTTCAGATCCGCAGTCAGCGCGGTTTATCAATGGCGTTTTAACTCAGTTTGTTACTGAAGAAACAGAATAACACTAAAGGAGCTGGACATTTAGTCCAGCTCCTTAAAAGTATCGAATGATAATAGTGAAGAGTAAAAGGTCTAGGATCATTTCAGACGAGACACCTTTGCTCTTTTTTAGTTTACCCCAAAAACCGTTGTAAGAATTCTTTGGTGCGCTCTTGCCTTGGGTTTTCAAACAGTTGTTGAGGAGTGCCTTCTTCAGCGATCACTCCTTTATCCATGAAAATGACACGGTCGGAAACATCTCTAGCAAATTCCATTTCGTGGGTCACGATAATCATGGTTAAGCCAGATTGGGCTAAATCTTTCATGGTTTTCAACACTTCACCGACCATCTCTGGATCAAGGGCTGACGTTGGTTCGTCAAAAAGCATGGCTTCTGGATTGACAGAGAGGGCTCTAGCAATAGCGACCCGTTGTTTTTGGCCTCCCGAGAGTTGACTAGGTTTGGCTTGCCAGTATTGTTGACCAAGACCCACTTTCTCCAAATTGTCTTTAGCAATGGTTTCAGCTTCTGCTCGGTCTCTTTTAAGGACAGTCGTCTGAGCAACGACGGCATTTTCCAAAACATTAAGGTTGTTAAAGAGATTAAACGACTGGAAAACCATTCCCATTTTTTCCCGATAAGCTGTTAAATTAAAGTTTTTTTCCAAGACATTTTCACCGTGGAAAAGGATTTCTCCTGCACTCGGGTCCTCTAGTAGATTGATGGAGCGTAATAGGGTGGATTTTCCCGATCCTGATGAGCCAATGATCGAAATGACTTCTCCTTTATGAACAGTCATGGAGATATCTTTTAAGACCTCATTTTGGCCGAAGGATTTTTTTAAGTGTTTGATTTCTAAAATAGGACTAGACATGTGGCACCTCCTCGATTTGCATTTGGTTGGCTCCCGTCGTGTAAGTATCCACATCCATCCGTTTTTCAAGATAGCGTAAGATGCGGGTTACGGTAAAGGTGAGCACAAAGTAAATAATAGCAATGACACTAAAGGTCTGGAAGTACTGGTAGGTCTGAGTGGCCACGGTATTTCCTGAGAAATAGAGTTCAACAACGGAAATCACATTCAAAACGGAGGTGTCTTTTATATTGATGACGAATTCATTTCCTGTCGCAGGAAGAATGTTACGAATTACCTGAGGCAGGACAATCTTGCCCATGGTTTGCCCATGGGTAAAGCCAAGAGCCGTTGCTGCTTCAAATTGGCCTTTGTCGACTGCAAAGATCCCACCGCGGACGATTTCACTCATATAGGCCCCAGTGTTAATGGAAACGATAAAGATGGCCGCAAGTGTTCGGTCGATATTAAGTCCGAAGGCTTGTGCCGTACCGTAATAAATAACCATGGCTTGTACAATCATCGGAGTACCGCGGAAGACTTCAATATAGACATTGAGCAGCCAACCAAAGAGGGTTTGAAGGCCAGCAAGAAAACGATTGGAAGCTTTTGGAGCGGTCCGGTAAACACCGATTAAAAGCCCAATGATGGTTCCGATGATGGTACCGACAATAGAAATTAAGAGGGTCATGCCTGTTCCACGAAGGAGTTGTTGCCAGTTTTTAGTCAAAATAGTGGCCATTTGAGAGAGAAAGGAAGGTGTCTCTTCGCTATCATTTTCTTCCAGTGGCTGTTTGGTGATCATGTCGTCCATGAGGGCCACTTGTTCATCGGTAGTCATTTTTGAAATGGTTTCGTTAACTTGTACGATGCGAATATCGTCTTTACGCATGCCGACAGCAATAGCAGCGTCAGATTCTGCCACCTCAAAACCTGGGTCTAATGTCAGCATTTTAAACTTACTGTTCGCAGCTTCAGCTGTCATCGCTTCAGGGCGTTCAGAGATGTAAGCATCGATGACACCAGCTAGAAGGGCCTGCCGCATTTGCGAAAAGTCTCCCATAGGAGTCTGCATGTTGGCGTCTGTCAACTGAGTTAAGAGGTTGACGTGCCAAACGCCTTGCTGGGCAGTGACCTTAGCCCCTACAAAATCTTCGATTGAGGTCGCCCCTGCATAATCGCCATCCGATGCGACGACGAGGACAGGCTCGCTGGTATAATAACTTTCGGAGAAGGCAATTTCCAGTTTTCGTTCCTCTGTTGGACTCATCCCAGCGACGATCATATCAATTTTGCCAGAGGTTAAGGCTGGAATGAGACCAGTCCAAGAAGTCTTAACGACCAGAAGCTCTTTATCCATATCTTCGGCAATTTTCTTAGCGATTTGGACGTCGTAACCGTTGGCATATTGATTGGTTCCTTCGATGGGAACGGCTCCATTGGTGTCATCGTCCTGTGTCCAGTTAAAGGGCGCGTAGGCAGCTTCCATCCCAACACGCAAGTAGTTATCCTCTGCCTGAGCAATGCTAACAAAGCTAAAAAGGCTTAGCAAAAGCATGGCCAGGCTTAAAAATGTCTTTTTCATATAGACTCCTCATTAATAATCATTCAGTCTAACATTTTACATAAAATTCTAAAAATTCGCAACTAATTGGATAAAAAAATCACAGACTTTTGCAATCTGTGATTTGGAAAGATCATTTAAATTAGGCGCTTGTTCCTGCGACAAGGGTAACGGGTAAGATATAATGTTTTTCAGGTAGTTCTTGACCTTGTTCAATGCGCTCAACCAAGAGATCAACCATCAATTGGGCAATTTCTTTGAGTGGCTGTTTGATGGTGGTTAACTGAGGAAAGTAGTTTTCCATAAAGGCCGTGCCATCATAGCCGACCAATTTAAGGTCCTGAGGCATAGATAAATCAGCCTCTAAAGCAATTTTCCGTACCAGAATGGCTGTTAGATCATCTGAGGTGAAAATCCCATCTGGTTGATATTTCTTCAAAATGGTTTTGATTTCCATCTCTTTTCGTAGAGCTGAGAAATTAGACGATACATGGATGACTGGAGCATCTGGTAATTGCTCTGTGAAACCTGCCTGACGCAAGCCAGTAGGGGAGTTAGAATCGTCGTTTCCTGAGATCATGAGT
This sequence comes from Streptococcus moroccensis, assembly GCF_030812835.1. Taxonomy (GTDB): domain Bacteria; phylum Bacillota; class Bacilli; order Lactobacillales; family Streptococcaceae; genus Streptococcus; species Streptococcus moroccensis. Next base: position 56,256 of record NZ_JAUSTM010000011.1, read on the forward strand.
GGTCGTTGACAGCCGGCTTTGATCAGCTGGTTAGCTGCTAATTTCCCACCCTGTAAGTTATCTGAAGAAACAACTGGGATACTAGGAGAAAGGTTACGGTCAAAAGCAATGATAGGGGCTGATACTCGGTCATAATCGGAAATCCCTAAATTATGGCTGGAGGAGATGATGCCATCGACTTGATTGGCTTCCAACATTTCCAAATACTCGCGTTCTTTTTCTGGTTCGCTTTGACTGTTGCAGATAATGGTTTTGTACCCCCGATCAAAGAGTTCGAGTTCCAAATGCTCGATCAATTCGGCGTAGAAGACGTTGGAAATTTTTGGAAAAATCAATCCGACCAACTTGGCCGATTTGCCCTGCAGGCTTCTGGCAAGATTATTGGGTTTGTAGGACAATTCACGCATGGCAGCGTGGACTTTCTGGATAGTTTTATCCGAAAGGTAGCCCTTGTTATTGATGACCCGTGAAACGGTTGTTGGGCTGACACCAGCTAGGGCAGCAACATCGGTAAGTTTAGCGACCATGGTTTAATGTGTAGAAGGTTCCTTCAGCCTGACCATGTGTCAAACGAATGCCAGTCTGGTCGTCGTTTGGATAGACGCGACCGGAGAAGACCTTCTCTCCTTTATTGATAAAGATTTCAAAGATAGACTTGTCCATAAAGATAGCAAGCGTAGTGTCTTGGTTGTCAAGGAAACAGCTACGAGTTTGACCAAAGTCTAGGGCGTATTGTTGGCCGGCTTGGCTACGATCAACAGTAAAGGTTCCTTCTTGAAGGTCGATGGACAGTTTGAGCCCCTTGCCATCCGCATCTGCGCAAAGGACTAGTTCTGTCTGGCTACCTTTAGGGATTGTTAACTGCAATTCGTAGACGTTGTCTGTCTCCATTTGAGCAGCGAAAGGTTTCTCGTCTTGACGTAGGCTAGTGATGGCATCAACTGGGTACTGGTAGAGCTTACCGTCTTGGAGTCTTAACTCCTTAACCAAGGAAAGAGCACCTTGATAGTCGTAATCATCTGTCGGGTATGTAACATCTGGGAGTCCCAACCAGCTGACAGTGAGGGCACGACCATCAGGGGCATTAAAACCTTGAGTTGCATAGCATTCAAAGCCGTAATCGAGGTTCTGAAGAGCTGAAGGCTCCAAGATTTCAGCCTTCTCAGGGTCGAAGTCTTGCCCGATTTTATACATATTAGGGTAGATGTTATCGTAGTTTAGAACCGTCTTATCAAGGCCTTGCGGGCAGTAGAGTAAGACCGGGCGGTTATCTACAAATACAAGATTTGGACACTCCATCATGTAGGCTGTGCGGTCATTGCCAAAGGCCAAGTCACCCACTTCTTCCCAATTTTTATAGTCGTTATCCACAGCTTTGTAGAGTTTGATGATCCCTTTGTTCTCCAAATCTTGTCCGCCGATGATGGCATAGTACTGGCCGTCATAGAGGAAGATTTGTGGGTCACGGAAATGGTCTGTCGTGTCAGCAGGCTGGGTAATGAGAGGCAAGTCAAACTTAACGAGTTTGCCGTCTTTATCCATTAAAGCGCCATTTTGGTAAGGATGGCGAATCCAGTCCTTGTCACGGACATTTCCTGTGTAGAAGATAAAGAGCTGGTCATCCATCTGCATGGCAGAGCCAGAATACATCCCATGAGTATCTAGTGGGTGGTCCGGTTCCAAAACAATGCCGGTTTCTTCAAAGCGAACCAAGTCTTCTGAGGTTGTATGAACCCAAGATTTTAGACCGTGAGCTGCTCCAAAGGGAAACCATTGGTAAAAGAGCTGCCATTTGCCATCGAAATAGGAAAAACCATTAGGATCGTTTAAGAGGCCACGTTTTGGTTCGATGTGAAAGTGGCTATGCCACGGGGATTTGGCGACGTTTTCTTCGATTTGTTGAATTTCTTCGGCGTTCCAGTCCTCATAAGGGCGGTAGCGCAGACTGCTATCAAAAGCCATGATAATACTCCTCTAAGCCATCAAGTGATGGTTTTTTTCTCTTTTATAGTAACCGTTTTCCGTCTAAAAATCAACTTCTAACTGCAAAAATCAATAAATTTATGATAAACGGTTGACATATTTTGAAAAGATGGTAAAATAGAAATCGAAAGAAGATGTAAACCGCTTTCAAAAAATTATTCTATACATTAAGGAGATTCTTTGCAAATGGATAACACACAAATTGCAAAAGAGGTCATCGAGGCGCTCGGCGGACGTGAAAATGTTCGTAGCGTAGCACACTGTGCGACTCGTTTGCGTGTCATGGTTGTTGACGAAAACAAAATCGACAAGGACCGTGCAGAAAACATCGAGAAAGTTCAAGGAGCTTTCTTCAACTCAGGCCAATACCAAATGATTTTTGGTACAGGTACTGTAAACAAAATCTATGATGAAGTGGTAGCACTTGGCTTGCCAACATCAACAACAAGCGAACAAAAAGCAGAAGCTGCTAAACAAGGCAACTTCTTTCAACGTGCCATTCGTACCTTTGGTGACGTCTTTGTTCCAATCATCCCAGCAATCGTAGCAACTGGTCTCTTTATGGGGCTTCGTGGTTTGCTTGGAGCGTTTGGTATCGTCTTGCCAGAAGATTTGAACGTTTACTCTCAAATCTTGACGGATACAGCCTTTATCGTCCTTCCAGCCCTTGTCGTATGGTCAACCTTCCGTGTTTTTGGTGGTAACCAAACCATCGGTATTGTTCTTGGGATGATGCTCATCTCTGGTTCGCTTCCAAACGCTTGGGCTGTGGCTTCAGGTGGTGACGTAACACCAACAATTTTCTTTGGCTTTATCCCAGTTGTTGGTTTACAAGGTTCCGTTCTTCCTGCGTTTATCATCGGATTGGTCGGTGCTAAATTTGAGAAGTTTGTGCGTAAGTTTGTACCAGATGTACTTGATCTCTTGGTGACGCCATTTGTGACACTCTTTGTGATGTCTATTCTCGGTCTCTTTGTGATTGGTCCAATCTTCCACGTTGTTGAAGAATACATTCTTCTTGGAACTAAAGCAATCCTTGCTTTGCCATTTGGTTTAGCCGGATTGATTATTGGTGGAGTTCACCAAATCATCGTGGTATCTGGTGTTCACCACATCTTCAACATGCTTGAAATCCAATTATTGGCAGATTCTAAAGCCAATGCCTTTAATGCTATTATCACAGCAGCGATGACAGCCCAAGGTGCGGCAACTGTTGCTGTTGGTGTTAAAACGAAAGATGCTAAGTTGAAAGCTCTTGCTTTCCCAGCTGCCCTTTCTGCCTTCCTCGGTATTACTGAGCCGGCTATCTTCGGTGTTAACTTGCGTTACCGTAAACCGTTTGTAATGGGACTTATCGGTGGTGCTATTGGTGGTATGGTTGCTTCACTACTTGGTTTGGCTGGTACTGGTTCTGGTATCACTATCATTCCTGGAACAATGCTTTACCTTAATGGTCAACTGCCACAATACCTTCTTATGGTTGCTATTTCATTTGCAGCTGGATTTGCTTTGACTTACATGTTCGGTTTTGAAGATGATAAGAAAGCTAAAGCTACGACAACTGAGCAACCAGTTAAAACACAACCACGTGTTTCTGCTGTTCCAGCTTCAGCTGTAGCTGATCAGTCTGGTGAAGAAGTCGTTTCGCCACTTGTTGGTGAAGTTGTTGCCCTTGAAAATGTGGCTGATCCTGTCTTCTCATCAGGTGCGATGGGTAAAGGCTTGGCAGTGAAACCATCTGAAGGTGTTGTTTATGCACCAGCAGATGCTGAAGTCACCATCGCTTTTGAAACAGGCCATGCCTATGGTTTGAAAACAACTAATGGTGCTGAAATCTTGATCCACGTCGGTATCGATACGGTTTCCTTAAATGGTCGTGGCTTTGACATGAAGGTTTCTGCCGGAGATCAGGTCAAAGCTGGTGATGTTCTTGGACACTTTGATCCAGCAGTTATCGCGGAAGCTGGCCTTGACACGACAACTATGGTAATCGTAACGAACACAGCTGATTATGCTTCAGTAGATGCCCTTGCTTCAGGAACCGTTGCTCAAGGCGATGCTTTCTTGAAACTAGCAAAATAATGTCATCATAAAAAGGGCCTAGGCCCTTTTTTGGTGATGTGACAAATGTGCAATTCGTGCTATAATAAGAAATATAACATTAGGGAGTCCATAGGGATTTCATTAAAATAAAGAGGAACTTATATGACAACTTTATATGGTAGTTTAGAAGCTGGTGGAACCAAGTTTATCTGTGCTGTTGGTAATGAGAACTTAGAAGTGATTGAAAAAGTCCAGTTTCCAACAGCAACACCCCAAGAAGCCATTGCTCAGACCATTGCCTTCTTTCAACAGTTTGATAACTTAGCGGCTTTAGCTATCGGGACGTTTGGGCCCGCTGATATTGACCCTGATTCTGAAACATATGGCTACATTACAAGTACACCAAAACCTTTCTGGTCTGATACAGACTTAGTCGGCCCTATCAAGGAAGCACTTGGTATCCCCGTTTACTTTACGACAGATGTCAATTCTTCTGCATATGGTGAGGCTCTCATCCGTGAGGGTGTCGATAGCCTCGTCTATTATACGATTGGCACAGGGATAGGTGCTGGTGCTATTCAAAATGGTCAGTTTATCGGGGGTATCAGCCATGCTGAAGCAGGGCATGTGTATGTGGCTAAGCATCCGGACGATGCTAATTTTGACGGGATTTGTCCGTTTCACGGGGCGTGTCTAGAGGGCTTGGCAGCAGGACCAAGTCTTGAAGCAAGGACTGGTGTTCGTGGTGAAAATATTGAAAAAGATAGTTATGTCTGGGATGTTCAAGCCTATTATATTGCGCAAGCAGCTGTGGCAACCACTCTTAATTTCCGTCCAGAAGTGATTGTCTTTGGAGGAGGAGTAATGGCTCAAGACCATATGCTTAATCGTGTTCGCGAGCTTTTTAAGAAGCTGATGAACAATTACGTTCCAGTCCCAGCTTTAGATGAGTATATTGTGACACCAGCCATAGCAGAAAACGGTTCTGCGACCTATGGTAATTTTGCCCTTGCTAAGAAGATAGCTCACTAATCAGAAAAAAAGCGCGAATCGTCGCGTTTTTTTGTGGGTTAGACCGGTCATTTTGGTGGGAAAATTGTTGAAACATAGCAGGGTTTGTGGTATGATAGGGTGATTACCTTCGAAAGGAAAAATGATGGGAAATAATCTGCTTCGTACCCTTATTGAAAATGATAAGGGGGAATTGAAAAAATTAGAAAAAATGGCGCTTAAGGTTGAAAGTTATGCGGATGCTATGGCTGCCCTAAGCGATGAAGAATTGCAGGCCAAAACACCCGAATTTAAGCAACGCTACCAAAATGGTGAGTCTTTGGATGATATGCTCTATGAAGCTTTTGCGGTCGTTCGTGAAGCTTCTAAACGTGTTTTAGGACTATTTCCATATAGAGTCCAAATCATGGGTGGTATCGTTCTTCACCAAGGCGACATGCCGGAGATGCGGACAGGTGAAGGGAAAACCTTGACAGCCACTATGCCGGTATACTTAAATGCTATCAGTGGCGAAGGTGTTCACGTGGTTACTGTCAATGAATACTTGTCGACACGTGATGCGACTGAGATGGGTGAACTGTATTCGTGGTTAGGCCTTTCTGTCGGGATTAACCTTGCAGCCAAATCACCAGCTGAAAAGCGAGAAGCATATCTGTGTGACATTACTTATTCGACAAACTCTGAGATTGGTTTTGACTATTTGCGGGATAATATGGTTGTTCGAGCTGAAGATATGGTTCAACGCCCTCTTAATTATGCTGTTGTCGATGAGGTGGACTCAGTCTTGATCGATGAAGCGCGGACACCGCTCATTGTATCTGGAGCTAAGACAGGCGAAGCCGGAGAACTTTACAACCGTGCAGATCGTTATGTTAAGAGCCTTACCAAGGATGATTACATTATTGATGTACCGTCTAAAACGATTGGCTTATCTGATTCTGGGATTGATAAGGCCGAAGCATTTTTCAATTTAAACAACTTGTATGACATTGAAAATGTTACCTTGACTCACTTTATCGATAATGCCTTGCGGGCTAATTACATCATGGCTTTGGACGTAGACTATGTCGTTTCCGATACCCAAGAAATCTTAATCGTTGACCAATTTACAGGTCGTACCATGGAAGGTCGACGTTATTCAGATGGTCTTCACCAAGCGATTGAAGCTAAAGAAGGTGTTCCGATTCAAGATGAATCTAAAACATCTGCCAGCATCACCTACCAAAATATGTTCCGTATGTATAAAAAACTGGCGGGGATGTCAGGAACTGGTAAAACCGAGGAAGAAGAATTCCGCGAAATTTATAACATGCGTATTATTCCGATTCCTACCAACAAACCGATAGCTCGTATAGACCATGAAGACTTGCTTTATCCAAGCCTTGAATCTAAGTACAAAGCCGTCGTTCAAGACGTTAAGGCTCGTTATGAAAAAGGTCAGCCGGTCCTATTAGGTACGGTAGCCGTTGAAACATCTGAACTTATTTCGCAAAAATTAGTGGCAGAGGGTGTCCCTCACGAAGTTCTTAACGCTAAAAACCATGCCAAAGAAGCGCAGATTATCATGAATGCTGGTCAACGTGGAGCTGTGACGATTGCAACCAACATGGCCGGTCGTGGTACCGACATCAAACTTGGTGAAGGTGTTCGCGAACTGGGCGGGCTTGCCGTTATCGGGACAGAGCGTCATGAGAGCCGTCGTATCGATAACCAGCTTCGTGGTCGTTCAGGTCGTCAAGGGGATCCTGGTGAATCTCAATTTTACCTTTCACTTGAAGATGAGTTGATGCGCCGTTTTGGATCAGAACGGATTAAAGCTGTGATGGACCGTATGAACCTGTCTGAGGAAGAGTCTGTTATCAAGTCTGGTATGTTGACTCGCCAGGTTGAAGGCGCTCAAAAGCGTGTTGAAGGGAATAACTATGATTCTCGTAAACAAGTTCTCCAATACGATGATGTCATGCGTGAGCAACGCGAAATTATCTATCGTGAGCGTTATGATGTGATTACTTCAGACCGTGATTTAGCGCCTGAAATCCACGGCATGATTCGCCGGACAATCGAGCGTCAGGTGGATGCCCATGCTCATGTTAAAGATCGTGATGAGGCAAAGGCTTCCATTCTAAACTTTGCCCACATGGCTCTTGTTTCAGAAGAGGAGTTGACCTTAGAGGATTTTGCTGGTATAGATAATCAACAAATCAAAGACGTCTTGTTTGAAAAGGCACAGGCTATTTATGCCAGTCAAGTTGAAAAATTGCGCGATGAAGATGCTGTTAAGGAATTCCAAAAAGTTTTGATCTTGCGTGTTGTTGACAACAAATGGACAGACCATATTGATGCTCTTGATCAACTCCGCAGTGCAGTTGGCTTGCGTGGCTATGCACAGAACAATCCTGTTGTTGAATACCAATCAGAAGCCTTTAAAATGTTTAACGATATGATCGGTGCTATTGAGTTTGATGTCACTCGTCTGATGATGAAGGCTCAAATCCATGATAACATCGAGCGGGAACGTAAGGTTCAAAATGTTCAAACGACAGCAACGCGTAATATTTCAGCGAAAGAAGCTGCCCTGCCAACGGACCTTGATCTAACGTCTATTGGACGCAATGATCTTTGTCCTTGCCAATCTGGCAAAAAATTTAAAAACTGCCATGGGCGTGCCTGAGCGTTCAAAAGAACTTGAGTAACTGTTGATATAGGGGGAAAACAGTGACATTTAAAGCGACTAGTAACAGAATTGATATGGATGAAGTGCGTGCACTTTCAAAATTGACAGGAGATCGTCTGGCTAAAAAGGAAGCTCGCGATAAAGAATTAGAAGCTATCATCAAAGGGGAAGACGATCGTCTTCTCTTGGTGATTGGTCCGTGTTCTTCTGATAATGAAGACGCTGTTTTAGAATATGCCAATCGTTTAGCAAAATTGCAAGAACAGGTTAAAGACCGTATTTTTATGGTTATGCGTGTCTACACGGCTAAACCAAGAACCAATGGTGATGGTTATAAAGGCATGATGCACCAGCCGAAAACAGATGCGGCACCGAGCCTGATCAATGGGATTCGTGCTGTTCGCAATCTGCATTATCGAGTGATTACAGAAACTGGCCTAACAACAGCAGATGAAATGCTCTATCCGGAAAACCTACCATTGGTTGAGGATTTGGTATCTTACATAGCGATTGGTGCCCGTTCGGTTGAAAACCAACAGCATCGTTTTGTGGCTTCGGGTATCGATGTGCCAACAGGTATGAAAAATCCAACGTCTGGCAATCTTAACGTGATGTTTAATGGGGTCTATGCGGCCCAACACAAACAGTCCTTCTTATTCACGGGACAAGAGGTGGAGACACCAGGTAATCCCTTAGCCCATGTCATTTTACGTGGAGCTATCAATGAATTTGGGAAAATTCAGCCTAATTACTACTATGATAATTTGTTAGAAACCATTGCTCAGTACGAGAAGATGGGCTTATCTAATCCTTTTATCATCATTGATACCAATCATGATAATTCAGGAAAAAATTATCTAGAGCAGATTCGTATTATTCGTCAGACCTTGATCAATCGTGCTTGGAATCCAAAAATCAACCAGGTTGTTCGTGGCTTTATGATTGAGTCCTATCTGGAAGATGGTCGTCAAGACGAACCTAAAGTTTATGGGCAATCAATTACCGATCCATGTCTTGGGTGGGATAAGACAGAAAGTTTAATTCAAGAAATATACAGAACCTTGGGAGAGTAAAATGGGGATTCATCGAAAAGGCGATTTGATTGATATTGCTAAAGTTAAGGCACCAACGCAGTTGATGGGCGAAGCTCTAGCAAGAAAAGAAAAGCGTGATGAGGAACTTCGGAAAATCATGACAGGCGAGGATGATCGCCTGCTTTTGATTATAGGACCTTGTTCATCAGATAACGAAGAAGCAGTCTTAGATTATGCTCATCGTCTTGCTAAACTTCAAGAAGAAGTCAAAGATGAGATCTTTATGGTCATGCGCGTCTACACTGCTAAACCAAGGACCAATGGGTCAGGCTATAAAGGACTGGTTCACCAGCCTGATACTTCAAAATTGCCAGACCTCATTAATGGTCTTCAAGCTGTTCGCCAGTTACACTATAAGGTGATTACTGAGACAGGATTGACAACTGCTGATGAAATGCTCTACCCAAGCAATCTCGTTTTGGTTGATGATTTGGTGAGTTACCACGCTGTGGGAGCTCGGTCTGTCGAGGATCAAGAGCACCGCTTTGTGGCTTCTGGGATCGATGTCCCGGTCGGCTTAAAAAACCCTACATCGGGAAATCTAAACATCATGTTTAACGGGATTTTTGCGGCGCAAAATGAGCAGAATTTCTTCTTTAACGGTGCTGAAGTGGATACAGACGGTAATCCTATGGCCCATGCCATTTTGCGCGGAGCTACCAATGAGCACGGTGAAAATGAACCCAATTACTATTATGATATTTTATTAAAAGCGATAGCTCAGTACGAAAAAATGGGTCTAGTCAATCCTTTCATCATAATTGATACCAATCATGACAACTCAGGTAAAAACTATTTAGAACAAATTCGAATTGTTCGTCAAACACTGATTAACCGTGATTGGAATGCCAAAATCAATCAGTTTGTTCGTGGCTTTATGATCGAATCTTATATAGAAGATGGTCGTCAGGACCAACCTTTGGTTTATGGCAAATCGATCACTGATCCTTGCTTAGGCTGGGAAAAGACAGAAAGCCTTGTTCGTGAAATTTATGAGACTACAAAGTACGAGTCTTTTGAAGAATTACTCTAATATCTAGAAAATCAGCTTTTGACGAGTAACATAGGTCATAGGGCAGAGCCTAATGTGATCTCTCTTGAATGGCGTTCACACTCTGTATTTCCATTTAACGGGGCCTAGTCGAATGGGAATTCGTCTGAGTTGAGATAAGAAAGGTTTTCAGGAAGGTATTATCAGAGCATCATTACATAACTGTCGGCGAGTCAGCTGGACTGAGTCCACTGGCTCCCTTTATTTTTAGAGAGATTTTAGAGAGAGGTCCAAACCTTATGATCGTCGGACATGGGATTGACTTACAGATTATCAGCCAAGTGGCAAAGGCTCACGCCAAGAGTTCGCGTTTTGCCCAAAAAGTTCTTACAGAAGAAGAAAGCAAGGTCTTTGAAAGCTTAAAAGGCGAACGCCAAATCAGTTATCTCGCTGGTCGCTGGTCAGCTAAGGAAGCTTTTTCCAAGGCTTGGGGGACAGGCATTGGCCAAATTAGTTTTCAAGATTTAGAAATTTTGTCAAATGATTTAGGTGCTCCTGTATTTACCAAGCATCCTTTTTCTGGTGAGGTCTGGGTGTCTATTAGTCATTCGGGTGATTTTGTTCAGTCTAGTGTCATTTTGGAGGAGAAAGATGATTAGTGCACAGCATCGACCAACCGTGGTCACTGTTAATCTTGAACACATCGGTCACAATTTGCAACAAGTTATGCAGACATTACCGGAAAAAACTCAGGCTTGGGCAGTGGTCAAAGCCAATGCTTACGGGCATGGAGCGGTAGAGGTGGCTAACTATTTGCAAAAGGATGTGGCTGGGTTTTGCTTGTCCAATATTGACGAAGCGATCGAACTCCGAGAAGCAGGTATTACAGCCCCCCTCTTGGTTTTAGGTGTTATCCCGATAGAATGTGTATCTTTAGCGCTCAAGTACCAAATAGCTGTAACAGTAGCCTCTCTGGAGTGGTTGGAGGCCGTATTAGCTATGGGTATTGAAGTTGCGGGTCTGTCTGTTCACCTAAAAGTTGATACTGGCATGGGGCGAATAGGCTTTCGAGACAGTCAAATGGTTGAAAAAGCGATTGAAAAAATGTCTGCTAATCAGATGACTTTTGAAGGGATCTTCACTCATTTCGCTACTGCAGATGAAAAAGATGACGAGCAGTTTGAAGCACAATTGATGTGTTTTAAAAACATGCTATCTAAGCTATCTCAACAGCCCAAGATGGTTCATGCCAGCAACTCGGCAACAGCTATTTGGCATCAAGAGACAGTTTTTGATGCTGTTCGCTTGGGAGATGTGCTCTATGGGCTGAATCCTAGCGGACAAACATTGGAGATGCCTTTACATATAAAACCAGCGCTCACCCTTTCGTCGTCCTTAGTTCATGTCAAAGAGGTGGCGGCTGGAAGTACGATTGGTTATGGGGCAACCTATCAGACGAGCGAGCAAGAATGGATTGGAACCATTCCTATTGGCTATGCTGATGGGCTAACCCGGAAAATGCAAGGGTTTAAGGTCTTAGTTGATGGGCAATTTTGTGAAATTGTTGGCCGTGTGTCCATGGACCAGGTGACTATTCGTCTTCCGCGTAAATACCCGTTAGGAACGGCTGTGACCCTGATTGGAGCCAATGGGGAACAGCAGATTACGGTTCAGGATTGGGCTAATTACAGAGAAACAATCAACTACGAAATTGTTTGCCTACTGAGTGACCGCATTGCCCGTCGCTATCTGAAGTCAGAGTAAACTAATAACTAAAAGGAGGAATACCATGCAACTGACTGATCGCTTAACTGTTTTACCAGGAGTCGGACCCAAATCTGCTGAAAAATATCTAAAATTAGATTTGGAAACAGTCGGTGATTTGTTAGTGTATTATCCTTTTCGTTATGAAGACTTTAAATCCAGAGACGTTTTAGAACTCTTAGATGGTGAAAAAGCAGTGGTTGTCGGGCAAGTTGTCACGCCTGCCAGTGTCCAATATTATGGATACAAACGCAATCGATTGAGCTTCAAAATAAAGCAAGGAGAGGTTGTTGTCGGTGTTAGTTTCTTTAATCAACCTTATCTAGCTGACCAGATTGATTTAGGAGAGCAAGTCTCTATCTGGGGAAAATGGGATCTGAAAAAGGCGGCCTTGACAGGCATGAAGGTTTTGGCGCAAGCGCAAGATGACATGCAACCAATTTATCATGTTGGTCAAGGGGTTACCCAAGCTAACTTGGTGAAATTAGTGACGGCAGCTTTTCAGGTAGGTTACCATCAGCTGTTAGAGGAAAATTTACCTCAGGTTTTGCTTGAAAAATACCGTCTCATCAATCGGCAAGCTGCTGTGGTAGCCATGCATTTCCCAGCAGATATAGAGCAGTATCGGCAAGCGCTTCGGCGAGTGAAGTTTGAGGAATTGTTTTATTATCAGCTGCGCCTTCAGGTCTTAAGGGAAAAGACTAAATCGACTGATTTTGGGCTATCCATTCTCTATCAACAAGATCTGCTTGATGATCGGATTAAAAAGCTTCCCTTCTCTCTGACAGACGCTCAAAATCGGAGTCTTGATGAGATACTAAAGGATATGGGTAGCCCTCGCCACATGAATCGACTGCTCCAAGGCGATGTTGGTTCTGGTAAGACCGTGGTTGCAGGATTAGCCATGTTTGCTGCCGTTACTGCGGGATTTCAAGCTGCCATCATGGTACCGACAGAGATTTTAGCAGAACAACATTTTGCGAGTTTAACGGAACTCTTTCCAGATCTCTCCATTGCCCTCCTAACTGGAAGTATGAAACAGTCCGAAAAACGGTTGATTCTTGAACAGATAGCAGATGGACGGGTTAATATGATTGTTGGGACACATGCCTTGATTCAAGAAGGGGTAAGTTATCATCGCTTAGGGTTAGTTATTACGGATGAGCAACATCGTTTTGGTGTTAACCAACGGCGTCTTTTTCGGGAAAAAGGGGAACAACCTGATGTGCTAATGATGACAGCGACTCCGATTCCTAGAACATTAGCTATCACAGCGTATGGTGAAATGGATGTCTCCATCATCGATCAATTGCCAGCAGGGCGTAAACCCATTGTTACCAGATGGGTTAAACATGAACAGTTTGAACAGGTACTTGACTGGCTTAGTTCTGAACTGGAAAAAGGAGCTCAAGTCTATGTGATTTCGCCATTGATTGAGGCTTCAGAGGCGCTGGACTTAAAAAATGCCACTGCTTTAGCCGAAGATTTACAGTCTTATTTTAAAGATCAGGCTAAGATAGCCCTTTTGCATGGGAAAATGAAGGCCCAGGAAAAGGATGACATTATGCAAGGCTTTAAGGCTAAAGCGATTGATCTACTTGTCTCAACGACAGTGATTGAGGTGGGCGTTAATGTTCCTAATGCGACTATCATGATTATTATGGATGCGGATCGTTTTGGTCTCAGCCAGCTGCATCAGCTACGAGGTCGAGTTGGTAGAGGGGACAAGCAATCTTATGCTATTTTAGTTTCCAATCCTAAGACTGAGTCAGGGAAACGACGAATGAGCATCATGACAGAAACAACGGATGGTTTTGTCCTAGCCGAAGAAGACCTTAAGATGAGAGGGTCGGGGGAACTCTTTGGAACTCGGCAATCAGGTATTCCAGAATTTCAGGTAGCTGATATTGTTGAAGATTACCCGATTTTAGAAGAGGCCAGAAAAATGGCGGCTCAGATTGTTCAAGACCCTAAATGGATGGACCAAGCTGATTGGGAAATTCTTGCCAGAAACTTAGATCAAACATCTAGGTTTGATTAAAAAGGTTAAATGAATTACTAAACTGATTTAGCTTGAGTTAGCTTACAAACAGACATTTTTGGTTGTCATTTGACTGTAACAATTGAAGGGTTATCTGTCAAAGAAGTGTAATACAAAACCGGAAGGTTTTCTGTTAAAATATTATTACTGATGAATTCATGATAAACAGGAGAATTGTATAGAGTATGAAGAAGATATTTTCGAGCTTACTTTTTAGTACGGCAACGTTAGGTGGTGTTGTTGGTTTAACTGCTCAAGCTAACCAGGTAACAGGTACAGCACCTGTCAGCACGGAACCAAGTGTTCAAGCTACAGAAACAACTAAAGCCATTTTAAAGTCTAAAGACATTGTGACTGAAAATGATGTAGCTGTATCAGAATCAGCATTTACGGCTTCAGTCTTGCCGTTAGCTCATAAATCAACTCCTTCAGTTGCTCCTGTCGCTGAAGAAGTGGTTAAAGAAGTAGCTTACGAAGATGTCCAAACAGTTAGAACAGGTTATGCTCCTGTAACGGTTGACGTTCTTGAGGTTAAAGTTGAAGCGCCTAAAGCTGCAGAAGCTAATGATGCTGTACCAGCGCTTGAAAGTAATCCCGAATTAACGGTTTCACCAGCTTCTGCTGGTGCTTATGTAGAACATGCTGCGCCAGCTCCAGTTGTGGCGACAGAAGTTGTAGCACCAGTTGAATCGGCACCTGTAGTTTCTACACCAGTAGAGGTATCAGCTGCTCCAGTTGAAGCAACACCAGCTCCGACAGTGACAGAAACTCCTGTGACACCTACAGAAACTGCAGCACCTGCAGTCGTTACACCAGCTGAAGCTGCTCCAGCCGCTCCAACAGAAGTTGTTACTCCAGTTACAACTACGGAAGCGACAACAGAGGTTGCTTCTACACCAGTTGAAACAACACCTGCAGTCGCTACATCAGCAGAAACAGTTGTAGCACCAGTTACTGAAGCTCCTGCACCCGTAGTAGCAGAAGTAACAACTGTTAAACCAGTTGAAGCAACACCAGCTCCAGCTGTTCAAACAAGTTCTGAAACAGCATCTGTTGTAAACTTGCGTTCCGCAGCAACAACGACATCAACACAATCAGAAACGACCAATACCTACCCTATCGGTCAATGTACTTGGGGTGCTAAGACATTAGCGCCATGGGTTGGCAATAATTGGGGCAATGCTGGTCAATGGGTCAGCTCAGCGCGTACTGCTGGATTTACGGTGGGAACAACCCCAGCCGTTGGAGCAGTTGCAGTATGGCCTAACGATGGTGGCGGTTATGGACACGTAGCGGTTGTTACTAGTGTTGAATCCTCTACACGTATTCAGGTTTCTGAATCTAATTATGCAGGTAATCAATCGATCGCAAATTACCGTGGATGGTTTAACCCAACTCACTCCATTTGGGGTGGTGGAACTGTATACTACATTTATCCAAACGCTTAATTCCCAACTTTACTATACTATACAATACAATTCAACATTAGAGAAGCTCATGCTGGGCTTCTCTTTCTTTATTTAATTAGTAGGAACGAGTTAGTAACCAACTTAATTTTGAGTCAGAAATTGTAAAATTTGAATTGACTTTTGATAGCTATCGTATTATAATAAAATCATCAACAGATGTCCGTACATTACTAAAATTATAAATTTAATGTCTGGACATCTTAAAAACAAGGAGAATCACATGACAACTTCATTCGATAGTCAAGACTATCTCAATAAAGTAGACGCCTGGTGGCGTGCGGCCAACTACATTTCAGCAGCCCAGATGTATCTGAAGGATAACCCCTTGCTTCGCCGCGACGTCGTCGAAAGCGACCTTAAAGCCCATCCAATTGGACACTGGGGGACTGTTCCTGGTCAAAACTTTATCTATGCGCACTTGAACCGTGCCATTAACAAGTATGATGCCGATATGTTTTACATTGAAGGTCCTGGTCACGGTGGTCAGGTCATGGTTTCCAATTCCTATTTGGATGGCAGTTATACAGAACTCAACCCAAACATTCCTCAAAATGAAGAAGGATTTAAAGAACTCTGTAAAATTTTCTCCTTCCCTGGAGGGATTGCCTCTCACGCGGCGCCTGAAACGCCAGGATCTATCCATGAGGGTGGAGAACTGGGCTACGCTTTGTCACACGCTACAGGTGCGATTTTAGATAATCCAGATGTGATTGCTGCGACAGTGATCGGAGATGGTGAGGCTGAAACAGGACCATTGATGGCTGGCTGGATGTCTAACACCTTTATTAACCCAGTCAATGATGGAGCAGTCCTGCCAATCCTTTACCTCAATGGTGGTAAAATCCACAACCCAACGATTTTGGAACGAAAAACCGATGCGGAATTAGAACAATTCTTCTCAGGTCTTAGCTGGCAACCTATTTTTGCGGATGTAACGGCTATTAGCGATGACTTTGAGGCTTCTCATGCCTTGTTCGCTGAAAAATTAGACCAGGCGATTGAGACCATCAAAGCCATTCAAGCAGAAGGGCGTCAAGGGTCTGCTGAGGAAGCGACCATGCCTACTTGGCCAGTACTTGTGGCTCGCATTCCAAAAGGGTGGACAGGTCCTGAGAGCTGGGAAGGAACTCCAATCGCTGGTGGTTGGCGTGCCCATCAAGTGCCAATTCCAGTAGATGCTCACCATATGGAACACTTGGATGCTCTTCTAGATTGGTTGAAAGCTTATCGTCCTGAAGAACTCTTTGATGAGAATGGCAAAATTCGCGATGAGATTGCGGCCATTGCTCCTAAAGGAGAACGTCGTATGGCCATGAACCCTGTGACTAACGCAGGCGTTGTGAAGCCAATGGACACTGCTGATTGGCGTAAACGTGGGTTTGACATTGAAACACCAGGTGCAATCATGGCTCAAGATATGATTGAACTTGGGAAATATGCGGCAGACCTTGTCGAAGCAAACCCAGATAACTTCCGTATTTTTGGACCAGATGAAACCAAATCAAACCGTCTCCAAGAAGTCTTCACCAAGACTAACCGCCAATGGATGGGGAGACGTGATGCTTCTTACGATGAATGGATTAGCCCAGTCGGACGCGTGATTGATTCGCAATTGTCTGAGCATCAGGCGGAAGGTTTCCTTGAAGGGTATGTCTTAACAGGCCGCCATGGGTTCTTCGCGTCCTACGAATCCTTCTTACGTGTGGTGGATTCCATGATTACCCAACATTTCAAATGGTTGCGTAAATCCAAAACCCATACCACATGGCGGAAGAATTACCCTGCACTCAACTTGATTGCGACATCAACCGTCTTCCAACAAGACCATAATGGCTACACGCACCAAGATCCAGGACTCTTGACCCATTTGGCTGAAAAAACACCGGAATTTATCCGGGAATACCTGCCAGCGGATACCAACTCTCTTCTGGCAGTGATGGACAAGGCCTTTAAAGCAGAAGACAAGATCAACCTGATCGTTGCTTCTAAGCACCCACGTCCACAGTTTTTCTCTAAGGATGAGGCTGCAGAATTGGTCGAAAAGGGGTATAAAGTCATCGATTGGGCGTCTACTGTCTCTGGTGATGAGGAACCTGATGTTGTCTTTGCGGCAGCAGGAACAGAGCCAAACTTGGAAGCTTTAGCTGGTATCTCCATCCTTCATAAAGCCTTTCCAGAGTTGAAGATTCGCTTTGTCAATGTGGTGGATATCTTAAAACTTCGCCATCCAGATATCGACCCACGTGGTCTTTCTGATGAAGCATTTGACCAAGTCTTTACGACAGATAAGCCTGTGATCTTTGCCTTCCATGGCTATGAGGGCATGATCCGTGACATCTTCTTCAAGCGTCACAACCATAATCTTCGGGTGCACGGTTACCGTGAGAACGGAGATATCACCACACCATTTGACATGCGTGTGATGTCTGAGTTGGATCGCTTCCACCTCGCACAAGATGCGGCTGAAGCTAGCCTTGGAGATAAGGCTAAGGACTTCTCAGATAAGATGTCCGAGACAGTTGATTTCCATAAGGCCTATATCCGCGAACACGGGGATGATATCCCAGAAGTTCACGAGTGGAAATGGGAAAATTTATAAGTAAAACTCTCTGAAAATAACTAGCGAATCTTTCTGAGATGGTTAGTTATCCGTAAGTGGTCTGAAGAATTTTTGATTACTTTTTGCAAGTTAAATTTTTTCAACAACTCGATTGCTCAATAGAAGAGCGATCGGGTTGTTGTTTTTTGAAGAAAGGAAAAGACGCGGAGGTGACCAAAAAGAGCATAAAGGAGCTCAATGGACAAAACACCACGTCTAACTGCACTATTTTAAAAGTATTTGTTAAAACATTACCCTTCGATGTAATCTTTTAAGGTCTTCCCCTCGAGTCCAGCATTTAGGGCGATGAGCAATTTTAGCCTTGCTTTGGGGGCATTGAGTTCTTTGACAAACATAACTCCCATGTCTTTAAGCTGAGCGCCACCGCCTTCGTAGGCATAAACGGGTTCTGCAATGCCGTTGAAACACCGTGAAACTAGGACAACTGGTAGGCCAGCTTGAATTAGTTTTTTGATTTCTTCAGCTGCTTGAGGGGGAACATTGCCAGCTCCCATAGCTTCGATGACCAAGCCTGACATCTGTTCTGAATGAAGGAGTGACAGTAAAGTGCTTCCCATTCCCGTATAAGCTTGGATGATCGGTATCGTTCCTGTTATCGTTTGCAGCTTAAAGCGTTGCCGAGCTTGAGGTTGACTGACATAAAGGATATTTTGTTTGGTAATCAACCCGATTGGCCCATGGGTCGGGGTTTGAAAGGTCGATAGATTGGTTGTATGGGTCTTTGTGACGTACTTGGCAGCATGGATTTCGTCATTCATGACGACAAGTACCCCTTTGCCTCTAGATTGCGGATCAGCAGCAACCCTTAAAGCTGTTAAATAGTTATGGACACCATCGCTACCGAGTTGGTCAGAGGAGCGCATGGCTCCAGTCAAAACGAGGGGGATTTCAGGAAGTTCCATAGTGTCTAAAAAGTAGGCTGTTTCTTCTAAGGTGTCAGTTCCATGTGTCAGCACAATTCCGTCATAATCTGGAGATAGGCGAAGAATCTCCCGATAAAGAAAAAGCATATCCTCTGGTGTGATGTGAGGACTTGGAAGGTTTAGGACTTCGTAGGAGGTTGTTTTGATGTTCTTATCAGAAAAGTCAATGGTCGTCATGGGGTTGTTTGTTGTTGGCATGACATGACCGCTAGCATTTTCTGACATTGAGATAGTGCCTCCTGTGTGGAGAACGAGAATTGTTTTAGTCATTTTCAGTGTCTTTCAAAATTGCTTTCAATGTGATATAATCTATTTTATCATAGAAAAGAGAAGTAGGTGATGTTTTGACGATAAAGGCTGTATTTTTTGATATCGACGGTACGCTTCTAACAGATAACCGGACAGTATCAGCATCAACGATTAAAGCCATCAACCAGTTGAAGCATCAGGGTTACCTTGTTGGCCTAGCTACTGGTCGAGGGCCTAATTTTTCACTACCTTACATGGCATCCTTAAATTTGGACGTTGCTATTTGCTACAACGGGCAATACATCGTAGATCGGAAAACGGTCATCTCGTCGCAAGCTCTTCCTAAAGAGAGTTTGGAAAAATTAATCGATTATGCCCAGTTGAAACAAAGGGATCTCTCATTTGGGACAGCAACCGATATGATTGGTAGTCGTCTGCTCCATGTTGGTGTTGGGAAATGGGCCTATTGGATGGTCAAACGACTGCCAGATATTACAGCAGATGTCCTCATGCTGGGTTTCAATCACGTCTATCGAAGAATTCGTCCAAAAACTCGGGAAAGTATGTTAGCCAAATTAGAGCAACCGGTTTATCAGGTTGTCATGTTAGCCAGTAAAAAAGAGACGGATAAACTATCAACTCGATTCCCCAAATTGAGGTTTACTCGTAGCAGCCCTTTTGCAGCAGATGTGATCTCTAAAGGCATGTCCAAGCTGAAGGGAATTTCCCTCGTGGCTGAAAAGTTTGATTTTGATTTAGGTCAAGTGATGGCGTTTGGAGATTCAGATAATGACTATGAGATGATTAAGGGCGTGGGATTTGGCATAGTGATGGGCAATGGCAATCGACGCTTGAAACAGATTGCTCGACACATCACAGATTCCAATAACGAAGATGGTATTGCTGCTGCTTTAAAATATTTTAAATTAGTAGAATAGTTGAAGAGAAGAAGGATAATCGTATGGTAGAATCGGATAAGCATTATCAAGATGTACGTGACTTTCATCAAGTCATGGATGGTCGTGTGCCGCAAAAACCAGTCGCGTTTACGATAGAGCAGGTGGTCAATCGTGCAGACTTTAAAATAGAAGAGATTGTTGAATTAGTTTATGCGACGTCTCAATCAGAAGAGGCTTTTGATGAGAGTATCGCCTACCTTCATGATGCCCTATATAATGCAGCTCAAAAAACAAAAATGAAAGGTAAACAAGGTAATTCCACCTTAGTTGGTCAGGTCGATGCCCTCATCGATTTGTTGTACTTTACTTATGGTAGTTTTGCTTTGATAGGAGTAGATCCTGGTCCCATTTTTGAAATTGTCCATCGGGCTAACATGGGCAAGATTTGGCCAGATGGCAAGGCGCACTACCATCCCAAAACAGGAAAGATTTTAAAACCTGATCATTGGGAGCGGGATTTTGCGCCTGAAGCAAGGATTGCACAAGAAATAGACAGACAAGAAAGTAAAGCCCATCAGATGAGCGATTAGATTAATCCCTTTTACTGAAACAAATAATACTGAAAAACTAGACTGGACAAAGGCCAGTCTAGTTTTGATATTTATGTGACTTTAAGTCCGTTTCGCTCCGCAGGTGCGAAACAAATAAACCACCCGCTATGCGGGTGCGCATCGCTGGTTATACCAAAAAACTCCA
>NZ_JAUSTM010000012.1 GCF_030812835.1 Streptococcus moroccensis
ACAGGTCGCTTTCATCGAAAATTGGATCAATCATTATCCTAAGAAAATACTGAACTATTTGTCTCCTGCACAGTTTCTTAAAAATGGCTAACTTCATTTTAGAACTTTCGACAATGTGCCGTTTTTTTATTTTTAAAATAAAAAAAGCAAATGTCCTTGCTAAATAGGTAAGTTTCTGTTATACTATTCAAGTATGTGGTGAAAAACCCGTTAAATCAATCAGGAGGAAGATGTAAGAATGGCTAAAGTATGTTACTTTACAGGTCGTAAGACTGTATCAGGCAACAACCGCTCTCATGCGATGAACCAAACTAAACGCACAGTTAAACCAAACCTTCAAAAAGTTACTGTTTTGATCGACGGTAAACCTAAAAAAGTTTGGGTTTCAGCACGTGCCCTTAAATCAGGTAAAGTTGAACGCGTATAAGAAGCGAGAACAGTCCGAAAGGGCTGTTTTTTGATGCCCGAAAACAGGGCTCATTGTCAACTGTAGTGGGTGACTTATATCATGTACGAGAGAGAATCACGTTGGTTCTCTCTTTTTGCACGTTCAAAGCGATCAAAATTTTAGTTTTAAAGTTCTTGAAGTTCCTAAAACCAAAGGCATTTCGTTTTATATCTTTGATCAGTTTATTAGTGGCTTCTAGTTTAGCGTTGGAATAAGGTAATTCTAGGGCATTAGTAATGTATTTTTTATATTTTTTAAAGGTCTTAAAGACGGTTTGAAAGGTTGAGTTGACAGTGGTCATATCTTCTTCAATCAGTTCAAAAAAGTAAGTGTGGTTCTTCTGTTGAAAATGGAATAAGAGCAGCTGATAAAGGTCATAGTAATAGCGGAGGTCTTTTAAGAAGGTTAGTGTTTTCTCAACGACATCCTTAGGTCTCAAGATCTGTCTAAACGTCCTCGAAAGGAATTCTAATTCAGTATCGAACGTGTTGCACTTGACTTGACAATATGCCATAAAATACATCCCACTAGTTGCTCGCTTCGCTAAATAAACTCAAGGATGCTTGATGTATGATCCAGCCTCTTGATTAAGTAATGGCTAAAAACAAATGCTTTGTTTTTTCAATACTCAACCAATTAGATTAAAAATATTAGATTTTAGTGGCAAAATCATATAAAAAAGGCTTATCCTTGCGGATAAACCTTGATTTAATCACGTATATGAGGAGATTAAGCTTTGTTTGCTGAACCGAAGACATCGATACGGTCTTCAACAGCATCTTGAACGGCTTTAATACCTGGTGCCAAGAATTTACGTGGGTCGAAGAGCTTCTTCTTGTCATAACCAGCTTCATCAGCATCGTATGCACGAGAGAATTCACGCGTAGCATTAGCAAATGCGATTTGACCTTCTGTGTTAACGTTAACTTTTGCTACACCAAGACGGATAGCTTCTTGGATTTGCTCATCAGGGATACCTGAACCACCGTGCAATACGATCGGGAATCCTGGAACTGCTTCAGTCAATTTCTTCAAGTGATCGAGGTCAAGACCTTCCCAGTTTTCTGGGTAAGGGCCATGGATGTTACCAATACCAGCAGCCAAGAAGTCAATCCCTGTTTCAACCATAGCGATAGCATCTTCGATTGGTGCCAATTCACCTTTACCAACGATACCGTCTTCTTCACCACCGATGGTACCTACTTCAGCTTCTACTGAGATACCTTTAGAGTGAGCCAATTCAACGACTTCACGCGCTTTTGCAAGGTTTTCTTCAACTGGAAGATGTGACCCATCAAACATGATTGAAGTGTAACCAGCTTCGATACACTCAAGAGAGTCTTCATAGTGACCATGGTCAAGGTGAATCGCAACAGGAACAGTAATGTTCATTGACTCAACCAAGTTAGCGATTAAGTTGCGAGCGACTTTGTAACCACCCATGTACTTAGCAGCACCCATAGATGTTTGGATAAGAACTGGAGCTTTCTTGCTTTCCGCTGCACGTAAGATAGCTTGAGTCCACTCAAGGTTGTTTGTGTTAAATCCACCAACAGCATAGCCGTTTTCACGAGCTGCTTTGACAAATTTTTCTGCTGAAACTAATGGCATTTTAATAGCCTCCTCATAATTTTTGTGGTTTCTACCACTACTCCATCATTTTATCATAATTTTAAGATAATTTCCAGTCAATCATGTAACTTACTGAAAAAAAGCCAGCGATTTTAACGCAAAAAAGACCAGAACATCCGTTCTGGTCTACTCTGCGGAAAGGGGGACTTGAACCCCCACAGCCTAAAGCGGCCACAGGATCCTTAGTCCTGCGCGTCTGCCAATTCCGCCATTTCCGCTAACAACAAAATCTATTCTATCAGGTCCCTACTAAATTGTCAATACTTTTATCTCATTTTATAGTAAGTCTTCCAGATATTTAGGTATATTAGCCAATATGCTATCTATATTTATAGAATAGATGACTAGTCCAAAAAACCAATAGGCTCGAGTTCCTACTGGTTTAAACGTATCTATTTTAAGAAACCGCTAATACTTTACGGCCTTTACGGCGACGAGCTGCTAATACGCGACGTCCGTTTTTTGTGGACATGCGGTTACGGAAACCATGTTTGCGAGCACGACGGATTTTACTTGGTTGAAATGTACGTTTCACGGTGAATACCTCCTCTAGAATTTTCGTATTCGTTTAGCCGGCTATTTTGATCAGTTACTAAACATACTTTACCATTCTATCGGAAAGTCTACCATTTGTCAAGTTACGTGGCTAATTTTTTAAAACGAGCTATTGAAGATGAAATGCCATTTTGAACTGTAAACAACTAAAACGATTTCTTTCCAATCTTCTAGCTTTCTAGACTTACTCGGCAAAAAGAGACCGAGCAAATGCTTGGCCTCTGGAGTTGGTTGGCTTATTTATCTTGAAGGTATTTTCTAAAGTCCTCAAGTTTTTCCTCAACGAGATTAATAACATCATCAATATTGGTTTGGGCTTTCTCAGAAGAAGCTGCTACTTTTTCTGAGACATTTTCACCGACGTGACCAGCTTCATCAACGATAGAATCTGTGACATCTTTCAAACTTTCCGTTGCTGTATCAACATGATTAGAAGCAGATTTCAACACATCATCCTTAACATCACCGATTTTTTTCTTTTGCTCTGGCGTTAAACGTAAGTAAGCCAGAGAAGCTGCTGTGGCAAGCAATCCCAACCCAAATAACACATTACTTTTCTTTTTAGTCATGATAAACCTCTTTTTCTAATGCCCCTTACTGTTTTGTAGGAGTATCGTCTTCATCTTTTAACATCTGGCGGATTAATTGAATAGCGGGTAAAGCTACACTAATGAGTTTTATAACATCCATAATTTTAATTTTGCGTCTGGCCATATTGAGGCTCCTTTTCATTTAATAATTCTGACTGCGCTTGGTCAAAGAGCAGTTCCATTTGTTCCTGGGACTCCTCACTCCCAACAAAGTAAATCACATCACCTTGACGGGGAATCAGTTTTGGATTAGGAGATATTTTCAAGGTCTCATCCCGTGCCAAAGCAACAATGGTCGCACCACTATTTTGCCAGATATTTCTCTGAAGCAAGGAAACATTCGGTTCCTTCAATGGATTTTTTAAGACTAAGCGATACAGTTGAAGAGCGAACTGCCCGCTTGACTTTTTAGCTTGTTGGAATAACTCTTCAAGAGCTTGTTCCAGTTTTAACATTTCCAGTCTTTGTGATTCCAGTTTTTCTTCAATATCTTGTCTTATAACAGCAAGGGAATGGTCCTGTTCATAACTCTGAACAAACGCCAATGCCTTATCTTGAGAAGTAATCCAAACACCGCTACCGTGTTTTGTTGTCACAATTTTGTGATCAGCTAAGATATTAATCCCTTTTCTAACGGTCTCTGGAGAAACATTAAAGAGAGAAGCAAGAGTTGTCCGTGATTTAATCTTTTGGCCAACCTTATAATCCCCTGTAGCAATCTTTTTAGCTACTGCAACAGCTATTTTCTGATACTTTGCAGTATTCCCCCAACTCCTACGCTGAACGGATTGATTCATAGCTAACACCTTCTCACTTTTTATATCAAACGTACAATAAACTACCTCTTTTTAATTTATTTTTATTTAAATCTAAAAAATTCTCTTAATATTATCAAGTAAAAAAGTAGGTTAGGTAAGGCAATCTGCCATCCCTTACCTACTTTATATCAACTGAGATTTTTTTAAAGATAAGCATCTAAAACTGTCTTATTCTTTTGTCGATATAGCTTACTTGTTGCGTCCCAAGACAAAGGACACTACTAAGACTACGATTACCGCACCTAGGATTGATGGAAAGACTGCCATGCCTGCTAAGACTGGTCCCCATGAACCAAAGAGGGCTTGGCCAAGGGCTGAACCCACAAGACCAGCGACAATGTTAGCAATCCAGCCCATGGAACCACCTTTATTGGTTAAGGCTCCTGCAATGACTCCAATAAGTGCTCCAACGATTAGTGACCATAATAAACCCATAACGAGTTCCTCTCTTTCTTGTTCAACACATCTCTTATGATGCTTCTGTTAGAACTACTTTAACTTTGTTAAGTTATATCGTTCCTGATACCTTATTTGCTGCGTCCCAACACAAAGGATACAACTAAGACGACAATAACCGCACCTAGAATTGATGGAACTAGTGCCATTCCTGCCAAGGCTGGTCCCCATGAACCAAACAGTGATTGTCCAACTGCTGATCCAACAAGACCAGCGACAATATTAGCAATCCAACCCATAGAGCCACCTTTATTGGTTAAGGCTCCTGCAATGACTCCAATAAGTGCTCCGACGATTAGTGACCATAATAAACCCATAGGTCCTACCTCCCTTTCTGATGCTTTGCATCTGCTTCTGAAATAGTTTAGAAATAAATGGTCTAAGCAGAACCACTCATTTCCAAAGTGACCACACTTATTTATTTCTATGTTGTTAGTTTATCCTATTTTGGTTAAAAAAGCAAGAGGAAACGCTCACAATTTTAAAAAAAGTTTAAAATTTCTTTTTCGTCTGTTAATCCACTGAAAAAAATGAACCTGAGACTCTGGTCCCAAGTTCACTTTTTCTAGATATCTTGACCGTCAACGTCAATCACGACGTAACGGTGCGGTTCGTTTCCTTCAGAATAGGAAGTCACCCCATCAATTTTGGAAACAATGCGGTGAATCATTTTACGCTCATTATTTGACATAGGATCCGTATGGTAGGCTGAGCCTGTTTCCAGCACTTTATCTACTACTTTTTGAGCATAGCCTTGCAAGACTTCTGCACGGTGTTCGGCGTAATCATTAACATTGACCGTGATATAGAAGTTTCTGGCGTAATTATTATAGATATAATTTTGCGCTAATAATTGCAATGCTTTAAGCACTTTCCCATGATAGCCGATGACACGACCTGGTTCATTTGTTTCTACTTGAACACTAATAGACCTGTGGCTATGGGTGACATCTAACTCTGCCTCAACATCCATCCCATCTAGGATTGTCTGGAGATAGCTAGAAACTTCGCTAGCTACCGTCTCGACCTTATATGAAGGCTCTGTGGAAATCTGTTCTACTAGCTCAGAACTCTTTTGTTCCGAATCTGATGCTTCTTGGATCGTGAAATCAGAAGTCGATCGGTTATCTATTTCTTGTAAAATAGCTGTCTGTCCAGTTTCTTCAAGTATAGTAGTTGCAGGCTTGTCATTTTTCAAAATTTGAGCCTTGACGTCTTCGTCAACCAACTCCCCTTCTTTCTCGGCTTTTTTGACAGCAGCAACCACTCGGCTGAGGTCACGGGTCTCTTCACTGACACTCTTGACTGGGGCATTTTTTTGGTTAACTTCATCAGGAACACCACGAACAGCCTGCTGGTCAGCTTTCTGAACAGTTGTTTCTTTAATTGCCTCTACTTCTACTTGAGCTGGTTTTTTGCCAATCCCAAGGAAACCTTTTTTCTCACGCGCAACAACAGTGATATGAGCCTTATGACGTGGAATCTGCAGTTCCCTTAATCCGGCCTGAATCGCTTCTTCTACTGTACTTCCTGTGAATAACATAAGAATTCTCCTAGCTTATTATTTTCTTTTTTTCAATGCTTTTTTCTGGGCACGACGAATCTTGGCTTGACGCTCTTTTTCTTCTCTACGTTTCTCTTCCCGCTCTGCTATGATTTTAAAAGGATTGTTAAAGAGCAATGTTTGGAATACTTGGTAAGCATTGCTGACGGTCCAGTACAAGGCAACCCCGCTAGATGCTGATACAGCAAAGAAGAAAATCATGATTGGAAATCCGTAGGTCATCACTGACATCATCCCATTTTTTTCTAATTGAGCCTTATTCATCAACCAAGAACTTAGGAAGGTGAAAATCGCTGCTAGCACCGGAAGGACATACGTCGGATCTTGTTCACTAAGATTGAGCCAGAGAAAATGCCCTGTCCTTAAGAATTCTACCCGACTGAGGGCTTGAAATAGCGCCATCAATATTGGGAGCTGAATAAAGGTTGGAATCATCGAAGCCATCGGGTTGACTCCTGCTTCCTTGTAAAGGCGCTGGGTTTCCTCGTTAAGAAGGGTCATGTCTTCTCGACTAGGATACTTTTCCTTTAATTCTTTTAGTTGCGGTTGAAGCTCCTGCATTTTTCGACTAGATGCGATCTGCATCTTGGATAAAGGCAACAGTAAGGTTCGAATTAAAATGGTAAAGAGGATAATACCTATTCCAATACTACCACCAAAGCTTAAAAAGCGGATGGCTTCAGCAAAATAATAAACAAACTGGTTCCAAAAACCCGTTGATTCACTCGTAATCATTGATTGATTGGCCGGGGTCTGCGCACATGCTGATAAAAAGAGGGCGCTTCCTGCCAATAAAGTCATCAGCTTAGTCGTTCGTTTCAAAGTCTCTTCCTTCTTCTTGTTCTTCTTCATATAAATTAGCTAGTTTTAATACATGCAATAGATTTTTCTCAATCTCGTGATAGTTCAAGTCTTCAACGCCTTTTCGGGCAATCAGAACAAAATCCTCAGCCTTGATTTGTTGGCGATGCGTGATCAAAACATGTCTCATCAGGCGTTTAATCTGATTTCTCACCACCGCATTGCCTAATTTTTTACTGACTGATAAGCCGACGCGAAAGTGTTTTTGCTCTGTCTCTAAATGGTAAAGGACGAACTTGCGATTGGCGATGTTTTGACCTTGCTTGAAAATAGCTGAAAAATCTTTTTCACGTTTGACACGATAACTCTTCTTCAAAAGATCCTCCATCTGACAATTACCTTATCATTATATCACATTTTACAAAAAAGCCAAGAATCCTTACAAATTCTTGACTTTTTCTTCTATATTTTTACTGTTTAACACCTTGAGCCAAATCCTCTTTCGCCAGAGAAATTTGCCAACGGACTTGATCAAAACCTGTCCCGCCAATCGATTGACGACGTTGGACAGCTGTTTTACTGGCAAGAACATCATAGATGTCCTGCTCAATCAAGGGTGAAATCGCTTGGTAGTCTTCCAAGGAAACATCCTGCAAGAAATGGCCTGCCTTACTACATTCCAAAACTAATTTACCAACAATCTCATGCGCTTGTCTGAACGGCAAGCCCTTATCGGCTAGGTAATCGGCTAGTTCTGTGGCATTTGAAAAGTCCTGTTCTGTCGACTTGGCCATTTTTGCTGTGTTAACCGTCATGCTAGATAACATGCCTGCTAAGATATCAATCGCTACCGTTATCGTTTCAGCGGTGTCGAACATCCCTTCTTTATCTTCTTGAAGGTCCTTATTGTAGGCAAGTGGCAAAGATTTCATGACGGTCAAAAGACCAAAGAGATTGCCGTAGACACGCCCCGTCTTCCCTCTGATAAGCTCCGCCATGTCAGGGTTTTTCTTTTGTGGCATGATAGAAGAGCCTGTTGAAAAAGTATCTGATAAAGTCACAAACTGGTATTCATGGCTACACCAGGAAATGATTTCTTCACAGAGTCTAGACATGTGCATCATGAGCAAACTGCCATTGCTTAGGAACTCTAGGATAAAATCACGATCACTAACTGCGTCAAGCGAATTACGATAGAGGCTTTCGAACCCCATTAAATCACTGGTTTCTTGACGATCGATTGGAAAGGTTGTTCCAGCCAAAGCAGCTGCGCCTAAGGGAGATAGGTCAGCATGCTTTTGGTTAAAAGCAAACCGTTCACTATCGCGTTTAAACATACTGTAATAAGCCATCAGATGGTGACCAAAGGAAATCGGTTGAGCATGCTGAAGGTGGGTGTACCCCGGCATTATCGTTTCAACATGGTCTTCGGCTACTGAAACCAGGACTTCTTGAAGACGCCCTAATTTTTCGAGCACTTCTGAAAGCTTGTCTTTGAGGTAGAGGTGCATGTCTGTGGCAACCTGGTCATTCCGAGAACGGGCTGTGTGGAGCTTGCCGGCCACAGGACCGATTTCAGCTGTTAGCAAGGATTCGATATTCATGTGGATATCTTCATTACTAACATCAAAGACCAACTGACCTTGGTCGTGTTTTGCTAACAGAGACTTCAAACCACCCTTTATTTGTTCGACCTCATCTGCTGGTAAAATTCCTGTTGTTCCCAACATGGTCACATGGGCAATTGAGCCGAGAATATCATATTTTGCTAGTTTTTGATCAAACCGAATAGAAGCTCCAAATTCTTCTACCCAGTCTTCCAGACTCGCTTCAAAACGCCCACCCCAAAGTTTTTGGTTTGTTGTCATTGTTTCTCCTTAGTTTATGCTAGTAATGCTATTATGATTTTGTCAAGGGATTGCCATTGATTTCAGCGTTGACCTTTGTAGGTAAGCCCCAAAGTTTGGTAAAGCCAACCGCCGCATCTTGATCAAAGGTATCAGCGCTTGTATAGGTCGCTAGATTCTCGTCATAAAGTGAATTAGGTGACTTTCTAGCCACAACCTTAGCAGAACCCTTGTATAATTTGACCTTAGCTGTTCCATTCACAACCTCTTGGGTTTGTTTGATGTAGCTAATCAAAGCTTGTGTCGCTGGGTTGAACCAAAGCGCATTGTAAATGAGGTTAGACAACTCATTTTCAACAATCGGTTTGAAATGCGACAACTCACGTACCAAGGTCAAATCTTCGATTTCCTTATGAGCAGCAAGCAGGGTAACCGCTCCTGGACATTCGTAAATTTCACGCGATTTGATACCAACCAAGCGATTTTCAACATGGTCAATCCGTCCCACACCGTGTTTCCCTGCAAGAACATTCAGCTCCTGAATTAAATCAGCCAATTTGTAGACTTTCCCGTCTAAGGCTACAGGAACACCTTTTTCAAAGGTAATCTCTATGTATTCTGGTTGATCAGGTGCGGTTTCTGGAGAATTAGTGATTCCAAAAGCATCTTCAGGCGCTTCATTCCAAGGGTTTTCCAAAACACCACACTCATTTGCCCGTCCCCATAGGTTTTGGTCTACGGAATAAGGAGAATCTAAATTAGCCGGTACTGGCACGTTGTTTTCTTTGGCATAAGCAATCTCTTCTTCACGAGACCATTTCCATTCACGAACTGGTGCAACTACCTTCAGGTCCGGCGCCATAGCCGCAATCGCGACTTCGAAACGCACTTGATCATTCCCCTTACCGGTACATCCATGAGCAATGGTTGTGGCTCCTACCTTATGCGCCACTTCAACCAACTTTTTGGCAATAATTGGACGACTTAACGCCGAAACCAGTGGGTATTTTTGTTCATACATGGCATGGGCTTGAAGCGCTGGAAGGACATACTCTTCTGCAAACTCATCTTTAACATCCAGGACATGAGATTCGACCGCCCCAACAGCCAAGGCCTTATCATGGATAAAGTCTAAATCTTTTCCTTCACCAACATCCATACAAACGGCAACAACGTCATATTTTTCTTTTAGCCAAGCAATGGCGACTGATGTGTCCAATCCTCCTGAATAGGCTAAAACTACTGTTTCTTTCGACATAAAAATCTCTCCCTTAATTCTAACAATGCTATGCATTAAATTGCTATATGCAGTATTTTAGTGAATAATTATGCTTTTGTCAACTGTTTTATGTTATATTTTTCAGTTTTTTATTATTTATTTAGAATAAATTCTCAAAAAGAGCTTGACAACCGTATATTTAAACTATATAATGCATATCTATACACAATATTTTTTAGGAGGAATGGATATGACATTCAAGAAAATGATTTTAGGAGTTGTCGCTGCAGCTACTACTCTAACATTAGCAGCGTGTGGCGGAGCCACATCGTCTGAAACGGACTTAGTAGATACGATTACTGAGAAAGGCAAAATTGTTGTTGCCATGAACCCTGAGTTCGCACCTTTTGAATTCGAAACACTAGTAGATGGAAAAAATACCATTGTTGGTTCAGATGTAGAGTTGGCTCAAGCGATTGCTGATGAGCTTGGTGTAGACTTGGAGTTATCTCCAATGAGTTTTGATAATGTTCTTGGTAGTCTACAATCCGGTAAAGCCGACATTGCGATTTCTGGTATTTCTGCAACAGCTGAACGGGCTAAGGTCTATGATTTCTCTGACGCCTACTACACTGCCAACAACGTGGTCATTGTCCAAGAAGGGGCTGCTGGTAATTTGACAAGTGTTGATAGCTTTGCTGGAAAATCCATCGCTGTTCAAAAAGGCTCTGTTCAAGAAGCAGTTGCCAAAGAACAATTACCGGATGCTAAAATCGTCTCCCTCACTTCTAACGGCAACATGATTGCAGAATTGGTAGCAGGTAAAGTTGATGCGGTTATTTTAGAAGAACCAATCGCTAAAGGATATATCGCTAACAATGCTGGCATTACCTTGTCAACATTGGAACTCGATTCTTCTGAGACAGACGCTTATGCAGTTGCCCTTCCTAAAGAAAACGAAAAGCTATTAGAAGCCGTTAACAAGGTTGTCAAAGAACTCGTCGACTCTGGTCAGTATGATCAATACGTCCAAGAAGCCTACGACCTATCAACAGGTGAAACAGAATAAGCTATCATTTTTTGCCTCAATAAAATATAAAAAATTGCTTGCTAGAAAATAGCAGGCAGTTTTTTTATTGACAAGTCTGTCTTCATTAGACTCCTAAAAATATTTTTTAAAGGATTCACTTCTGCTCAGGTTGCCCAATATAAATTCTCTTAGGCCCATACGCACAAAAGAGCTTGAGATTTTGCTGTCTCAAGCTCTGCATTTTTTCCTTCAAAAAATCCTAATTAATGCTTCGTTTTAAGGTTTTCTTATAAAATCCTTTTTAACTGACCAAGGTTAGCCGTTAGCCTTTTAAAATAGCCAGGGTCTGATAAGGTTGTAGGGTAACTGTTTGTCCAAGCTCTGTTGTCTCGTAATTAGAGAATAAGACACGACCTGTCGCAAACTCTCCAAGAGCCACCGGCGTCTCCGTACCATAAAAGTTATTGAGGACAAGGAGTGCCTGACCTTCATAATGACGCTCAAAGGCATAAACCTGCGGGTGGTCCTGATGGCTAGCCTTGTAGCTGCCTTCAGAGATTAGGGCCATGTCCTTGCGCAGTTTAATCAAGTCTTTATAGAAGGTATAGATGACGCCATTTTGGTCCTTGGCGACATTGATCTCTTGGTAGGACTTACCTGGCTTGAGCCACGGAGTCGCCGTGGTGAAGCCAGCGTTTTCTGAGCTATCCCACTGCATTGGAGTTCGTGCATTGTCTCTGGATTTGGCTTTGATAATGGCAAAGGCGTCTTCAGGTGCCTTGCTCTGATCAAGCAGAATCTGATAATTGTTCAGACTCTCCACATCGACGTAGTCGGCCATCGTGTCATAATCCGGATCGACCATACCGATTTCTTCCCCCATGTAGATATAGGGGGTCCCACGGGACAGATGGATACTGGCAGCCAACATGGTGGCACCTTCTTCACGGAAGTTTTCAATGTCTACAAAGCGGTTGAGGGCTCGGGGTTGGTCATGATTGTTCCAAAAGAGAGCATTCCAGCCATCGCCCTCGCTCATCTCCTCTCCCCAAGTGTGGAAGAGGCGCTTGAGTTCCGCAAAATCAAAGGGCATGATGGTCCATTTTTGACCGTCTTCATAGTCAACCTTGAGGTGATGGAAGTTAAAGGCCATGTCCAATTCCTGACGCTCAGGACGAGAGTAGAGCAGGCAGTTTTCCACCGTGGTCGAGCTCATCTCACCAACCGTCATCAAATGAGGGGCTTGCCCGAAGCTAGCTTCATTCAGCATCCGAAGGTAATCATGGTTAATGGGACGGTCCGTATAGGCCGGCTTACCATCATTGACAGGGCAATCTTCTAAGACCTCGTCCTTACCGATCAGGTTAATGACGTCAAAGCGGAAGCCCTCGACTCCTTTTTCCTTCCAGAAATTCACAACATCAAACAAGGCCTCCCGCACATGCGGATTGCGCCAGTTGAGGTCTGCCTGGGTCTTGTCAAAGAGGTGCAGATAGTACTTCCCCGTATCCCCAAACGGTGACCAGGCATTGCCCCCAAACTTTGACACCCAATCCGTCGGCTCATCTCTTAAGATAAAGAAGTCTTGGTAAAAAGGGTCTCCTGCCAAAGCCTTTTGGAACCACTCGTGCTCGGTCGAACAGTGGTTCAAGACCATATCCAGCATAAACCCAATGCCGTAGCCACGCGCCTTTTCCACCATTTCCTCAAAATCTGCCATGGTCCCAAATCTTGGGTCAATCGCCGTGTAATCCGCTACATCATAGCCATTATCCCGTTGCGGACTGGGATAAAAGGGGTTCAGCCAGACCATATCCACGCCCAGGTCCGCCAAATAAGGCAATTTCGCGATAATCCCACGAAGGTCTCCGACCCCATCACCTGTTGTATCCTTGAATGATTTTGGATAAATCTGATAAACCACCTTGCGGTGTTTCTCATTCACCATACTACTCCTCTTCTCTATCAGTAAACGGAAGAAAGGAAGCCGTAACTTCCTCCATTCCTATTAAGCTTTTTTGTTAAACAATCCTGTCTTCTTGAAAGTAAAGGTCAAGACCATTGGCACCACAATCGCAACCAGCATACATACGATGAACATAAGCATGGATTGTGATTGGATGGCAAGGAAACCTGGCAATCCGCCGACCCCAATCGCATTAGCGGTTACACCGAAGGTTGTTGACAAGAGACCTGCTACACCAGAACCGATAATACCCGCTACAAATGGGTAAACGTATTTAAGGTTGACTCCAAAGAGGGCTGGTTCTGTTACACCAAGATAGGCTGAGATCGCTGCTGGAAGTGAGATTTGCGCTTCTTTCTCGTCATTTCGGTGGCTGAGGTAGTAGGCAAATACTGCAGAACCTTGGGCAATGTTTGAAAGAGCAATCATCGGCCAAAGCATGGTGCCACCAGCATCAGCAATCAACTGGGTATCAATGGCATTAGACATGTGGTGCAAGCCTGTAATAACAAGTGGTGCGTAAAGTGTCCCAAAGATGGCACCGAACAACCAGCGGAAAGATCCTGTCAAACCAGCTAAAACAACTGTCGAGATAGCCTTACCGATGGTCCAACCGATAGGACCAAGGACAGTATGGGCCAAGATAAGGGCTGGAATCAAGGACAAGAAAGGTACAAAGACCATCGAAACCACTTCTGGGATGCGTTTGCGCCAGAAGATTTCAAGATGGGCTAGGGCAAGACCAGCTAAGAGGGCTGGAATAACCTGAGCTTGGTAACCAATCATATTCACTTGGAAGAAACCAAAATCCCACTGTGGTACTTCACCTGCTGCAAGAGCATTCGCTGCTCCATAGGCATTAAGCAATTGAGGCGATACCAAGGTAATCCCCAAGATGATCCCCAAGATTTGTGTGGTTCCCAACTTACGGGTCACAGACCAGGTAATACCGACTGGTAAGAAGTGGAAGATGGCTTCCCCTGGCAGCCACAAGAAGTGGTTGACCCCATTCCAGAAGGTCGATACCATCGTGATCGTGTTCCAAACTGGGTTACCTTCTGCATCAAATACCTTGACCCCATCAACAACCTGTTGTCCAAGAGCTTCAAAGCCAACGCCCTCAAGGATGTTACGGAAACCGAGGATTAACCCTCCGACGATAATGGCTGGGATGATGGGTGTAAAGATTTCCGCTAAGAAAGCGACTGCCTGTTGCAATTTGTTTTGCTTCTTAGCACCTGCTGCCTTAACTTGTTCTTTAGAAACACCTTCTACACCTGAAATAGCTGTGAAGTCATTATAAAAGATTGGCACATCATTCCCAATGATGACTTGGAACTGACCAGCGTTGGTAAAGGTTCCTTTAACAGCACCGATTTGCTCAATGGCAGCAACATCAGCCTTGCTGTCATCATTTAGGACAAAACGCATGCGGGTTGCACAGTGCGTTACAGCCGAAATATTGTCTTTGCCGCCGACCGCTTGAAGCAGGTCTTTAGCTTCTTGTTCAAATTTTCCCATGGGCTTACTTAAATACTCCTGACGGAGTATTCTTCCTCCTTATTTTATAAATTTGTTCGTACAAATTTTACTCTGTTATTGTAACCGATTACTACTAATTATGCAAGCCTTTTCGCTTAAAAAATTTAAAATTTTTGATTTTTTGGTATAATATAAACGGTTGTATGACCAATTCCCTACCAATGAAAGAGATTTATGAAAAAATATCAAGAAGTTTTCAATGATTTGAAAGAAAAAATCCTAACTGGCTTTTACATGGCCGAACAACTCCTCCCCACCGAGCAAGAGCTGCAAGACATCTACCAGGTCAGTCGCGATACGGTCCGAAAAGCCCTTTCCCTCCTGACTGATATTGGCCTGATTCAAAAAGTCCAAGGCAGAGGCTCTGTCGTAATCAAGCGCGAACAAGTCGATTTCCCCGTATCTGGCCTCACCTCTTATCAAGAATTGGTTGAAACACAGGGCCTCAACTCCAAAACAACTGTCATCTCCCTTGATCTTATCACGATTGACAGTAATCTGGCCCTCTTAACAGGCTTTGACCATTACAGTAAGGCTTGGAAGGTTGTCCGTACAAGAGCTCTTGATGGCAAAGTCGTCGTTATCGACACGGACTACCTCTCCTATGAGTTGGTTCCTGAGCTAACTGAAAGCATTGCTAGCCAGTCCATCTATGCCTACCTCGAAGACGACCTCCAGTTCGATATCGCCTATGCCCAAAAAGAAATTACCGTTGAGCCAACCAGTACTGAGGATAAAAAACTCATGCAGACCAAGGATGACTTCCTGGTTTTGATTAAGTCCCGAGTCTTTCTAGGAAACGCCCAACAGTTCCAATACACAGAGAGTCGCCACAAGTTAGACAAGTTCAAATTCGTCGAATTTGCCCGTCGCAAGCATAGCCTTTAAGGAGAAAAACATGACCATCCGCTTAGCTCAACCATCTGATATCCCAGCCATTCAAGACCTCTTGGCCCAGGTCCTCTTGGTTCACCACGAGGCACGTCCTGATCTCTTCCACCCGACTGGAAGTAAATTCAGCGATGAGGAACTTGCTGACCTCATGACGCAACCCGATCGTCCTATCTTTGTCTATGAAGATGACAAGGGACAGATCCTAGGTCACCTTTTCCTGGAAATCAAACACTACGGCAGCAGTGCCAGAAAGCCTGTTAAATCTCTCTACATTGAAGACTTTTGTGTAGCCCAAAACACTCGAGGTCAGGGCATCGGCCAACAATTCTATGACTTTGCTAAAACCTACGCCAAGGAGCAAAACTGCTACAACTTGACCCTCAATGTCTGGAATGACAACGAAGGCGCCTTACGCTTTTACGAGCGCCTCGGATTTAAGCCCCAACAGACCCAGTTGGAGGAAATTTTGTAAACTTACGAATCAAACAGTTGCTATTGTTATCCTGATTTCAAAAGGTAATCATTCCATATATTCCATATATCAGTATGATGAACGGATGCCCAATGACAATTAGCATAAGTTTGGGCGACACATTCAGATCTGCAGTATAACAATTCCAGTTAATTAAATCTCTGGACGATGTTTGATAACTTGAGACAATTTCTTTAACTCGTATAAATCATAGACCAAAAAAATGACCCCTAGAGGTCATTTTTTTAATATAAATCAAGATAATTGTCAATTTCCCATTGGGAAACAAAGGTAGCATAACTAGCCCATTCAAAGTTCTTAGCATCCACAAAGTTTGTGTAGATATGCTCACCCAAAGCATTGCGGACAACCTCATCCTTACGAAGTCCTTTCACAGCATTGCGAAGGGTAGATGGTAGATCTGTAATACCTGCTTCCTTACGCTCTTCCTCAGTCATAGCATAAATATTGGTTTCTACTGGCGCTGGCGCCTCTAATTTGTTTTCAATACCGTGCAAGCCTACTTCAAGGAGCACTGCCATTGCCAGATAAGGATTGGCCATTGGGTCTACTGAACGAAGTTCTAAGCGTGTGCTCACACCGCGTGAGGCTGGGACACGAACCAAAGGTGAACGATTTTGCCCTGCCCAAGCGATGTAAACTGGAGCTTCAAAGCCAGGAACAAGACGTTTGTATGAGTTTACTGTAGGGTTTGTGATGGCTGTATACCCATAAGCATGGCTCAACAATCCAGCCAAGAAATGGTAAGCATTATCAGAAAGTTCCATACCTCGTGGATCCTTAGGATCGTAGAAGGCATTGTTACCATCCTTGTCAAAAAGGGACATGTTGCAGTGCATACCAGAACCAGCAATCCCATATTTTGGCTTGGCCATAAAGGTTGCGTAAAGACCGTGTTTGCGAGCAATCGTCTTCACAACAAGCTTGAAAATCTGAATATTGTCACAGGCTTTCAACACATCTGCATATTTAAAATCAATTTCATGTTGCCCAACAGCACATTCGTGGTGACTTGCTTCGACTTCAAAGCCCATCTTGGTTAAAACGTTGACAATTTCACGACGTGTGTTATCAGCTAAGTCTGTTGGAGCAAGATCGAAATAGCCACCCTTGTCATTAACTTCTAAGGTAGGGTTGCCAAATTCATCCATTTTAAAGAGGAAAAATTCTGGCTCAGGACCTAAGTTGAAAGACTGAAATCCAACTTCCTCCATGTGACGAAGAGCCTTCTTAAGATTTCCGCGAGGATCTCCAGCAAACGGTTTGCCGTCTGGTGTGTAGATATCACAGAGCAAACCTGCTACTGCACCATTCTCATCTCCCCAAGGGAAAACAGTCCAGGTATTCAAATCAGGATACAAGTACATATCCGATTCATTAATCCGAACAAACCCTTCGATAGAAGAGCCGTCAAACATAGCTTTATTAGACAAAACTTTATCCACCTGCTCAGGTGTAGCAGGAATTTCGACGTTCTTCATAGACCCCAAAATGTCAGTAAACATCAGGCGCAAGAAAGTGACGTTTTTTTCTTCAATTTCACGACGAATATCGTTGGCTGTGATGACCATGGATGGAAACTCCTCTTTCCCATTTTTCTCTTATCTGCCAAATCCAAAAGGATTCGCATTAGTGGTAAAACGACTTTGTTGAGAGATTTCGTTTTGGAGAAGCTGACGGACTTCACTATCAGACAAAGATTGTTTCTTCTTGAGCGCACGTTCTTCGTACTTCCGCTGAATGGCCGCAATATTCAAACCATCTGCTAAATAATCCTTGATTTCCAAGAGGCGATCCATATCATTAAGCGAATACATACGGCGATTGCCTTAGTTGCGCTCAGGATGAATAAGCCCTTGATCCTCGTAGTATCGTATCTGTCTAGCTGTCAAATCTGTCAGCTTCATAACGCTACCAATCGGAAAGACTGATAAGTTTCGTCGTAGTTCTTTTTCCTTCACGATTTCACTCCTGTGTTTTATTATAGTCCGTTTTTTAGTTTTCGTCAAGAGATAATGTTAGGTTTTCTAACATTATTTTTTGTGTTTTTTGTGTTTTTTTGAACCTAATTTTTCTTGTAAATTTTTCCACTCAGAATTAATGATAATAGCGATAAACACACCCACAAATGTTTCAGCCACACGAACAAGAGCATAGATGAGACGGTTCCCTGTAGGAAAAGCTAGGGTCACAATCAAAAAAGCAGAAACACCCCCAATGACACCCGCTTTATTATCCATAGCCACATTGGTCGAAATGGTTAACATGGTAAAAAGAGGCACCACAATCAGGGTCAGCCAGAAACTTCGACCAACCACTACCTCAATTAAAAAGAAGAGAAAAGCAAATATCCCTCCAATAGTATTGCCATAGATCCTTGATGCTCCAAAATGGACACTACTATCAAAGTCTTCTCGTAAGCTAAACACAGCAGATAGAGCAGCAATTTGGACCCCTTCCCAATCAAATAACTTAAAAACTAAAAGAGTAAAGAAAACAGCCAACCCTGTTTTAAAGACTCGCATTCCTGGCTTTAACTGGTGCCAATCAATCTTTAACTTCAT
Source organism: Streptococcus moroccensis (assembly GCF_030812835.1). Classification (GTDB taxonomy): domain Bacteria; phylum Bacillota; class Bacilli; order Lactobacillales; family Streptococcaceae; genus Streptococcus; species Streptococcus moroccensis. Next base: position 18,420 of record NZ_JAUSTM010000012.1, read on the forward strand.
ACCAGGTCTCCTTTACCGTCTATTATATCATCTTGAAAAGGAAATGGGAATAAAAGGCTGACTTGTTTAAATATTATTCTGGAATGATTTATCCCGTTTTTTTGAAAAACGACTTTTTTCCAACCTCTGACGGTTTCTCTTATGGTGAACAAGTAGGTGGGGGTCTAGTCAAAAAGAAAAAGGTGCCCTTCGACACCTTTTCTAGCTTTTATTGATACGTTGGCAGAAGTGTAACGACGTCTATTTCCAATCCGAAACGATCCCTCAGATCGTTTCAGCTGACTTACCGCCTATTTTTCAGTAAGTGCTGCAAGTCCTGGAAGTACTTTATACCTTGCTAGACTTTCTAACTTGCTTCGCTTCGTAGCAACTCTACGCGATGCACAAAAAAAGAGGCTTCCGCCTCTTCTTCTAGCCTTCAAGGCCTATTTTTCTGTTAGAGCAGCCAAGCCTGGTAACACTTTACCTTCGAGAAGTTCCATTGAAGCACCACCACCGCGTCCCAAATATCTCCATTATTACAAAAGGGTGAACAAGTCACCCTTTTATTATCATTACGATTTTGCTCCTTTTTCTACAAAATCAGGATTTTGCAGAGACTGACGGGCTTAATCTTATTTTTCTGTTAAAGCATCCAAACCTGGTAACACTTTACCTTCTAACAGTTCCATGCTTGCGCCTCCGCCCGTACTAATCCATGAGAATTTGTCTGCACGGCCGAGGTTGATAGCTGCTGCTGCTGAGTCACCGCCACCGATGATTGATTTAACGCCTGGTTGTTTTACGATAGCGTCCATCACACCGATTGTACCAGCTTGGAAATCAGGGTTTTCAAAGACACCCATAGGACCGTTCCAAACAACTGTTTTAGCTCCTTCAAGGGCTTCTTCGAATTTCGCAATTGATTTTGGACCGATGTCAAGACCAAGGAAGCCTTCAGAAACAGCTTCGCCGTCTGTGTCACGAACTTCAGTATAATCTGCAAAAGCGTTTGCTTCTTTTGAGTCAACTGGCAAGATTAATTTGCCATCTGCTTTTTCAAGCAATTCTTTAGCGATATCCAACTTGTCTTCTTCTACAAGTGAGTTACCGATTTCGATTCCTTGCGCTTTAAGGAAAGTATAAGTCATCCCACCACCGATGAGAACTTTATCTGCTTTTTCAAGTAGATTTTCGATAACACCGATCTTATCAGATACTTTAGAACCACCTAAGATGGCAATAAATGGACGTTCTGGTGTTTCAACAGCCTCTTGGATGTAAGCAATTTCGTTTTCCAAAAGGAAACCTGCAACTGCTTTTTCAACGTTCGCTGAGATACCAACGTTTGAAGCATGGGCACGGTGAGCTGTACCAAAGGCATCGTTTACAAAGATACCATCGCCAAGTGACGCCCAGTATTGACCAAGTTCAGCATCGTTTTTAGATTCTTTCTTGCCATCAACATCTTCAAAACGTGTGTTTTCAACCAAGAGAACTTGTCCATCTTCTAAAGCATTGATGGCTTCTTCCAACTCAGCACCACGTGTAACCCCTGGGAAAACAACATCTTGACCTAATTTAGCCGCCAAGTCTTTTGCAACTGGCGCCAATGATTTGCCTTCTTTGTCTGCTTCTTCTTTCACACGACCAAGGTGAGAGAAGAGAACCGCACGGCCACCTTGTTCAATGATGTACTTAATTGTTGGAAGCGCCGCAGAAATACGGTTGTCATTAGTAATCACGCCATCTTTCAAAGGCACGTTAAAGTCCACACGAACGAGAACTTTTTTACCTTTCAAATCAACGTCTTTAACAGTCAATTTTGCCATTTGGAATAGTCTCCTTAAAAAATTTTTTACAAGCTCATTATATCACATTTTCGTCGTTTTATCTAAAAAGCGATGGAATTCATGAAAATTATAAGAAAAAGGAACAATTTCACTCCTAGTCTAATGACGATCTCTAGAAAGTTACTGCTTAATAAATACAAATCGCTCTTCTGCAGTCGTCTCTAAAATCTTATACGTGTTAGGGTCGAAGGTCGTGTTCATGGGACCAGTCCAGTGAACGTAATGCATCTGATTTCCAGATATTCTAAAACCCATTTCCCAACGCATTCCTGATCCGCCTAAATTAAAGGTCGGTAACTCATAGGTTCTTAAATCCGATGTCACACGGTAAAGTCCTGGCTCAACCTCTTCGTAAGAAGTTATTGTCCCTGTTTTTGTACGACCACTCTCTTCAATGGTAATGTTGCCATTAGCATCATAGGTTGCTGTAGCTGCTCCATTAGGGGTAGTTCCCTGCCAGGTTCCCACCAGTCCAGGTGGAAGCGAGACAGCAGCAGGATTTGCCGAAACGGCACTGTCTCCCATCGTTGCATACATTTCCCCTGATTCCGTCCCTGCAGCAACATAGCGACGGAGCTTGGAGTCATTAGCAATATAAGAAACCCAGACAAAACCTTCTCTGGTTTCTTTCTGGTCAAAAGTTACCTGATCACCACGCCTCAAGGTCGCTACAACTTGACCTGATTTGCTGGGTGTATCTCTAACATTTAAGACATCAACGGTTACGGTCATTGTGCCTTGGGCACTAGCTTTGTCAGCCGTGTCAGCCGTGGCTTCTTTATGGGCCGGTGATATATTGGTCCAGGTTAAAGTATCGAGATCCAAAACGTCTGAATCACTGACGGTATCCGTTTTTTCAAGGCTATCTCCTGCTGTTGAAAAGCGATAGCCATAGGAAACACCTTGATCCGCACCTCCGCTACCGTAATAAGAAAAGGTCCCGTCTTGTAGAGCAATCAAGGTCATCCGCTCCCCGATCATATTGAGGCTTAATTCCTCATTGGTCAAGCGCTTAAGGTCATTGTCTTTGGTAATGGTATATAAGTCCGTAATCATCGGTGATTTAAAGAGTTTACTTGGTAAGAAAGCAATCACTAACTCTTCGATACCATTGCCATCAAAATCATAGTAAGCATAGCCTGTATCCGTTTCATAAGTGGAATAATAACTGGTCGTTAGGAGATTGATGGTTTGGTCTGCTTGATCGTTTTCCAAGGCCGTCTTATAGCGGTCAATAATAGGCTGGTAGAGGGTTTTATCCACCTCTTTTTTGTCACTACTTTGACTTGTCGTTCTTTCAGTAGTGTTTATTGATGTTTCTTGCTTTGTCGGCTCGACCATTTCGTTACGGTTAACTTGTGTCAACACAAGCGCAGCGACAATCGCACCGCCTCCGAGTAATCCTAGAAGGCTTTTTTTAGACAATCCCATACTTTTTTCCTCATCTTTACTAAAATACTATACCAGTATACCACTTTCTTATAGCAAGAACAAGGTCATCCTCACTTAAAGTGACTCTCCAGTACTTTCTTTGGTATAATTGAGGTAACGCATACATTCAGGAGATTAAAAATGACAGCAGTTCAAGATAAAATTGTTCTTATAACCGGTGGAGCAAAAGGTATTGGTGCTCAGATGACGACTACTTTTCGGGAGGCTGGAGCCCGTGTCTACACCATGGACTTGACAGCTCCAGCTGACTTTATTGGCGATTTGGCCAAGCAAGCAGACCTCGAAGCCTTTGCGAACTTTGTTCTTGAAAAACACTCTGGCATCGATGTCCTCATCCACAATGCTGCCCCTCTCATGAAGGGGATTTCAAGCGCTAGCTACGAAGACTTCACCTATGCCCTTCAGGTCGGGGTGGCCGCTCCCTTTTACCTGACCAAGCTCTTTAAAGACCATCTTAATCCCGGCGCCAGTATCCTCATGCTCTCATCGAGTCGAGACCGCATGAGTCAGCCTGAGACTGAGACCTATACTGCTGCAAAAGGCGGGATTGCCGCCCTCACTCATGCCTTGGCGGTTAGCCTGGCTGGCAAAGCCCGGGTCAATAGTATCTCACCTGGTTGGATCGACACGGCAGGGGAGGAGCAAACTCTGACAGACCACATGCAGCACCCTGCTGGCCGCATTGGGCGACCTGAGGATATCGCTAATTTAGCCCTCTTTCTCAGTTCTGAGCAGGCCGGCTTTATCACTGGTGAGAACATTACCGTTGATGGTGGCATGACAAGGCTCATGATCTACCATGATGATCAGGGATGGACCTACCAGAAAGATTAACTGCTCACGTATACCAGAAAACCCAGAATGTCAAATCGCATTCCGGGTTCTTTTTTATATCGTCTAATAATCACCACGAATATGGTCATGTACCTGACTCCAGTAAAACTCAGATAGGGTCACAAGTTCTTTTTCGGTGAAAGGCTTGGTGTCTGCCGCCTTGAGATTGGCATCAATCTGGGCAATGGACTTAAAGCCAGGAATCACAGTCGTGACCCCTTCTTGCTGGAGAATCCACTTTAGGGCCGCATCAGCCATGGTTCCTCTGTCATCCGCAATCCACTTAAGCTGGTCCACTAAGTCAATCGCTTTTTCAAAGGGAAGGCCACCGAAGGTTTCGCCAACGTTAAAGGCTGCGCCGTCACGGTTATAATTGCGGTGGTCATTTTCAGGGAACTGGCTATCCTTTGTGTATTTACCCGTCAAGAGACCGCTAGCAAGGGGTACACGCGCCAAAATCCCTACATTTTGCTTGGCCGCTTGTGCAATCATCTCCTTGACCGGCTTCTGGCGCAGCAAGTTGACAATCACTTGGAGACTACTAGCCTTGGTATTGTCAAGCACAAACTTACCTTGATCATCGGTTTCCACACTGACACCGTAGTAACGGATTTTGCCTTCTTGTTTCAGGGTTTCAAGCACTTCAAAGACCCCTTGATCCGTCAGGACTTCGGTGCTCGGACAGTGAATTTGATAGAGGTCAATGGCCTCCGTCCCCAAGTTGCGAAGACTGTTCTCACAATAGGCCTTGACCTTATCATAGGTATAGTTAGAAAGGTCCGCAAAGTTATCGCGTCGCCCAAACTTGGTCGCCACATAAACATCTTCAGAACGTTCTTTGAGAACCTGTCCAATCAAAGTTTCACTGCGACCCGCACCATAAACGTCGGCGGTATCAAAGAAATTAACGCCTTGGTCAATGGCATGGTGGAGTGATTGGATCGCATCTTCCTTTGAGACATCGCCCCAATCCCCACCGATCGCCCAGGTCCCAAAACTCACCTCACTGACCTTCATGTCTGTGTTGCCCAATTGGTTGTATTTCATAAAAGTCTCCTTTGATTGTTTTTTTAAAATACTATTTGATACGATACTATTATACCATCTTTAAAAATGAGTCTTATTAACCAGCTTGACTTTGCTCAAAATGAGCAACTGCTCCAATCAAATTAGCCTGATTACGGTACTGGCATATCCGAATATCTGGCTGAATATCATCAGCATGGGTTTGTTTTAATAAGATTTCAACTTCTTTTTGAATACGACTGAGCAAGTCTGATCTCTGAGAAATGCCTCCTCCAAGCACAATACAATCCGGATCAATGGTCACTAAAATATTATGCAATCCCTGGGCAAGACCTTTATAGAAACCATCAATGGCTTCTAAAGCTTCTTGATCACCAACCGCAGCTAGATCAAAAATCTCCTCTGTCGTCACTAAATTTTGATGCTTTTGTTGAAACGTCTTGGTCATGACAACAGGACTGCCTAATTTGCTAAGGGTATCTTCTTTGTTCAGCAACATATAGCCCAACTCACCACCAAAAAGATGTTTCCCCTTGATGAGCTGGCGATTGATGACAAGCGCTCCGCCAATACCAGAGCCTATGACCATGAAATAGCAGTTATTCACAGCCTTAGCCGCTCCATAATGGACCTCTGCAAGAGCCGCACAGTTGGCATCATTTTCCATACTAACAGGCAAGCCTAAGAGTTCTTCTAGCTCTGCTACAATCGGAAAATGATGAATATAGTCTAAGGCACTAATGCCACCGATAATCCCAGTAGTGGTATCAACCGCTCCAGGAGCACTAAAAGCAATTCCTTTTAGTCCATAATCTGACTCAAATTGACGTTTCACTATCAATAATGAGTTTTTCATCTCTTCCCAAGTTGCTGGAGTTGGAAAACTTCCACTCTCAGTAACTGTCTCATCTTCCCAGAGGCCATACTTGACAGCTGTCCCTCCAATATCGAATGCTAAAATAGCCATCTTCTTTCTCCTTTTTCGATTGCTAATTTTTAATATGTTTAAACCCCTAGATAAATTTCCCTTCAATAGCTTTAAAATTTTTTCAAAAATACAAAGGAAGCTGAGCAAAAACGCATCAGCTTCTATTGTTTAGCGGTAACTATTTTTTAGTCTGCTTCAACTTATAATAAGAGAAAGCCACTGTCAACAATCCCATTATGAGTAAACTATAGCCTTCTGCAAAAGGATGCATCGCAATCATCAGAAAGCCTACCGCCATTAAAAAGGTTAACCAACTTCCCTTTTGCATAGATTTCTCCTATTCTTCAATAACCACCTGCTTGTAGGATACGTTTCTTATCGATATCGCCATATTTGGTTCAACTAATTCCATCAAGAATGCTTGGCAATCAAGTCCTTGTACCAGAAATAGCTATCTTTTTTATAGCGTGTCAAAGGGCCACCTTCTTCTTCCTCACGGTCCACATAGACAAAACCGTAGCGTTTTTGGTAGCCGTTGAGCCATGAAAGCAAGTCTGTATAAGACCAGGTGCAATAGCCAAGGACACGGACACCTTCTGAGATGGCTGCTTCAATCTCGTCCACGTGTTTTTGCAGGAAATCAATCCGATAATCATCGTGAATAAGGTTATCTTCAGTCTTCTTGTCATACTCACCGAGGCCATTTTCTGTAATCAGAATCGGAACATCATAGCGGCTAGTCAAACGTCGCAAGGCAATGCGAAGACCGGTTGGGTCAATTTCCCAGTCCCAGTTGGTCCGTTCAACGTGCGGATTGGCTACGCGTTTGAACATGCCAGGAAGGCCACCTTCTTCTCCGCTGCCTTTTTCACCTGTGGTATTCATCTTTCCTTGACCAACCCCATCAATTGGATTAAATTTAATGGTATTAGACTGGTAATAGTTAATGCCAAGGAAATCAGGCTTGGCAGATGCCAGGAGTTTCATATCACCTTCTCGGATATCCAGGTCTACGCCCTGCTTCTCCAAATAAGTCAGGATAGCTCTAGGATAGCGTCCGAGCAAGTAGACATCCAACCAGAAATGAGCATTGAGGTCTTCTGCGTTTTCACTGGCCAGGACATTTTCAGGCAAAGCATCAAAGCTATAGCTTGGAGAATAGGCAAAGCTCGGTCCAATCTGACCTTTCATGCCCATATCATGGAATTGCTTGATAACCGTCGCATTGGCCAAGTTAGCAATATGGTTAGCTCGGTACATACGTTGACTATCGGTTACCCCTGGTGGATGGGCTGCTAGCTGATAGCCCAGGCTCATAAAGACATTTTGTTCATTCAAGCTAACCCAATACTTGACCTTATCACCAAAGCGTTCAAACAAAACCTTGGTATAAGCCGCGAAGTCATCGATGACTTGACGTGACTCCCAGCCACCGTATTCATCTTGCAAGCATTGTGGCAGATCCCAGTGATATAGCGTCACAACAGGCTCGATACCATAGCTCAATAACTCGTCAATTAGGTTCTCATAGAACTGAATCCCCGCTTCATTGACAGCACCGCGGCCTTCTGGAAGAATCCGTGTCCAAGCCACTGAGAAACGATAGGCTTTCAGACCTTGATCTGCCATGAGTTTGACGTCTTCTTTGTAACGATGGTAATGATCGACAGCTGTTTGACCGGTAGTCCCTTTGAAGGTTCTGCCAGGCTCTTGGACATAAACGTCCCAGATGGAGAGAGACTTGCCGTCCTCGTCCCAGGCTCCCTCAACCTGATAGGCTGCCGAAGCAGAGCCCCATAAAAAATCCTTTGGAAATGTTTGTAACATATGTGTTCCCTTTCTTTCTCTTAGATATATCCTAAGGTTTTGCTTTTAAGTGACTAATAAGATAATCCAAGCGTGATTTCATTTGTTTTTGCATCCTTTTTTTGAGAAATGGATAGAGAAGCTTGTAATTCAAACCTTGTAGGCGTCCGTCTGCCTCCATCTCTTCACGATAAGTGACCTGAGTTTCCGCACCTTGCTCCTCCATTTCATAGACAACCAAACTCTCTCCACGATTAGACTTCAGTTGAACCTTATAAAGACGAGGAGACTCCAGTTCTAGAACTGTCACCTTCACCTGATTGCTTTGGTTTTTGCCAAATGATTTGATAAAGGAAAATCCAGGCTGGATATCAGATAAGGCTAGCTCTTTTCCTGTATTCTGGCGACAGTCCTCCCTAAACTGATCTAGTAAAAAAGTGAATAATTTTTGCCTATCCACATGATAGCGTCCTTGAACCTCCATACTACCCTCCTCGGCATTCCTTTCTCACTTTATCCATTTCTTTGTAGACATCGATCACTTCCTTAGCCATATCAATAAAGGTTAAAGCGGTCATCAAATGATCCTGACCATGAACCATGAGAAGTGACAGTTCAACGGTATCACCAGACGCTTCTTGTGTGAGTAAGTCTGTTTGAGAACGATGGGCAACGTTTAAGGCTGCCGTAGCATCTTTTAGTTTTTGATCCGCTTCTTCAAAATCATAAACTTTAGCAGCACGAATGGCTTCAACAGCATTGCTCTTAGCATCACCACCATGCATAATCAATCCCATAATTGCTTCTAAATGCTGTGTCATTAGATTCCTACCATTTCTAGGGCTGTGCCCAAAACCTTCTCGCCGTTCATTGTGCCATAAGCTACCATATCAATAGCATCCACCTTGATATCAGGCTCAAACTTCTCTTTATATTGTTTCACCATGAATTTAACCTGAGGGCCTGTCAAGAGAACATCAATGTGTTGCTTAGCCACCTCAGCATCAACTTCAGAGACTGGCACAGCAAATATAGTTGCCTCTAAGCCCTTAGCTTCTGCAGCTTTTTGCATCTTACTAACCAGCATACTGGTTGACATCCCAGCATTACAAACAAGCATAATGGTTACCATATTAATTTCCTCCTTTTAATTGTGCATTTAAGAATGGTAAAAATTGTAATCTGAAGGTTTCAAAGGTGGGACATTGAGATAACCTCTCTAAGTTCAACGGATCTTCCATCCATTGCACAAAGGACGGAGAGATGTATTTCAAAGCTTTCGCATCCTGTTTTGAAGGAGATATTAAAGCCGTGAATCTTACATCTTGGTGATCTTGATCCCAGATTAGTCCATTTGGAGTCAATACCACAACTATCTCTGTTTTTAACCCAATCGAAACGCTAGGATGTGGAAAAGCATAGTGTTCTTGAAAAACAACACTTCCCAGTTGCTCCCGCATCGCTAGTTGATTCTTAAAGTGACTTTTAAAATCCTCTAATCCAACATCTGTTATCCTATCCAAGGCCAATTCTAGAATGTCTTCTCGTATCATCCTTGCTTCTTGAACAACTACAAATTGGGAGCTATCAAAAACGGAGTCAAATATCTCCACCGCTTCAGAAGAAATGCTGTTTCCCGCTTTCTTACTTATATCTGTATTTCTTCGAGCACGAAGATTTAAAAATCTTTGAATTTTGTTGATGTCATCATCCAAAAGCAAGGCATTAACTTGAAGTACAGGAACAGGAAGCATAATAGCATCCAAATTGACCGTTGATAAAACTAGGTCAATCCCATCCAAACTAACATCAGCCAATTCATAATAACTGATAACATCTACAATATCCAACTGCCTAGCAAATAAATGTTGCAGACGATTCATCAACATTTGCGCACTACCATATCCAGTTGCACAAATAACAAGTACTCGTTTGCTTCCATCCTGACGCAAGCGTTGAACGCTACTGATGACATGTAGTGCAATGTAGGCCCACTCATCATCGTTGATAGAGTATGATGCAAGTAATGGCATGGTGACAAATGCTTCTTTGACGATGATCAGTTCAGAACCATAATGTTCTCTCAAGTCCTCTAACATCGGATTTTCCATGACAATCTGTGATTCTAATCGAATCAGTAGAGGGGTAAAATGGGCAATCAGACCTTGTAAGAGTGCTGTATCTTTTGTTAGAGGAAGTTCAAAAATGTCAGAAAGCCTGCTCAAGCATGCTTGAATTTCAGATTGTAGCTGTGCCTGAACCTTAGGTTTCTGCCCTCCATGAGATTTTCCCATAAGATGTAAAGAAATGTATTTTGCTTCCGCTTCAGGAAATATAATAGCAAATCGCTCTTCTAATTGCGTTAGTATTTCTCGAGCCACTTGATAGGAATGCTCATCAGGTTCAAGAGGGGTAGAATAATCAAATTCAAAACGTCTGTTTGTTTTGAGGCGTTTGAAGGATAAGGCAATATGTAACACTAAGTTTTGAATCGCATAATCAGACATTCTGACATTATTTTGCCGACAAACCTGCCAGACTAGAATTGTCAAATCTTCCAGAGATATTTCCTCCAGAATATTGTCCGCCTCTAATTGTGATATAAAATCTGCTTCCTTGGCTTGAGGGAAAAAGTACCCAATTAAAAAACGCCTTTGTTTTTCTTCTGGTCCTTCAACAGTTAGCCCCTTATTATGTTTCGCGACAATCTGAATATCATACTGTTTCAATTGTTGGCGAAGACTATTTAGACAGGCTAAAACAGTCGCCCGACTCACAAATAACTCTTGGGTTAACTGATCAACTGTTAGATAAACTTCTTCAAAAAATAACCGATTCAAAATATAGTGTTCACGATCTTTTGGCGTTTCAAGTCTTCTGGCATCAAAGCTGTGCTCTTGAAACTCTTCCTCGTTTTGAAGAAATTGGTAGAACGTATACTTATCCTCAAGAATGAGTTGATACCCCTGCCCTCGCTTACGCTCTAATCTAGCACCTGAGTTTTGAAGCCCTTCTGAGAGTGTTACGATTGATTTACGTAAGGTCCGGGATGTAATTGACAACTCTTTGGCTAGTAGCTCTCCCGTAAGAGTAAAATCTTGGTGTTGTGTTAAAAGTTTGAGTATCTGCCACTCGCGTTTTGCTAACATGCGACACCTCCTTCTTCTCCATATTTTATTATATATTGAAAACGCTATCTTTGGTAGTACCAATTATTCCTTTTTAAAAAGGAAATTTTCTAAACTAGTCTTTAAATTTGAGGCAGTACCATCTATTTTCTCCATAAAAAAGGACAGAAGATTGTCAATATCATCTCTGTCCCTTTCCCGTCAGATAAATGTTTCGATCTCGATTGAACAGACATTTTCTAGACTAATTATTATTTAAGTGATTCCTGAAACGCCTCAACAGCTTCATTCAAGACCATCCCCTTGAATTTCTGCGCACTGATCCACTGGCCTCTGATGTCAGCGTCCACAAAGCCTCCTAGAATCATTCCAGGAATCACTGTGTCAACCGCATGGCTAGCATTTGGACCACCGAGGTCTGTACGGATCCAACCTGGATCGGCAACATTGAGGGTTACATTATGACCCGCCAATTTTCCGGCATAATCTTTAGTGATTTTGTCGAGTGCGCCTTTCGAAGCCGCATAAGCACCTTGTTCAGGCTGATTCTTAATGCCACTGGTCGTGTTGACAATACGACCAAAGTCACGCTCTAACATGCCTGGCAAGAAAGCCTCGATTAAAATCATCGGTGCAATGACATTGACTTGGTAAGACCAGATATAGTCCTCAGTCGATACAGCCCAAGGATTTTCTTGAGATTTGGGCTGAACACCGGCATTGTTAAACAAAAGGTCGATAGTGACTTTGTCAAGAACGGTTTTGGCCATTTGGCGCACCGCTTGCTCATCGGACAGCTCAGCCTCAACAGCAAAAACTTCCACACCCAGTGCAGCTATCTCAGCCACTAGACTCTCGGTATGTTGAAGCTCTCGACTGTGAACCACTAGGTTGGCCCCTTCTTTCGCTAAGGCTAAAGCCATTTCGCGTCCAATTCCTCGACTGGCCCCTGTTACTAAGGCCCATTTCCCTTTAATATCCATTATTGTCATCCTTAAAAGTTTGTATGGTCTGGATCAGCTTGTTGGCTCACCCCTTGCACACGGTCCAACTGCTCGATGTCACCAGATTCAAGCTCGAAATCAAAGACATCTAGGTTTGAGGTGATGTTAGCAGGCGTTACAGACTTAGGCAATGGCAAGAAACCTTTATCAAGAGACCAGCGAAGGGCTACTTGAGCAATCGATTTGTCATATTTTTCAGCTAGCTTACCGACCAATTCATTTTGGAAGATAGACCCTGTTCCAAGTGGGCTGTAGGCTTCCAGAAGAATGTTATGTTTCTGACAGAAGGCATCGAGCTCTTCTTGTGGGCAACCTGGGGCCAAAAGCACTTGGTTAACATGTGGTTTCACTTCAGCGGTTTCAAACAAGGCTTCCAAATGGTGAACCATGAAGTTTGAAACCCCAATAGCGCGGATTTTGCCAGCATTATAGGCTTCTTCCATAGCTTTCCAGACACCTGCATTACGTTCTTTAAAACCAACAGTTTCGCGCGCTGCAGCTGGGTTTGGCCAGTGGATCAAAAGAAGGTCGATATAGTCAACGCCAAGTTTTTGAAGAGATTCTTCAATTGAGGCACGCGCTGACTCATAATCATGATGCGCATTCCAAACCTTTGTCGTTAAGAAAATATCCTTGCGTGACAAGCCACTGTCAGCAATTGCACGGCCAACGCTGGCTTCGTTTTTATAGGCTTGAGCTGTGTCAATATGGGTATACCCAACTTTGAGGGCGTGAGCCACTGCGTTATAGGCCTCATCGCCGTCTTTCATTTGCCAAGTCCCAAAACCAAGTTTTGGAATCGTAACGCCATTTGATAAGATATAATGTTCCATGTTCTTCCTCTTTCTTTTTGATAGTTAGTCGGCTTAGAAGGTCATTTCTTCAAAGCAAGCTAAGATGATCGCTTCAACATCTGAAACGCTCAAGTTAACAAATTTATCGCGCTCAAGACCGCCATGAAGAACAGCTTTCTCGCTCATTTCCAAGACCAATTCCTTGGTTTCAATCCCTACTTCTGGCAAGGTCATTGGGATTTCCAAGTCTTCATGGAGGAAGCGATAGGTTTTCTCAACAGCTTGACGAGCTAGTTCCTCATCAGAGCCTTCTGTTAAGCCCCAGACATTGCGCGCATAGGTCGCGAGTTTGGCATGGGATTTATCGTCCTTATCGATACAGAACTGCATCCAACGCGGAGTCAAAACAGCAAGACCGATACCATGGGTGATGTCGTAATAGGCTGATAACTCATGTTCGATTGCATGGCAGGTCCAACCACCACTCCGGCCACGAGCCACTAGACCATTAAGAGCTAACGTTGATGCCCAGAGGAGGTTGGCACGTGCATCGTAATTGTCAGGTTCCTTGATCGCTACCGGTGCATGCTTGATAATGGTCTTCATCACCCCTTCAGCAATCCCATCTTGAACGTCTACTGCAGGCGTATGGTTAAAGTACTGCTCATAGAGATGGCTCATCATATCGGCAGAGCCAGCAGCTGTTTGCCATTTATTAACCGTAAAGGTCAAGGTAGGGTCTAAAAACGATGCCCGTGGAATCAAGTCCCAGCCACCTGTCCCCAATTTTTCATTGGTCTCAGGATTTGAAATGACGGCATTGCGGTTCATCTCTGTTCCTGTCGCAGCTAAGGTCAAAATATCGACAATAGGAACAGCCTTCCCAATCTTACTACTGTCTAATACCAAATCCCAAGCGTCACCGTCATAATAAACACCACCTGCAATCACTTTTGAGGCATCAACAACAGAACCACCACCGACAGCAAGAATCACATCAAGATCATTCTCACGGATCAAGCGAACACCCTCACGGACAGAGTCAATCCTAGGATTGGGCTCAATTCCTGCTAATTCCACAAAGGTAAAGCCATTGTCAGTCAAGAGGTCAACGACCTTGTCGTAAAGGCCTGAGCGCTTAATTGAGCCACCACCGTAGGCCAGCAAGACACGTTTCCCAAGTGGTGCTAACACTTCTGGCAATTCGCCCAAGCGGTCTTTTCCGAATCGAATATCTGTCGGAATCTGTAATCTAAAATTTTCCATATATTACTCCTTTTTCAAAACTATTGGTTAAACATAATGGTTTCAAAATCAAAAACATCAGGCAAATGGTGAGAAATTGAATACTCAAAGACCCGACAATCATCCAGACTGCTGATCTGAGACACCTCCATTAAAAAATCGGTCTCCGTCAGTTGCATTTCCTGTTTTTCCAAGTCATTCGGTCGCACACCTGAGACCTTAACAAAAGCGCTATATACCTTTCGCCCTAGTCCCTCTGAGATGTAGTTATAGATAGAGTTTTCGAGGTGTTCGCGCTTCAATCCAGGAATGACATCAACTGGCATGTAGGTGTACTCCATAATAATCGGCCTATCCTCTAAGACACGCAAGCGCACAATCTCATAGACAAAATCATCCGTCGACAAGGATAATTTCTCAGCCATTTCTTCTGATGGGCGCGTGACATCAAAGGTAAGCACTTTTGATGTTAACCCTTTTGGAAAATCGTGCGACGTTCCTTTTAGCGAATAAAGATGGGGGCGCTGCGTCGCTTTCCAATCTCTGACCAGAGTCCCAGCCCCACGGCGCCTCAAGATATAACCTTCTGTCACCAGAACATCCAAGGCTTGCTTCAAGGTCATCAAGCTGACTTCGTATTCCTTAGCAAGTGTTGAGCCGTCTGGAAGCAGACTGTTCACAAGATAGACCTCATCTCGTATCTTTTCCCGAATGGCCTCTGCAATTTTAAGGTATTTGGGTTTTACCTTACCGATAACAGGCACCTCCTTCTTCCATTTTTCTTTATTATACGCTTTCATTTTTTAAAAGTCTAGTCTTTTAATGTTTCAGTTCTATATTTTTATAAAAAATCAGGACCCTGAAAGCCCTGATTGTCGTCTTTTATTGTAATTCTGCTTCATCTGGTAAGTATGACCCACCAAAGAATTCTTGGCTAATCTCTTCGAGTTTGCCCGTCTTGTATAACTCTTGAAGCGCCTGATTAAAGGCTTCTTGCAAATCGTTTTGGTCATCCGCAAAAATGAAATAGTTCATCGGATTGCCCTTCGTTTCAATTTCAACAACCTTGAGATCAAGCTCTTGTTCTCTAATAATATTTTCAATGGAAACTTTGTCAAAAATCAAATAATCAAACTGTCCTGCCTCTAGGTCTATCAGGCGCTTGGTGACATTTTCGCCAGAATACTCAACGACTGAAGGATTATCCGAATGGGCTTGACTCCACTCTTCAACCAGCTGAGCGGTCGACGTCCCTGTATCATCACGAGTTGTTTTACCCCCAATATCATCTAAGGATGTGATTGGTGAGTCTGGTACGACCGCCATAACCATGGGATTGGTCGCAATCGGCAAAGAATAGAGATATTTTTCCGCCCGCTCAGCAGTGTAGCTTAAATTGTTGGCAGCGATTTGGTAGTGTCCGCTGTCAAGACCGATAAAGATACTTTCCCAGGCTGTTTTCTTATAGGTGAATTGGTAATCGGCCAGCAACTCATCTGCGGCTTTTAACACCTCAATATCATATCCTGTAAGGTCATCCCCCTCCTCGTAAGAAAAAGGTCTGACATCACCTGCTGTTGCCACAACGACTTCTTTTGCACCGTTAGCCCTTGATTCTGCTGTCGGGTTTGATTGGCAAGCACCTAAAACGAAGCTTGCTGCTAGAGTCACACCTAGCCATAATGTCTTTTTTCCCATTTTAGTCCTCCTTCTTCCATCATACCATCTCCTCTTCTTTTTGGATAATAGAGATTTCCAATGGCTTTGATAGAAAAACATTATCAGGAATAGCCCTAAAACGTTACTCTTTTTCAGCAGTAGCCCTATCGCACCACCTTTTCCTTCGGCATAGGCATTAAAGTGATTAAAGCGTTTGGAGGGCTTCACAAAAAATAGCCTAGCCTAACCTAGAGTTTCCGTCACTATCATTTCCTTTTAGGTATCAAAAAGAGCTGGAAATAAACTTCCAACTCTCAATTTTTATGAAATCCTGTTGAGGGTTTGCTCAATATGCGCAATCGATTTGTCACGCCCCAAGAGATAAATGGTGTTTGGCAATTCTGGGCCATGCATTTCACCTGAGACAGCAATCCGAATCGGCATAAAGAGTTTTTTCCCTTTGATGCCTGTTTCTTTTTGGACAGCCTTAATTTGCGGTGAGATGTTCTCAGGCAAGAAGTCAGCATCCGTCATGGCTTCCAGATTAGCCTTAAAGGCTGTCAGAACCGTCGGCACGGTTTCAGCGGCCATGACTTCTTTCTCAGCGTCACCTAGTTCTGGGAAATCAGAAAAGAAAAGGTCGGTTAAAGCGACGATTTCATCAGCTGAGGTCATTTGTGGCTTGTAAAGCTCCACCAATTTCTCAGCCTTATCGGTCAAGCGCCCTGCTTCTTCAAGATAAGGTTTACAAAGGGCAAAAACCGTCTCCAAATCAGCATTCTTGATGTAGTCATTGCTCATCCAATCCAGTTTCTTCTGGTCAAAGGCAGCTGGAGATTTGCTGAGGCGGTTCTCATCAAACAGCTCAATCAACTGCTCCCGGGAGAAGATTTCTTCTTCGCCACCAGGATTCCAACCGAGAAGAGCGATAAAATTGAAGACCGCTTCTGGCAGGTAGCCTTTTTGGCGGTAATCTTCAATAAACTGTAAAGTATTGGTGTCGCGTTTGGATAGTTTTTTCCCTGTTTCAGAGTTGATAATGAGGGTCATGTGTCCAAAGGCTGGTGCTTCCCACCCCATGGCTTCATAGACCATGAGCTGTTTTGGCGTGTTGGCAATATGGTCGTCCCCACGAATCACATGGGAAATTTGCATGTCATGGTCATCGACCACAACCGCAAAGTTATAGGTTGGGTAACCATCTTTTTTCTGGATAACCCAATCGCCACCAATATTGCTACCTTCAAAGGTGATTTCACCCTTGACCATATCAACCCACTTGTAGATACCAGCTTCATTGACAGCCAAACGGACCGTTGGGACAATGCCTGCTGCTTCCCGCTCGGCGATGTAGGCTGCTTTTTCGTCATCAGACATCCCCAAGTATTCGTTGATGTAGCGCGGTGTCTCTCCTGCTGCTTCTTGGCGTTCGCGTTCTGCAGCCAATTCTTCCTCAGTCACATATGACTTATAGGCCTTGCCTTCCGCTAATAATTGATCAATAACCTTTTGATACACGTCGAGACGTTCGGATTGGCGGTAATTGTCATGGGTTTCTGGGCTCTCATCCCAGTCAATTCCCAACCAACGCAAGTTCTCAAGTTGCGAACGTTCGCCATCTTCGACATGACGCTTGCGGTCTGTATCTTCAATACGGATGACGAAGGTCCCCCCATGATGGCGGGCATAAAGGTAGTTAAATAAAGCTGTGCGGGCATTACCGATATGCAATAACCCAGTTGGACTTGGTGCGTAACGCACACGAATTGGCTTAGTCAATTACTGTTCTCCTGTTCGTTTTCAATCGTTTCTATTATAGCATAGTTTAGACCATTTGGGTTGGTCTTGATTCATTTATTTGGAAAAGTGAAAACGAAGCCATCAGACCCCGTTTTTGTGATTTTTGCTTTGCGTATCAACCTTAACATTACTGGGCGTAATCGCCACCATCAACACCGTAATACTCTTCTAATGTCAAACCTGATTGGTAAATGTCTGTTGCTTCTTGCCCAATGTAGCGAACATGCCAGCTTTCAGGCATATAGCCTGTTACAGATTCTTTTTCTGGCAGGTAGCGGACCACAAAACCATAATGGTGTGCGTTGTCCCGAAGCCAAGCGGATGCTTGTGGTTCTTCCAGTAAATTCCCAGCAGCATCTGTGAGGTCAAAGGCTAAACCCGTTTGGTGCTCACTATAGCCAGGCCTTGCAGAATAACGATCCGCTGCGGACTGGCCATCTCTAGCCACATAATCCTGGTAGAGTTGCGTTTGCGTTTCGTAACTTCTAAAGCCACTATACCCATAAGAAATGCTGAACCCTTGGGCCATCATATCCGCTTGTAACTGTTGAAAAGCAGCTAAGGCAGTGGGGTTTTCACCAGGAGTATAGCTAGCGGGTAGAGGGTGCCTTTTATTAACGATGATAATCTCATCACCGTACTTGCCCGTCACACTATAATAAGTCCCATTATTGACCGCTGTTGAGCCACTAGAGTTATCTGCCGCATCAGACAATCCCGTTGAAGACGATTGATCTGAATGAGAATCTTCTGATGCGTCTGTGTTTTGAGACGAAGATGTTGCCTTTGACGTTGATTTAGTCGCTTTTTGACTCGTTTTGGCTGAAGAGGACGCCTTGGTCTCCTCAGATTTGCTCGTGCAGGCTACTAGAGTCAACAGGGTTAGGCACGTTAAACCTAAGCTGGCGTATTTTTTCATATCGTCTCCGTTCGTTTTGCAAGATTTCTGTTCTTATTCTAACACTGTATCCCTATTAATTCAAGGTTTTTCCGCTCTTTTTCATTCTCTATTTTTTCGAACAGCAGACGAGCCATTATACAAAATTCTATCTTCACAGGGCTTTTGAAAACACAAAAAAAGAGCACACACCTTACCTCGCTTAGGGCTGCTGGATTCCTCCCCTGACCCACTTCACGCAAAGATGTTGCTCCGGAATCTATTATATCATAAATTAACAAATACGCAAGTCTCATAGAGCTCCAGCTGAAAGGGGCACTAGTCCAGCTTTTTCTGTTCTCGTCTGGCCTTAAAAAAAGACCGCATCACATCAGCACAAGCTTCTTCTAAAATACCCGTCTCCACCTCGACCCGGTGATTGAGACGCTCATCCCTCAAAATGTCATAAAGGCTACCCGCTGCACCAAACTTGGCATTGGCTGCCCCATAAATGACTTTTGGAATGCGGGCTAAACCGATAGCACCGCTACACATGACACAGGGTTCAATGGTCACAAACAAAGTGCAATCCAAAAGTCGCCAATTGCCCACATGGGCATTGGCCTCAGTAATCGCCATGATTTCAGCGTGCATAACCGCCTGATTGAGCTCCTCACGCGCATTGTGCCCGCGACCGATGATTTGCCCGTCTTTGACAATAACACAACCGATAGGGATTTCGTCCTTGGCCAAAGACTTCTCAGCTTCCTTTAAGGCTTCCCGCATAAAGCCTTCTTTTTCTTCAAGAGTGTATTCCATAAGGCTATTCTATCAGATTTTCTTGACTTTGTAAGCCCCTATGCTATACTTAGCTATAAAATAACCCGCCGAAAAGGAATGCCTATGACCTGTATCTTTTGCCACCTCCAGCACGAATCCCCTCTATTTGAAACAGAGCATTTTTACCTGGTCTTTGACATCGACCCTATCCAGACAGGGCATTTGCTGATTATCGCTAAAGCGCATTTGGCCAATCTGACGGACTTATCTGATCTAGCTGCGCTAGAGCTTTTACAGATCCAAAAACGGTTAATTGGTGCCCTTTATAAGCTCTATCCAGACTACAACTGGACCTTCGTCTGTAACAATGGGCAACTCATGGACCCAGGCACACACCTGCATGTCCATGCCATTCCCAGACAAACGGGTGATGGTTTCTGGGAGAGCGTTTCGCCAAAAGCTCTAGACCTAGACAAAGCAGCGTTAGTTCAAGCACTGCAAGATAGCTAATGAAGGATAGGAAGGAAATGAAACAGATGAAACCCATCATTCCCAAATCCCCTGATGTTCCTGATTTGAGCGCAGAGGACATCCTCTTTTTAACAGAGGTCACCTTCGGCCCATCTATAGCTCCAAGTCCTTGTGATGTTCTCTTTGTCTTTAGCGGGACTCATCCCGGGCATTGGGAAAAGGCTATCGAAGCCTATCAAAAAGGCCTTTACCAGACCATCCTTGTGACAGGTGGCCGGAGCCTAACAGGAACGCCACATCCCGACTGGACTGGTGAGACAGAGTCCGATATCATCATCCATCATCTCTTGGCCGCAGGGGTGCCAGAGTCTGTTATTATTTCAGAGAAAAAGTCTACCAACACCCTTGAAAATGTCACTTGTGCCAAGCAGGTCTTTGATTTTGCTCAGATTAGCTCCCTCCTTTTTGTCTGCAAGGCTCACGCTACTGGCCGCCAATGGCGGACCCTGACCAAACACCTGCCCGCTCATATTACGATTGTCCCTTATGCCTTTGACACCATTTATCAGGGCCTTCCTATCACACGAGACAACTGGATGACTACTGCTACTGGACGCTCCCGTGTCTGGGGCGAGTATCTGCGAATTGTCCATTATGGGAAAAAAGGCGATATTACACCCTTAGAAGATTAAAACACCCCTCCATTAACGAGAACCGGAGGGGTGCGTATGATTTAACCTGATTAGGTTAGTGTGACTGTAAAGGTCGTCGTGCTCGTAAAGGTGTCACCTACTTTAAGGGCAATGTCGCCAAAACCAGGATTAACCAGAGCATCCGGCAAAAGCTGTGTCTCTAAGGTAAAGGCACCGTGAGGGACAATCTCACGTCCGTCTGCTACAGGCCAACCATAGGTATAGATAACAACAGATGGCAGGTCTGTGTCCAAGGTCAAGCTAACCTTACCATCAGAGGATTTCGCTTCCACTTGAGGAGCATCTCCATCTAGCGCCCAAGCGTGATCATAGCCTTGTGCGATCTGATGCTGTAGGTCATCGCGATGGAAGCCTTGGCCAATCGGTGCAAAGTCACGAAAATCAAAGACAGTTCCAGCAACCTCTTCCAAATGCCCTGCTGGCGTATTATCCTCTTTAAGTGGTGCGTACTGGTTGGCCTTAATCTTCAATTTGTGATGATCAATCACCTTGGTCACATCGCCATCCAAATTAAAGTAGACGTGGTTGGTCGGATTAAAGACCGTTTCTTTTTCAGATACCCCTTCGACACGATAGGTTAAGGCATTACCAACCAGCTCGTAGATGACCTTGACGGCAATCGGTCCAGGGAAGCCATTTTGCCCATCTGCTAAGACGGTTGTGAACGCTAGAGAAGAATCCCCCAAAAGTTCTGTGTCCCAATAGGCCGTGTGCAAGCTTTCTGGACCACCATGAAGGTTGTTACCTTTTTCATTGGCGGTTAGAGCGAAAGTCTCCTCGCCTAGAGTAATCTCAGCCCCAGACAAGCGTCCTGCAACTGGCCCCACCATAGCACCGATATAGATGTCTTCCTGACGGTAGGCCTCGTCACTTGCATAGCCCACAACGATATTACGTTTGCCATCAAGCGTAGGCACCCAAAACTCAACGATACGAGCCCCAAAGTTGGTCAGAGCTACTTCCACTCCTGTTTCACTTGTCAAGCGATAAAGTTTGGATTGCTCTGCTCCAAAATCACTAACTGTAACTGTCATCCTATTCTCCTTCTGATTTTTAAAAGGACTTCCAACCTTTAGGTGGAAGTCCTTTTCTTATTAGGCTTATCTTTAGTATAGCGCTTTCTTTTAAAAATGTTAACTAAAGACCAGATTTTTTTGGTTTTTATTCATCTTCATCGTCTTCGTCATCAGACGCATTTAACAAATCATTGACCTTCTTGGTATTGGTTGTCGCAAAGACCACCAAGTCCTCATTCATACCAACCAGTTCATTATTAATAAAACCAATAACCATAGGCATGCTCATCCCTGCATAAAGTTCGAATTCACGCCCTTCTAGCAGCAAGCGAGATGCAACGTTGCAAGGCGTTCCACCGAGCAAGTCAGCAAAGATGACAAACTCATCAAAGTCCTTGATAACTTCTTCTAACTTGGCACGAAAATCATCCGCTCCCTCAGAAGGTTCAAGCACAACGGTATGAATGTTATCTTGAGGTCCCATCAGCATTTCTGTACTGGCTTTTAGTCCTTCGCTAAATGACCCATGACTGATTAACACTAATTGTTTTGCCATAGTCTACGCCATTCCGAACAAGAAGTGACCAATGAAAGAGAAGCCTACTGCTAAAACAATGATGATTAAGATAGCTTTGGTAGACGTCATGCCTTTACGACCGAGGAGCCAGAAGACAAATCCAGTGAAGAGCGCTGGTACAAGACGAGGGAAGATAGAGTTGAGCAAGTCTTGAATGTCGATTACTTTTTCACCGATTTGAGGCATCCAAGATACTTCGAAGTTAATCATAGTGGCAATCAATGCACCAACCATGAATACCCCCATAACAGTAGCCGCATCAACCAAGGCATTCAAGCGATCACGCATTGTCGTGATCAATTTAGTTCCTTCACGGTATGCAATTTCCAACTGTTTCCAACGGAAAACGTTGATAGCCATAGCAGCTGCTACCCAGAGTAAAATTCCGACTGGGTTACCTTGTGCTGCTAGAGTTGCTGCGATAGTACCCATAATAGCTGGAACGAGAGACCCAAAGATAGAGTCACCGATTGGGGCGAATGGCCCCATGAGACCTGTCTTAATACCGTTGACCGCATCCTTAGACGCTACCCCTTCGTTTTCTTCGAGGGCAAGGTCAATACCAGTGATGATAGTATGGAAGAAGTTTGACGTGTTGAAGAATTGCGTATGCATCTTCATCATTTCTTTTAATTCAGGTGTGCCATCTCCATACATTTTACGAAGTTGTGGCAAGATGATGTAAAGGTAACCTGATCCCTGCATCCGTTCGTAGTTCCATCCTAATTGGTAGGTAAAGAGACTACGTTTGTTGATTTGATTAAAATCTTCTTTTGTTAATTTGTAATTAGATTTCGTCATCTTCAATTTCCCCACTTTCTACGTTAGAAGTAGTTGGCGCTACAACTGTGCGTTGGCTGTTTTTGTAATGAAGCACTGCAAGCAAAGCACCGATAATCGCAATACCAATCATTGGAAGGCCTTTGAAGTTGTTGCTAAAGGCAAGAGCACCATCTTCTGGAAGCAATTCGTTGATTGGAGCAAGGTAGCTCGCAACAGTACCACCCAAGGTTTGAATGTTAGAGTAGATAACAGTCAACATAGCTGTGATACCGAAACCTGCTGCCAAGTAGTGAAGATTACGTTTAACTGGTAAGTAGTGAAGCAAGATAGCAAACCCGAGACCTGGAAGCATACGACCTGCAAGTGTCAAACCATTTGCAAACCATTGAACACTTGCAATCCAGTCAACAACTGTTTGAACAAAGCCACCACCGAGCGCTAAGGCAAGGAATACTGGAAGGGCACGAGACAAGGCCCAAGGAATGGCACCGAGCAAGTAGTTACGCTCAATACCTTTGTAGTCGAAACGTTCAACTGCTGCATCCACACGGTGAGCGAAGTAAGTTGTGGTCATACGACCCAAGATATCAGTGTAAACCAAGAGAGCTGCTACCGGAACGGCGATTGTCGTTACCGCTAACTCAGGATCAATTCCTTGTGCTACTGAGAAGGCAGTTGCCAATACCGCACCTGATGTTGCGTCAATACGAGAAGCACCACCAAAGGTACCAACCCCAAGAACCATGAGCTGCAAGCTAGCCCCAATCGCAAGACCGGTTCCCATATCACCCATGATAAGACCGGAAATAAATCCTGCAAACACTGGCGAACCAGCAGACGATACGATGGTCAACTCATCACAGATTTGATAAGCTGAGTACAACGTGAGTAAAAGTATTTGCCACCATTGAATCATGATGTATCCTCCTAAAAATTTTTTGAATGATTCCGAAAGTAATTATCTCACCTTATCAAGCAATGGCATGAAAGGTTTTGCAGTGTCACCTGGTACCATTTGGGCATAGAGGTTAACACCTTTGGCTGCTAGCGCATCAAAGTCTGCAATGTCCTTAGGCTCAACGTTAATAGAGCGTGTCACAGATTTCGTGTTAGCATTTTGGGACATGTTCCCGACATTTAACTCTGGTAGCGGAACACCCCGTTCTAAAAGACCTAAGAAACGGTCCGGTTTACGAGCCACAATCAAGAGCCGTTGGCTATCGTATTTGCCAGCTAAGATATTAGTAGCAGCTTTGTCGACAGAAAGGATTGAGAGTTTGACACCTGGTGGTGTTGCTAGCTTCAAACCAGACTTCTCAATGTCATTGTTAACCACCTCATCATCAACCACCATAATGCGACTGATGTTGAGTTTTGTTGTCCATAGATTGGCGACTTGTCCGTGAATGAGACGTCCGTCAATCCGCGTTGCAATAATTGCCATAGTTAGGCCTCCTCCATTTGTTTATAGTGATGGGTTTTGACTAAATGAATACTTTGGGCTGCCTGTCCCTCTGTTTCAAAAATGATAATCTCATTTTTGCCTTCCCTTAAGAACCCTTTAGGAATATAGAGAGAAAGAATTGGACCGACATTCCAGAAACGTCCTAAGTTGACACCGTTGATAAAGGCGACTCCTTTACCAAACTCTGCTAGGTCTAGATAAGTGTCTTCAAGGTGATCAAGGTCAACCTCGTATCGATAAAAAGCTGGTAGACCTTCTTGCCACTCGCCGCTAAAATCAATTGCTTCAACATTATCCAACGGGAGAGAATACTGTTTCCATCCTGTTAGGAAGTGCAGGTCTGCCATGACCCCTTGCCGTAAACCTTTTCGTTGGGTGTCTGCCAAAAGTTTGTGTCCATAGTTGACGCGCCCCATATTTTCCATGAGGACATCTAGCTGACTCCTACCCTCCTTAAGCTGATACATGATATCTTCACCAATTTCAGCTTGATACTGGGTAGCGATATGTTTCTCATTGATAAAGAATTGGGCACGGTCACGACCATCGATCAAGCGGAAGCGTTCTGCTTCTTGCTTATCATTTTCAACTGCCGTCCGGTAAAGGAGATACCCTGTTGACTGGCCAAGCTTTTCCATAGTCAGTGGGTAAACCGTTTCAATCGGGTGAGCTAGCGTGTCTAGCGTGCTAAAGAGACTGACTTTGTCTTTGAGAGGGATACCCGCCTTTTCAATGCTTTCTTTGACAAGAGGCTCTTGCTGCTCGATATCTGGAAAGACTTCCTGAAGCATCTCCTTGAGAGCAAAGTATTTGGCAGTTGGGTTTCCTTGCTCGTCGAGCGGTGCGTCGTAATCGTAAGAGGTGACTTGTGGTAAATCAGTAACTCCTCTTGCGGAACACCCGTTCATAAATCCGAAGTTTGTCCCACCATGAAACATATATAGATTAATCGATCCGAGTTCTATACATTCTCTGACTGCTTCTGCTAACTCTTTAGGATCTCGCCGGATAATTGGTTCTTTCCAACGATTAAACCAGCCATCCCAGAACTCCATGCACATGAGTGGCCATTTCTTACCATGCTCGTCAAAGAAATCCTGCATGTCCTTAAAATTGAGCCGTGCCTTAGAGCCGAAGTTCCCTGTTGTCAGAATATCATCCTCAATCATCGACCCTGCTCGTAAAGTAGCACGCCAAGGGCCATCCGACGTAAAGAGGGGAACAGTGATACCACGTGTTGTCATCAAGTCTTTAAGAGCTCTCAGGTATTTTTTTTCTTCCCCAAAAGAGCCATACTCATTTTCGACTTGCATCATCAAGATATTACCGCCATGGTCAAATTGCCTTTTGACAAGCTTAGGCAAGAGAACATCATAGTAGTCCGCGACATGTTTTAAGTAGTCTGGATCGGATGTTCTAATCCTAATATCTTCATTAAGTAGCCACGCTGGTAGGCCACCAAATTCCCATTCTGCACAGATGAAGGGGGACGGTCTCACAATCGCATATAACCCCAAGTCGCGAGTAATATCTAGAAATCTTTCTAAGTCTAGAATGCCATCAAAGTTAAATTGTCCTTTTGACGGTTCGTGAAGGTTCCAAGCCACGTAAGTTTCAACAGTATTGAACCCTAGGGCCTTAAGATTGTATAAAGAATGATACCAATCATCTGGATGAATTCTAAAATAGTGGATAGCCCCCGATAAAATTTTAAAGGACTCCCCATTCAAATAAAAGTCATCCGATACTTCAAATTTTATCACTCGGCACCTCCTTTTTTAATTTTAGATAGCGCTTTCGTATATCAATATAGTATCCAATCTTTCTTTAAAAGTCAATATTGTTTTTTAACATTTTTAGTTTTTTTAATTGCTTTTTTCACTTTTTATGACAAAATGACCACTATATCTTTTTTATATGACAAAACCGAGATATTCTTTCTTAAATTTTGATTTTATGTTAATATTATAAGTAAGAACAACACCTCTACACCAACATTTATAGAAAGGTCTTTACTATGAGAATTCCAAAATACCAGATGATTAAAAACGATCTCAAGCAACAATTGCGCTCTGGGAAGTTTGAAAACGGCGATAAATTTTATACCGAAGCTGAGCTTATCGATATCTTCCAAGTGAGTTCGATTACGGTCATCAGGGCCCTCAACGACTTGGTGACAGAAGGATATCTCACCCGTCGGCAAGGAAAAGGGACCTTCGTTTCCAGAGCCCGCAAAGGGAAACGTGTCCGCTTCTCAGATGTCGAAATCTTTCCTTTTGACAAAGATGACGTTACCGTATTAGCATTAGTTCGCGAGCAAGACCCATCGATTTTAAAAACCTTAAAACTTGGAAAAAACGAGGCCTACTACCGTATCGAACGAGTGCGTCGGGCAGATGGTACAGCCTACATCTATCAAAAATCATTCATCCCAGAGAAGTTCATCGATGTCAAAAACCACGACATGTCTTATTACAGCTCCATCTACCAACACTTTAAGGCTGCTCACGACATCCACTTAAACGAAGAGAGTTTTATCGAAACTAACGAAGTCAAGTTTCCAACGCCTGAGCAGGTTGCCACAATTCTTGAAACGAGTGGAAACGAGCCTAGTATCTTGCAGGTTCGGACCACCTTCAACGAGGAAACGCAGGAAATCTTCGAGCATATTGAGTCCTATAAAAAATGGGACTACTACAAGTTCAAATTAACCTCTGATTAGTTTCAAATTCTTCTGTAATTCTGGAAAGGCTGCCTATTATGTTTACCAAAACATCTGCAATTGATAAAAATGTCTATTTTAAATCTGTCGTAGGTCCTGGCCCTAAATCCTACCATTCCATCGAGACTTCTTATGAGAAGCTCCCTGTAACTACCCTTTTATCCTGCGACAAGCCCGTTTATCTCAGTGCGGCATCAGGTATCTCATTGTTGGTTGTCTCTAGGGATCTTCAAGGTCCTTTTGAGAAATTCATCCTCCATGGAACCATTAAAGTTTTGCCAGGTACTTTTTATAACCTGACTAGTGTTTCTGAAGCAAGTTCTATCAATAAAAAACTTGCTCCTTTTTCCACCGAAAATGAAACCGCTTTACATGAAGCGATCGAATGGGAACCAATTGCGCCTGCTGTCCATATTTCTGAAATCTTTACCCTCTACTATCAAGTCAAAAAAGCTCCCTATCATTTTGGTCCGGAACAGCATCGCTACTGTGAATTGACGATTGTCGAACAAGGGAAATTAGAAACGGTAATTGATGGCAAGCACTACTTGCTGAGAAAAAATGACGCTATTTTATATCAGCAAAATCAAACGCACACCCAAGCCGTCAATGAAAAGGATACAACCACTTATATCACCGTCCTCTTTGATATGACACTCCTTGATCCTCAATTTTTTAACCGTATCTTCCACTTGAGTTCAGGCCAGATTGCTCAAATAGAAACCTTTATTCGAATCAGTGACGAGGACCATTTCCCCTATAAGAATGACCATCTAATCGCCCGATTAAAACTCTTTATCCTCTCCTTAATAAGCGAGTCCAACCCTTATCCTTCAAAAGCATCATCCATGAAGGAAAAATACGATCAAGATCTGGCGCAACAAATTACTGAATACATCAAGGAAAATCCTGAAGCCCGTGTTATTGACGTGACCCATCACTTTGGCATGTCGCGCTCCAATATCCAGTCGCTCTTTCACCGTTTTGTGGGAATGCAACCCCATGCCTATATTGAAGAGCAGCGCCTGAAACAGGCGAAAATTCTGATGAGAGATTCCAGTTATTCCTTAACGGAGATTGCACGGTTAGTGGGGTACCATTCCCTTCCTGCCTTCTCACGGTCCTTTAAAAATGCTTTTGGCTATTCTCCCTCAAGCTATGCTAAAAAGTTGTACAAGCAAATTTAAGGCGCCACAAATTGTCTAGTAACCAAAAACAGGTTCGGTTCATTCCGGACCTGTTTTTAACGTGCTTAGCACGCTTTGAGCTCAATCATTTTAAGTCCCTACTAAAAATGATGAGAGGTAAGCTTATAGCAGTACCAATCTAGTATATTAATTAAATTGTTCTGTTAAAAAAAGATTCAATTTTGGTAAATTACTATCTGGCTTTTTTTTAGTAGAAGCGATACAATATAAGTAACTATAGGTAACTGGTCGTTACCAGTTGGAGGTTTTTTATGATTGAACTTAAACCCCTATATCTACAATTGAGCGAGCAACTCATACAGACCGTTAAACAGATGGACAGTTCACAAAAGTTTTTATCCGAACGGGAAATCTGCCGCCAATATGATGTCAGCCGAACCACTGTTCGAGCAGCCTTAGACTATTTGGAAGGTCAAGGCTATATTTCAAGGCATCACGGAAAAGGAACCTTTACTTCAGATGCTTGGCAAGACCGTCCCAAACTCAGTATGGGCTACAGCTTTACGGAACAAATGCAGGCCATTGATAAGGTTCCAAGTAGTAAGATCCTAGGCTTTGGACAAATCGTTCCGGATTCTTTTGTCGCAGAGGAACTCCATCTCAAACAAGGGGAACCCGTTTGGTATCTCAACCGTTTGCGTTTAGCCGATAAACGGCCAATGATGCTTGAGATTACCTATCTACCATCTCATTTGTTTCCAGATTTGAGCAGTTACAATCTGGAAGAACACTCTCTTTACGATCTTTTTGAAACCGTCTATGATCAATATATTCTTTTTGCAGATGAGGTTTTTACAGCTGACCTTTTAAGTCCTGAACAGGCCAGCCATTTAAACGCGACCGAAGGAGATGCCTGCCTCAGTTTGACACGTAAATCTTACAATCAAGACCGTGTCATTGTTGAATACACGAGTAGCGTCGCCCGTCATGATTGTTTTTATTATCAGGTCCGTCACTATCGAAATCAATAACAATTTTTCCTAAAGGAGGACACTATGTTTCAACTATCAACTGCTGAATTGGAGGCTCTTGGAGCTGAAATCACGACACGTGAGATTCGACAGCAACCAGAGTTGTGGCTTGAGGCTTTTGATTACTACAAAACCAACCTTGAGCGCATCTCAGCCTTCTTAAACCACTTGCCACACGAAAAGCTCCGTGTGATTTTTACAGGGGCTGGAACCTCTCAATATGTCGGTGATACCATCCTACCTCATCTCAAACGCTTCGGAGATGAAAAACGGTTTGACTTCCAATCTGTAGCAACAACTAACCTTGTCTCAAATCCAAAGGATTATTTCAAGGCTGACGAGCCTACTGTGCTGGTTTCCTTTGCTCGGTCAGGTAACTCTCCTGAGAGTGTTGCCAGCGTCCAACTTGGTCAGCAAATTGTCAAGGATTTTTATCAAGTCACCATCACCTGTGCTCCTGAAGGACAACTGGCCCAAAAAGCTGCTGGAGACGATCGTAACTTGCTCTTGATTATGCCAGAACGGTCCAATGATGCTGGTTTTGCCATGACAGGGAGCTTTACTTGTATGACCTTGACAGCTCTCTTGGTCTTCGACCAGACAGACTTGACTCAAAAAGAAGACTATGTCAAGGCCATTGCGAAGGTTGGCCAAAGCGTCCTTGATGCTGAAGAAAGGATCCAGGCCTATGTTGACCTTGATTTTGAGCGTGTCATCTATCTCGGCTCTGGCGCATTAGCTGGGCTCGCTCGAGAAGTGCAGCTCAAAATCTTAGAGTTGACAGCTGGTCAAATCGCAACAGCATTTGATTCCTCACTTGGTTTCCGACATGGTCCAAAATCATTTGTCAATGACAAATCTCTAGCCTTTGTCTTTGTCTCTAATGATGACTACACGCGCCAATACGATGTGGATATTTTAAACGAACTCTCTGGCGATCAGATTGCTAGGCTTGTCTGTGGTATTCAAGTCGACAAGGCCCTCAACTTTGATGGGGAAAGCTTTACCTTAGACCAAACGTTTGCCACTATCCCTGATGGTTACCTCGCTCTACCTTATGCCATTTTTGGTCAAACGGTATCGCTCCTTACAGCTATCAAGGTTAAAAACAAGCCAGACACACCATCTCCAAGCGGTACTGTTAACCGCGTCGTGAAAGGGGTTATCATCCACCCTCTCACTTAGAAAGGCAACTTATGACAACTTATCTTTATGCCAAACAATTCTACTTTACAGATGAGGTCAAGGGACCAGGGTATCTACCAGTCCTAGAAGACGGTAAGCTTGGTCACTACCAAACCGAACAGCCAACAGATGGCGAAATCCTAGATTACAGCGCTTATAGTGTCGCCCCTGGTCTCGTTGATACCCACATCCATGGGTTTATGGGTCACGATGTTATGGATAACTCTGCCGAAGGCTTGCGCGTTATTTCAGACGGTCTGCCTTCTTGCGGGGTAACTTCCTATCTCCCAACGACTTTAACTGCTCAACGCGAGCTGTTAAACGCTGTCTGTGAAACCATTGGTCAAAACGTTGATAAGGTTTCCGGGGCTAAGATTCAAGGGATCTTCCTTGAGGGACCATTCTTTAATGAGACCTATAAGGGAGCACAAAACCCTAGTTACATGAGCGATCCGGTTATCGCTTATCTTGATGAGTGGCAGGAAAAAGCTCAAGGATGGGTGAAAAAAATCGCCCTTGCACCAGAGCGAGACGGAGCTGTCGATTTCATCAAACACGCTAAGTCTAAGGACATCTACAGCGCTATCGCGCACACCGATGCGACTTATGAAGACTGCCGTCAGGCTGTTGAAGCCGGTGCTAACATCTTCGTTCATACCTATAACGGTATGCGGGGGCTTCATCATAGAGAACCTGGTGTGGTCGGATCAGCCTTAACACTCGGTCAGTACGATGAACTCATTTGCGATGGGCATCATGTTCATCCTGTCTCCGCTAAGATCGTCATGCAGGCAGCAGGTCCTGATAAAACGGTATTGATTACTGATTGCATGCGCGCTGGCGGTATGGGTGAATGTGAATCAACCCTCGGGGAATTCGATGTTATCGTTGAAGGCGGTACTGCCCGTCTCAAGCACAATGGCAGCCTAGCTGGCTCCGTCCTAGAATTGATTACAGCTGTCCAAAATGTGGTCAAATGGGGCAATGCAACGCCTGCTGAAGCCCTTCGCATGGCCAGTCTTAACCCTGCCGCCTCAGTTGGCATCGATGACCGTTGCGGCAAGATCGATCCTGGCTATCCAGCAGACCTCATCATTTTAGACGATGACCTTAATCTCCAAGCCACCTATATCGATGGCAAAGCCTATTTTCAAAAGTAACACCAACTTCAAACCCATTTTAAGACCTTAGAAAGGATAACTTATGACAACCCTTCAATTAACCCCAGGAAAATTGCAACATTTGAAAAACCTCTCAAATGACAAAGATGTGATTGGTGCCCTTGCCATTGACCAACGGGGTGCCCTTCGTAAGATGATTACTGCCGGTGGCGGCTCAACTGGTGATGACTCTATCATCCGTTTCAAAGAATTAATCTCACAAGAGTTGACACCATTTTCAACCTCTATCCTCTTAGACCCAGAGTATGGTGTCCCTGCAACCAAGTTACGTGATGAAAACAGCGGCCTCATCGTTGCCTATGAAAAGACTGGTTACGATGCAACAACAGTTGGCCGTATTCCAGACCTCTTGCCAAACTGGTCTGCTAAACGCATCAAAGAATTGGATGCTGACGCGGTTAAAGTACTCATCTACTTCGATATTGACGAAAGCGAAGACATCAACGACATCAAAAAAGCTTGGGTCGAACGCGTTGGTTCTGAATGTGTAGCCGAAGATATCCCGTATTTCCTTGAAATCTTAACCTATGACGTGAGTGATATCGATGTTAAAGGTGAAGAGTATGCTAAAGTGAAAGCTCATAAAGTCATCGAAGCCATGAAACTTTTCTCAGACGCCCGCTACAACGTAGATGTCCTTAAGGTTGAAGTACCTATCAACATGGCTTATGTAGAAGGCTTTACCAAAGAAGGTGTCACACCGCTTCACACTCGCCAAGAAGCCCTTGACCTCTTCAAGGCGCAATCTGACGCAACTCACTTGCCATTTATCTTCCTCAGCGCTGGTGTTTCTGCTAGCCTCTTCCAAGAAACACTCCGCTTTGCTAAGGAAGCTGGCTCAACCTTCAACGGTGTCCTTTGTGGACGTGCCACTTGGGCTGATTCTGTAGCTGTATACGCTAAAGATGGTGATGACGCTGGCCGCGCTTGGTTGGCAGAGCATGGCCGTCAAAACATGGAAGACCTAAACGCTGTGATCGATGAAGCAGCTGCTCCATGGACAGACAAGGTTGTTTTGAAATCCTAGATTGCTCTGAAAATCTCGCATCGTAACTGCGGATAGTTTCTGTCACCCATCACTCACTCTTGATGGGTATGCTCAATATGCCATTCTTGGAGCACCTGAAACACTTCTTAATCAGGATTCCGCAATGATAGAAATAGTTGTCAAACTCAAAGGATATGCCTAGCGTTCAAACCGTCTCCTCCCCAGACTTAACACTCTTACAAAATGAAAACGAACTGCCTTAACTCTTTTAGCGCTTACCCGTCTTCATTTATAAAGAGCAAGGCCTATCTTGATTGTTTTTGACATCACTGCGCCATTGACTTCCGATAGGAATCTTGTAGGAGACCCCTTTGATTCTTTCTTTCTTTTGAAATTCATTTGTTTCAGGTGTTCACCTAAAGAGAACAAGAGCTGGGTCACCCCAGCTCTTGTTTATTGTCTTTGAGCAAAACTATCCTCCTATCAACTCTCTAGAGTAAGGAAGACCGGCCTAGTTCAATCATTAGTCGTTCTTGCTCTTGGCCTTAAACCAGCGAATACCGACCAAAGCTAAAACGGCTAGTAAACCAAGTCCAAATACAGTTGCTAGTGAACGATTTTCTCCTGTTGAAGGGAGTCCCATTTTGGATGCTTTTGCTTGAGACGGACTATCATCTGTGTCTTTTTCAACCACTTGCCCTATCTCATTTGTCGCCTCAGTATTAGCAATTTCTTCTGACGATTCATCACTGGCAAAGGTTTGAACAAAATAACTGAGACCATTTTCTTCTATAATCTCTGCAGAAACAAAGTGGTAGCCTGACACATCATAAATCGGAATAAAGCCTTCTTGTTGGGTCGCAATTTCCTGACCTGTTGATTGATCCACAAAACGGGTGTAATCCGTTAGCCTCACATAGTATTTACTGCCACCATAAGCAACAAAGTCCTCATCTGTCAGGTAGAAAATTTTATAGACCTTCTCCCCATTTTCTTCCACAATCACATCGTAATAGTACTTACGCTCACCGATGGACTCTTCAAAAGCTTGTCCTTTCTGATCTTTTTGAAGCTTTTTCCCAGACGTTCCGTCATAATATTCTGTACGGACAATAGCCTGGTCAACATAAGAAGCATCGCGATAAATATGGACCAAGGACGGCCCTTTATCTGTCGTGGTGATGATGGACGATAGGTAGGTGTAATCTTTCAAATCATAAGGAGCCTGGTAGCCATCGACACTGGCATGAATCTCCTTGTTTTCACCATCCGTTCGAAACAAGGTTTGCACAAACTGAAATTGATGTTTCGTTATCCAGGCCTGCAACTTGGAATCATCTAAGGTAGAAAGTGCTGCAGGAGCTTCTACCGTTTCTTTGGTGGAGAGAGTCTCTTTTCCTGAGCCTTCCCCTGATGAGCTAACGGTAGCAGATTCTTCCGATGAACCGGAGGTTGTGTCGCCATCAGTTATTGCTTCCATTTCGTCTCCCTGACCTGTAGATGAGGCAGCTGACCCTGCCAGGGCCAATCTCCCGTCTTCTGATGATGTTGTCGAGGTTGCTGCGACAGTCGGGCTTGTCGCACTTGGTTCCTCTGCTTGAACCAGATAGGGTTGCGCCAACTGTAAAACGGTGGTTGCTAACAAAAATTGGCTAATTGTATACTTTTTCATGGGTCTTGGTCTCCTTATTTCTTCCTTTTGATTGATACTTTTCAAAAGGGCTTCTACCTCCTTATTCGAAAAAAAAATAAAAAAAGTGGAAAACTTTTCCACTTTTTTGCATTCTGCTAACCCTTAATCTAAGGCTTCTACTGTTTCAACAACATTTTCAACGGTGAAACCGTACTTGGCAATCACTTCTGCAGCTGGTGCAGAGGCACCGAAGGTGTCAATACCAATCACAGCACCATCAAGACCGACATACTTGTACCAGTTTTGAGTGGCACCCATTTCAATTGCTATGCGGCGACGGACTGCATTTGGCAAGATTTCTTCCTTATACTCCGCATCTTGGGCATCAAAGAGATTGGTTGATGGCATGCTAACCACGCGTACTTTCGTCCCTTTTTCAGCAAGAGCTTTAGCAGCATTGACTGCTAATTCAACCTCAGAACCTGTCGCAATCAAAATAGTATCAAAATCAGCTTCTTCGTGAACCACATAGGCACCTTTGGCGACCTGAGCAAAGTCAGTCCCTTCTTGAACTGTCAAGTTTTGACGGGTCAAGACAAGGGCTGTTGGCGTTTGTGGGCTGGTTACAGCCAAGTGCCAAGCTGCTTGTGTTTCACGGGCATCCGCTGGGCGAAGCACATTAAGGTTTGGCATGGCACGAAGACCTGCAAGGTGCTCTACCGGCTCATGGGTTGGACCGTCTTCACCGACTGCAATCGAATCATGGGTGAAGACATAGGTCACTGGAAGGCCTTGAATCGCTGACAGACGAATCGCTGCTTTAAGGTAATCTGAAAAGACGAAGAAGGTTCCGCCATAGACACGGAGTCCACCGTGAGCTGCCATACCATTCAAAATAGTTCCCATAGCAAATTCACGTACACCAAATTGGATATTACGATTAAGTGGTGCCTCATCATCTTGAAGCCCTTCACCCTTGATAACCGTCATGTTCGAGTGCGCCAAGTCCGCTGAACCTCCAAGGAAGTTAGGCATTTTCTCAGCAATGACATTAAGGGCATCCTGGCTTGAGTTACGCGTCGCTTGTGAGAAGCCATTGTCAATCGCTGGGAAATCTTCTGGTGTCACTACAACAGGGTCTTTACCATCAAGGATAGCTGACAATTCTTCAGCTATTTCAGGGAAGGCTTTTTTGTAGTCTGCCACCAATGTTTCCCAAGCCTGATACGCTTCTTGGCCACGGTCAACGACGTTAGTCTTAAAATCAGCGTAGACTTCTTCAGGAATTTCAAATGGCGCGTAGTCCCAACCAAGGTTTTCACGGGTTGCTTGCGCTTCGTCAGCGCCTAAAGGAGCACCGTGAGCAGCGTTTGAACCTGCTTTTGCAGGTGAGCCATGGCCGATAACGGTCTTAATTTCGATAAGTGTTGGCTTGCCAGCTTTTTTAGCATCCTCGATCGCAGCATTAATAGCATCAAGGTCTGTACCATCTTCTACAAAAAGCGTATGCCAACCATAAGCATCATAACGGGCACGCACATCTTCTGTGAAACATTCTGAAGTTGGACCATCAAGGTTAATATCGTTTGAGTCGTAGAGCACGATTAACTTGTCTAACTTTTGAAGGCCAGCATATGATGCCGCTTCTGCCGACACACCTTCCATAAGGTCACCATCACCACAGATGACATAGGTGTAATGGTCAAAGAGGTTATAACCGTCTTTATTGTACTTAGCTGCAAGGAAACGTTCCGCTTGCGCAAAGCCTACTGCAGAGGCAATCCCTTGACCAAGAGGACCAGTTGTAATATCAACACCCTTAGTATGGCCCAATTCTGGGTGACCTGGAGTTGTTGAACCCCACTGACGGAAGTTCTTGATCTCATCCATGGAGAGATCTTCAAATCCTGATAAATGCAAGAGTGCATAGAGCAACATAGAGCCGTGACCCGCTGAGAGCACGAAACGGTCACGGTTGATCCAGTTCGGTGCTTCTGGGTTCACACGAAGGTGCTTGGTAAAGAGGCTGTAGGCCATTGGCGCAGCGCCCATAACGATTCCTGGGTGACCTGATTTTGATTTTTCAATCGCATCAATCCCAAGAAAGCGAATAGCGTTAATAGAAGTATTGGACATAGGTTCTCCTTCATTAGCCTGGTAACCGAGTTACCTTTTTCATTAAATTCATTTACTATTTTATCATAAAATGAATGAATACGCTTTAGTTTTTTATGTTATTCCATTTATTTTAGCAAAAAGACCAGATTTCTCTGATCTTTGATGTGAATGGAGGTTTATTCTACTTTTAAAGCAGGGCTTTAAACTGGATATTAGAATCCTCTAAGAAACAATCGTCAAATCCACGAGGATGATGGTATTCGATACGATCCTTATCAAGTGGATAAGTGTACTTGCCTCCTACTTCCCAGATAAAGGGATGGAAGTCATATTGGAGACGTTCTTTTCGCATTTTCCAAAGCTCTAAAATTTCATCCGTAGACGCCATAAAGTTAGACCAGATATCGTAATGAACTGGAATAATGACTTTCGCACGAAGGTTTTCAGCCATGCGAAGAAGATCAACGGATGTCATCTTGTCCTGAATACCGAGAGGATTCTCGCCATAATTATTAAGGGCAACATCAATCTTAAAATCACGGCCATGCTTGGCAAAGTAGTTTGAGAAGTGAGAATCAGCGCCATGGTAAATGGTGCCACCTGGCGTTTCAAAAACATAGTTTACAGCTTTACGGGCCATCTCTTCATCCGTGACAGCTAAGCCTGCTAACTCACCATCTTGAGCATCCGCCCCATCAACCGGTAAGGTCACTAGACAGGTCCGGTCAAAGGATTCCACTGCGTGAACGGTCATGTCTTTAAAGGTAAAGCTTTCTCCGGGTTTGATGACAACGATGCGTTCTTCAGGTACTCCCCATTTCTTCCAAATTTCACCACATTCGTAAGGACCAACGAATTTCACATGATCTAACTTTGGATTGTTGATAATCGCCGCCGCCGTATTGATATCAATATGATCACTGTGGAAGTGTGACACAAGATAGTAATCTAATTCATTGATAGCAAAGGGATCAATCACCATTGGTTGTACTCTTAGATTAGGCTGAAGCTTACGAACACCTGCCATATTTGCCATTTGGTGCCCACGTACCATATCTTTTACTTTTTTGGTAGACTTTCCGCGCGCCGACCAAAGATCCATGACAACGTTGGCACCACCTGGTGTTTTAACCCAAACACCACAGTTCCCCAACCACCACATGGCAAAATTGCCTTCAGGAACTGTTTCTTCTTCAATCTCTTCATTGAGCCAAGTTCCCCACTCTGGGAAAGTGCTGAGAATCCAAGATTCTCTTGTAATGTCTTTAACATTGGCCATTTGACTGCCTCCTTTTTTAATACCCTAGAAAAACCAAGCTCAATCGTATTTTCCTGACTTTTAAAAGGGCATAACTATGTTTTTGATACTTCTATGATAACGCCTTCACAACACTAAAAAAAGCCCAAATCAGACACATGACTGTGTTCATTCTTGGACTGTTCTTTGTTTAATGTTGGACATAAATACAGAGATTAGGTTATTGTGATACTCTTAATCAAGATCATCTATCGTTAGGCCCATCATCAAATTTTCTTGGATCAGTTGCTGTAATTTTGTTTTAAAGGCAACTTGTCTTTCTTCATCAGTAATATAAGAGGCAATAAGGCTATT
This sequence comes from Streptococcus moroccensis, assembly GCF_030812835.1. GTDB lineage: Bacteria > Bacillota > Bacilli > Lactobacillales > Streptococcaceae > Streptococcus > Streptococcus moroccensis. The sequence continues at coordinate 56,228 of NZ_JAUSTM010000012.1, forward strand.
GAGATCTTCTGCTGTATGACTCCTCAACGGATTTGGGCGTGACAATATTTGGCTAATCTTCAGAATATCGTCATGATTTAAAATAGGACTGACCTGAACGGTAGGAACCAATATGTCTAAACTATCACTTGTTTGGATTAAGGCATCCATTTCTAAAATGTCTTCAACACTCTTAAATTGTTCTGTCGTAAAGACAGCCACAATGCTAACCCTAGGAAAATGATACTCCATCTGCCTAACCAGAAGTTTTTGAATAGGTAGCCCCTCATCACAGACGATACAAACCCTCTCTGGTGGTCGTTGGAGTTCAATACTCCTAAGAGCACCCCCCAAGTGGACCGCTAAATGGCCTATATCATCGTCTGTTAATTGTATCATCCAGGCATTTTCTAGAACATCTACACAGTCAGCCGTCGCTTCAAAAAGCGGACTATATTTTTCTTTGATCTGAGCGGTCAAGGGATTTTTGGAAAGAATTCCATATGTTTTTCTAAAAATCAAAGCCTTACAGTGTATCAAGAGACGCTCGGCTAATTCTGTCCGCTCCACAAACTGATACTGAGTATGAGTCTCAAAAGCTTGTAGAAAGAGTTCGATAGCTTCTTCAACATCCCTAAAATCCAATGTATTAACATGGCTGTCATAGTTCTTCCGCGAGGACAGTAATAAAATACCTATCAAGGCTTCTTCAACATCATCAAGTTTTAGGTGATACTCCTCTAGTAAAAATCGACTAATATCTTGCGCAACCTTATATTCAATCCTCTCATGAACCAAGGTCAGCTCTTTCAAAACATCGTCTCTGTCCTCTACGGATAAATGGCTATTTCGATAACTCATTAAGATATAAGGTAACATCTTAACCGTCAAGGCTATATCAGATTCATACATTTCCTTTCCCCAGTTCTTCTGGAGACGATGGAAATACTGACGTAAGGCAAGCGAACGGTCTGTATCCAGGGAAGTAAAAATGGAGGACAAGGTTTTAAATTTCTTCTCAAAAATAGCTAAAAAACTCTCATTACTAGATTGAAAAATGGAGAATAAGAGAGAATAAATGTACTGAATTTTATCCAAGAGATGACAGTTGATAAAGTAACCGCGGTTTTTAGTAACCGTCAAAGGGAGGTAACAATACTCTTTGCTGAGACGCTCACGAATTTCATTAAGATCGTTAAGGGTGGTATTACGAGAAACATCTGTTAGAGCCATCATCCGCTCTAGTGTCACGCGCTCAGGAGATACTAAGATATAGACCAGGAGTAATTGAATGCGCTCTTCCATGCTCATGACATAGCTGTAGTCATCCAACTCATCTAGGAGGACCTGACAGGCCTGTTTTTGAGCTGCTGTCAATTGGACACCAACTCTTGGAATACTGATAATAGTCCCAACAGATTCAGGTAGGGCCTCGTTAATCTTCTCTAGACTGTAGTATATTTTACGTCTAGACTGGTTGATTTTTTTGGAGATAGCCATGATGGTTTCTGGTTGATCTCGTTCCATTAAATAGGTAATTAATGCATAGGAATCTTTATCTAAAAATAACATGACTTCTCCTTTTTCTCTGAAACAGCAAACGCATACATCACTATACCACATTTTTCACTTATAAGACAGACGACATCGTGATATTATTTAATAAAAAAGCAGACAAGTCCTAGCATTTGCCTGCTTCTGCTCCTAATGAGCATCTCCTTTTTGTCCATAGTAGGCATTAGGCCCGTGTTTGCGGAGATAGTGTTTGTCTAAAATGTATTGAGGAGCAGGCTCAACTTTTGGATTAATCTGCTCTGTATAGCGATTCATTTTAGCCACTTCTTCTAAAACGACAGAATGATACACTGCTTGAGCAGGATCTTTCCCCCAAGTAAATGGTCCATGATTACGGACAACTATTCCTGGAATCGCTACTGGGTCAATACCACGACGCTCAAACTCTTCAATGATGACGGTTCCAGTCTCTTTTTCATAGGCAGAGTCGACCTCATCCTTGGTCAGCGATCGCGCACAAGGCACTGGCCCATAGAAATAGTCGGCATGGGTTGTCCCATAAAAGGGAATATCACGACCAGCTTGCGCCCAGCCAACAGCTTCAGTTGAATGGGTGTGGACCACCGCTCCAACTTCTGGCCAAGCCTTGTAGAGTTCCACGTGGGTCTTTAGGTCGGAAGACGGATTGAGGTCTCCTTCGACCACATTACCGTCAAGGTCTGTCACCACCATGTTTTCAGGGGTTAATTTGTCATAGTCCACTCCAGATGGCTTAATAACGATGCGACCGAGCTCACGGCAGACTTCTGAGACATTGCCCCAGGTAAACTTGACGAGTCCGTGCTCTGGTAAGGCAACATTTGCCTTGTAAACGCGTTGACGCATTTCCTGTAAATCTTTTGGCATTAGGCTAACCCCGCTTTCTCAATTAGAGGATAGAGAAACCGCTGCGCCTCCTTAATTGTAGCACGCGTTTCTTCTACTGTTTCACAGTTTTCAGACCACATTTCAATTAAAAACGGCCCTCGATAATTGGTCTTTTTCAGAACCGCAAACATCTGCTCCCAATCCACACAGCCTTGACCAAACGGCACATCACGGAACTGCCCTTTAGAAGTCTCTGTAACCGCATAGGTATCCTTGAGATGAAGAGCTGCTATCGAGCGATGTCCTAGGTAAAATTCACTCCATAAGTCATTGTGCCAAGCAGAGACATTGCCGGTATCTGGGTAGACAAAGAGATAGGGAGAATCAACTTCCTTCTCAACCGCCAAATACTTCTCGATAGAGTTGATAAAAGGATCATCCATAATCTCAATGGCCAGCATCACTTGAGCTTGCTCTGCCCAATTACAGGATTGGCGCAAGTTTTTGATGAACCGCTCCCGCGTCTCTGAAGACTTGTCTTCATAATAGACATCGTAACCGGCTAGCTGAATCACACGAACACCCAAATCTTGCGCCAACTCAATGCATTTTTTCATGGCAGAAAGGGCTTCTGCTTCAAGCTCCGGATTAGCAGAGCCAAGCGGGTACCTACGATGACCAGAAAAGCAAATGGTCGGAATGCGGACACCTGTTTCATAAACAGCTTTTACAACCTCTAGGCGGTCTTCTTTCGTCCAATCAAGCCTCGCCCAGCGCTCATCCGATTCATCCACAGACATTTCGACAAAATCAAAACCAAGTTCTTTAGCAAATTGCAGGCGCTCTAGCCAAGTAAAGTGTTTAGGAGTTGCTTTTTCATAAATTCCAATAGGTCTTTTCATTCCCTACCCCCAAATGCGACGGATTTCATCCTTGAAGTCACGTGCTGCTTGGGCTGGATCAGGCGCTTCTGTAATCCCGCGACCTGCGATAAAGGTAAACACATCAACCCCTTCAAAGAGCTTCAAGGTATCCACATCAAGACCACCTGTAACTGATACTCGGAAGCCCATATCAATTAGTTTTTTGACCTTAGTCAAATCTTTTTCGCCCCATGTTTCACCGGCTAATAGAGCATCGCGAGATTGGTGATAAATCGCTTGTGAAATACCAGCATCCAACCATTGTTGGGCTTGCTCATAAGTCCAGTCCCCATAGAGTTCTACTTGAATTTCACCCTTGTCGCCACGTTCTTCTTGAATGGCTTTAAGAGCTGCCTTCATGGTAGGAATGGTTGCAGAGCAGATACAGGTCATCCAGTCTGCGCCACGAACGGCATTGTTTTTAGCGACTGTTCCACCAGCATCGGCACATTTGGTATCCGCCACAATGATTTTTTCAGGGAAGAGACTGCGAAGCACCTCAACCAGCTCACTCCCCACCTGGAGCAAGCAAACCGTCCCTGCTTCAATGACATCGACTTCGTGACCAACTGAAACAGCTGCCTTAATGGCACCTTGTAAATCAGAATGATCTAGCGCTACTTGTAAATTTGGAATGTGTTGTGTCATCTGTATAATCCTTTCAATCTTCTGCTTTATCCTTAAGACTCTAGATCTAGCCCCTCAAGGTAAGGGCTATTTTTTGACTCTTCTACCATGGCCAAGACTTCCTCAGGGGTTTGACAAGCCACCAAACGCTCAATGGCATTTTCTAACTCAAAAAGTGCAATAATCTGAGGAATGGCAACGGATGTATGAATATCTGAACTGGTTGCAGCGAGTGCCAAGAGGACACTGACTTCTTTGCCATCTGAAAAGGTAACAGGTTCTGTAAGCGTCACAAGGGAGAAGGCATCGCGCTTCACTCCCGCTTCAGGACGAGCATGCGGCATGGCCATACCTGGCATCAAAACATAATAAGGGCCATACTCTTCTGTCGATTCGATAATCGCATGGTAATATTCTTCGGTGATGGCGCCACTTTCAATCAAGGGATCCACGGATAGCTTAACCGCTTCTTGCCATGTTGTTGCTGACAAACCAAGTCGAATCGAGTCGTTTTCTGTAAATGCTTTTCTTAAGTTCATATCATTTTCCTTTCGCCAGTTTAATAGAGAAGAGGCCGGGAAATCCCCCAACCTCCATCCGTTGTTAGTCTAAAACTGCTGAGAGCTTGGTTTTAATTTCGTTATCGTCCATCAAGTTATCCAGACCCACCAATTTACCATTGGTACGCCCTTCCAATTCTGAAATCAAATGATTAGACGCCACCACAATGTCATAACCCGCGGCTAAGCTCTTAGCTTCACCAACTGAGCAAGACGCTGATTGCACATCAGTCACTCCCAATTGACGCAAGGCGTTTTCAACTTTCATCTTGATCACCATAGATGATCCCATACCATTTCCACATGCTGTTAATACTTTAACCATATTCTGACTCCTATCTTTCTTTTTTTGACAATAGCAGACCTGCTATTACTTATTTAATGACAACGTATCTTATTTGCGATTATTGTGCTTCCCCGCGGTAGTAGGCTTCCTTATCTTTTGCTTTAGCATACTGCAATTGAGGGATTACTAAGAGCAGGACACAAACAAGCACATAACCAGCTAGACCGAGGTACTTGAAGAGGTAACCAAATGGCACCCAAGGGATTTCAAAATCGATATTACCATGATAACCGCCGAAGTTTGCCAAATCAAGCAAGGCTACTGCAATGGCACCAACAGCCACTTGAAGGACACCTGAGCAGAAGGACAATATCGTCGCCGCTTTCCATCCACCACGTTTATCAGCGTAAACTGCAATCGCTGCATTGTCAAAGAAGACAGGGACGAAACCGGTGATGATAAGAATAGGGCTCTTGAAGATGACCAAAAGGGCAATCGTGATCAATTGACCAACCAAACCAAAGGCAAACCCTGACAGTACCGCGTTTGGCGAACCAAAACCGTAAGATGCCGCAACATCGACCGCAGGGAAAGAACCAGGCAAGAGTTTGCTAGAAATCCCTTGGAAGGCATTGGTCAGTTCAGCAACGAACATCCGTACCCCTTGCATCAAAATGAAAAGGTAAACAGAGAAGGTAAAGGCTGTTTGAATCACATACATGAAGAAGGATTGTTTTTCAGGTGAGTAAAGGGTCCCTGATGTAATCACTTCAGGGTTAGACATGATCTCTGGGCCAAGAATAGTCAAGATCGCTCCAAAGAAGATAAGCATCAAGGTTGCTGAGGCAACCACTGTATCATGGAAAATACTGAGGAATTTAGGTAACTTAAGATTATCAAGGTTTTCTTCCTTGTTTCCTAGCTTATCTGCAATCTTGTCTACAAACCAGATGGCAAATTGTTGTTGGTGACCGATGGCAAATCCACCACCACCTGTCAAACGTTGTGTTGCTTCGACTGTCATATTTGAGCTGACTGCCCAGTATAAACCACAGATGACTCCGATAGCTAGGGTTCCCCATGCATTGCGAAGCTGTGGAATCAAGAAGAGCACCATAAGTGAAATCGTTGCTGCTTGTTGGACCATGATGTGTCCTGTGATAAAGAGGGTACGCACCTTGGTCACTTTACGAAGGGCAACCAATAAGATATTAACCCCAAACCCGATCAAGAGTGCTGTTGTTGCAGCTCCGACAAAGTCTGGAAACTCTTCAACAATTTTAGTGTTGGCAGCTGTTAATCCAAAGTAAGGATCGATAACTGCCGCACCAATCTTAAACTTAAAGTTAAGCGCTGCTAAGATGGGACGGAATGTTGATACCAAGCCACCTGCAGCCACGTTGAGAATCATGTAACCAACGGTTGCTTTAACAAATCCAGCAAAGACATCGTGTGCTGGTTTTTTAAGCAGGGCGTAGCCGACCAATACCAAGAGACCGACAAAGAACGCAGGATTCTGCAAGATGTTTTGCGAGAACCAATTTAGTATACTTGTTAGGATTTCCATAGGTATACTCCTTATGTGTTTTATTTTCATGTTCATTATATATTTTGTAAGCGATAACAAAAAGACCAAAGAGTACACAAGCAACTGTTCAAAATTGGACTGATAGCCAAGAAAGCGCATATTTCCGTATATTTTGAACAAGGAGAACTTATTCTTTATAACATCCAAACCATCCAAATGCTGTCCGCTATAAAGAAAAAACCAAATTCTGTGCGACAGAATTTGGTCCTCCATTATAGGATTATCTTTTTAAAAAGTGAATTACATCATGCCACCCATCATACTTGGGTCCATGGCTGGTGCTGGTGCAGCAGGTTCGGGCTGATTAGCCACAACAGCTTCGGTAGTTAAAATCAAGCTAGCCACTGAGGCCGCATTTTGAAGAGCAGAGCGAGTTACTTTAACGGGGTCAATGATTCCTGCTTCAATCATGTTTACCCACTCACCTGTGGCTGCGTTAAAGCCTTGGCCTTGATCTGCATTTTTCAAGCGGTCAATCACGATGGATCCTTCAAAACCGGCATTGTGAGCGATCTGACGGACAGGCTCTTCCAGGGCACGGAGGACAATGTTACGTCCTGTTGCTTCATCACCATCTAAGTCAAGCTCAGCCACTTTTCCAAGGACATTGACAAAGGCCGTACCACCACCGGCAACGATCCCTTCTTCCACTGCCGCGCGAGTAGCATTGAGGGCATCTTCGATACGGAGCTTAGTTTCTTTGAGTTCTGTTTCAGTCGCCGCTCCAACCTTAATGACAGCGACACCGCCAGACAACTTAGCCAAGCGCTCTTGCAATTTCTCACGGTCAAATTCAGAAGTGGTTGTTTCGATTTGAGACTTAAGAACTGCTACACGATTCGCAATCGCCTCAGCAGAGCCAACACCTTCAACAATCGTAGTGTGGTCTTTGTCTACAACGACTTTGGCAGCTTGTCCAAGGGCTTCGATCGTTGCATCTTTCAATTCTAAGCCAAGCTCTTCAGTGATAACCGTGCCACCTGTCAAGATAGCAAGGTCTTCTAACATGGCCTTACGACGGTCTCCAAAACCTGGAGCTTTTACAGCCACCACATTAAAGGTTCCACGAATTTTATTGAGGACAAGGGTTGGAAGGGCTTCGCCATCCACATCATCTGCTACGATTAAAAGCGGACGATTGGTTTGAAGGACAGCTTCTAATAATGGCAAGACTTCTTGGATTTGAGACACCTTCTTATCTGTAATCAAGAGATAAGGATTTTCCAATTCAGCAACCATTTTCTCGTTGTCAGTCACCATATACTGAGACAAGTAACCACGGTCAAACTGCATTCCTTCGACAACAGAAAGCTCTGTTTCCATCCCGCGCGACTCTTCAATCGTGATCACTCCATCGTTACCAACCTTCTCCATAGCTTCAGAGATGTATTCTCCAACCTTTTCAGAACGCGACGATACAGCTGCGACCTGGGCTATCGCTTCTTTACCAGTAACAGGGGCAGCAATGTCTTTTAACTCTTCAACTGCTGCAACAACAGCCTTTTCAATCCCACGACGAATGCCGATAGGGTTGGCGCCTGCTGTCACATTTTTAATCCCTTCGCGGACGATAGCCTGGGTCAAAACTGTTGCGGTTGTGGTACCATCACCAGCAATGTCGTTGGTTTTAGAAGCCACTTCAGACACTAACTTAGCACCCATGTTTTCAAAATGATCTTCTAACTCGATTTCTTTCGCGATGGTTACCCCGTCATTGGTAATAAGGGGTGAGCCAAAGGCTTTTTCCAAAACCACATTGCGGCCTTTAGGGCCTAAGGTCACCTTAACGGTATCAGCTAAAATGTCAACACCACGGACCATGGCAGTACGGGCATCTGCTGCAAATTTAATATCTTTTGCCATAATTTTTCCTCCTCTACGCAATCACTGCTAAAATATCAGCTTCACGGATAATGGTAACCTTATCGTCACCATCTTTCACTTCCACACCAGCTCCATGTTCAACAAGGACAGTATCTCCAACACGAATACTCGGCGCAATTAACTCACCTGTCAAGGTGCGTAGGCCATCACCCACCGCTATAACGCTAGCTTTCTGAGTAGCTTCATGAGAGCTTGAAGCTAGGACAAAGCCTCCAACTGTTTGTTCTTGTGTTTCTTCAAATTTTACGACCACACGGTCTCCTAAGGGTTTTAACATTGAAACCTCCACATTTTTCCTATTTTTAGCACTCTCACATACAGAGTGCTAACTCTGTTTCTATTTTATCACTTGGTCAAAAATAGTCAAGAAAAAAGATGACCTTTTAGCAACTTTAAAACCAGCCCTGAAAAACAAAGACTGGCCCTAACTAAAAGAACATCACCTTTTATGCTTACAGAAAAAAGAAGTGGCTTAACCCACTTTCTCCTTTTAAAATGGAAGAGGTTCTTCCTCTAAAATAAGATCTGCCAGCTCCTGGCTCACATTATTTTCCCGCATGGCACGTTGCGCACGACTTTCAAGCAGTTGGAACCCGTGGCAGAGTACCTCTGAGGCGTAATGGGTTTCTCCATTTTTCTCATATTTACGGGTACGCAGTTCCCCGTCAACAGAGATTAGACTACCTTTGGTACCATAACTGGCTAGATTCTCAGCCATTTTTCCCCAAGCAACCGCATTGATAAAATCTGTCTGACGCTCCCCGTCTTGCCCCTTGTATTTACGGTTAATGGCTACTGTAAATCGTGTGACATGCTTCTCAGACGGTGTGGTATGCAATTCAGGCTGGTGGACCAAACGGCCAATCATAATCATTTTATTTAACATAAGTTATCCTCCTGCTTCTTTATTCGTAGCTTTTTTCAAAAAATGGTAAAATAAAGAAAATGGACAAAGGACGGCCATTCGGCCAACTGTATTATGGAAAAGACTCTATCTTGGATTACCAATCTTCTCGCTAAATACCAACCCAGACCCATCGATGAAAAGAGGGTTTATGCTGTTTTACTCCCCCTCATCAAGGTTAATGGGGCTTGCCATATCCTCTATCAGGTCAGAGCCCAGCACATCTCCCAGCCTGGGGAGGTCGCTTTCCCTGGCGGACGTGTCGAGACTGGCGAGACAATCAAGGAGGCTGCGATTCGTGAGACCATGGAAGAGCTCAACCTCTCAGCAGCCCAGATTAGCATAGTGGGAGAGATTGATTATATGGTTAATGGTCCTCGCACCATTCACTGCTTTGTCGGCCAACTCTTGGTTGAAGACTGGACAGAGATCCAACCCAATGAGGAAGTGGAGCGCCTCTTTACCCTTCCCTTGGACCTCCTGTTAGAGATCCCGCCGACCTATTATGATTTAACAGCTGTTGTGGAACCTTCAACGGATTTCCCGTTTGATCGCATTCCAAATGGTGCCAACTACAATTTTAAAGAACATTTCAGAAGAGTTCCCTTTTACAATCAGGACAATGAAAACCTCTGGGGCATGACCGCTCGCTTCACCCATCGCTTTACGGAGATTGTGAAAGATAACCATTCCGCACCCTTGTTGGAGAAAGGAGAATAGAGTATGTGTCTCATTTGCGATCGTATTGATCTCATTACAAAAAATCAAAACCCTTATTTTGTTAAAGAGTTGGAAACAGGTTATGTTGTCATTGGTGATCACCAACATTTTCTTGGCTACACACTATTCTTGTCCAAAAAGCATGTCTCAGAACTCCATTATCTTGATAAAGACAGTCAGATACAGCACCTCAGTGACATGGCACTTGCCTCAGAAGCTGTTGCTACCGCTTTTGAAGCTAAAAAAATGAATATCGAATCGTTAGGCAATGGCGATGCCCATCTTCACTGGCATCTCTTTCCTAGAAAAGCTGGCGACCTTGGCAATCATGGCATGTCTGGCAAAGGCCCTGTCTGGTGGCTGCCACATACTGAAATGTACTCAGAAGAAAAGCTCATAACTACTGAACAACTACTTGTTTTAAAAGAAAAACTTCTTAAAGCCTTTGACCAATTAGAATCATAAACCCTAGGATGATGGCACCCTAGGGTTTGTTTCTTTTAGAACAGAGCTTAACCTGCCCAATGCTTACTGGCGTCAAAAGGCTCTCCGACTGCGGTGTCTGGAGAGAGTTCAATGATACCGCGTTTTTGCGGTGCGTTTGGTAGGGCTAATTCGCGGGGGCTACACATCATCCCATGGGAGGCCACGCCACGAAGTTCACCTGGGAAGATGAGGTTGCCTTTTGGCATCATAGCACCAGGCAAGGCCACAATGGTCTTGAGGCCGACCGCTGCATTCGGTGCGCCAGCCACGATTTGCACGGTTTCCTCTGCTCCGATAGCTACCTGACAGATGTTGAGGTGGTCACTATCTGGATGGGCTTCCATGGCTACAATCTCGCCCACCACGAACTTTGGAGTACCATCATCTTCAAGGACCACCTCAAAGCCTGCTTGCGCGACAGCCTTATTGAGGACAGCCAAATCATCTGCTGAGAGGCTCACTTGACCTTGACCGTCAATGGTGATTAAGTCTGAGACATCAAAAATATTCACTCCAACCACTTGGTTATCTGAGGCACGGCGAACCACAGCGACATTGTCTCGTCGCTCACTGGTCACTTTTTGACCTTGGCTGTCCGCCACTATGACCATGAGCACATCGCCGACGTAGGGTTTGTTATAGGTATAAATCATTTCGTTTCTAATCCTTCCAAAAATGCTATTATTTCAGCCTTGGTTTTGCGGGCCTTGTTAACCAAACGTCCGATTTCCTGTCCATTTTCAAGGACGACAAGGCTGGGAATGCCGAAGATGTCCCACTGCTGGGCAAGGGGCATAAAGGCATCGCGGTCCAACTCCACAAAGGTCGACGCAGGAAAAGCCGCCTCAATCTCAGGCAGATAGGGGGCTAGGTAATGACAGTCCGGGCACCAATCGGTCATGAAAACAAGTACCAGCCGCTGGTTACTTTCGATCAGTGGAGCTAATTCTTCTAAAGTTTTTGGCTGAATCACTAGACTTCCTCCTCATAGAAAATCTCACCTGCTAAGTAATCAAAGCGATAGACCTTACCATCATCCATGATAACGCCACCCTTGGTTTGAACCTTATCGGACTGGGTTTGGTCGATATAAACCGTAGCAATACTTCCAATTGTCGCAAAAAAATCCCGTACTTCATGTACAATCTGGGACAAGTAAGCTTCCCGCTCTTCATCCAGATATACCTTTGCCCCAAGAGCCAAGGCAGCTAAGCCTAAACCTGCTATCACAATCGCTAATTTTGTATGTTTCTGTCTTTTCATAAGAAAATTATACCACAAAATGGTAGAATAGAGGCAAGAATCTTTTTTAAGGAGGCTATATGTCAGAGTTATTTAATAAAATCCAAGAAGTGACAGCCCTTGAAGGGCTAGCCGGCTACGAACACGAGGTCCGTGATTACCTGAGAGGCAAAATCAGCCCACACGTTGATCGCATCGAGACAGATGGCCTGGGGGGTCTCTTTGGTGTTAAAGATAGCAAAGAAAAGGACGCGCCACGTCTCATGGTGGCGGCACATATGGATGAGGTCGGCTTCATGATCAACCAAATCAAGGCAGACGGGACCTTCCGTGTGGTCTCAATTGGTGGTTGGAATCCTATGGTCGTTAGCGCCCAGCGCTTTACCCTTCACACTAGCAAGGGGACTAAACTCCCTGTGATTTCTGGCTCTATCCCACCACACCTCGGCTCATCGGCTACGCCAAAGATTGAAGATATTGTCTTTGACGCTGGTTTTACAGATAAAGCAGAGGCTGAAAGCTACGGTGTTCAACCAGGTAACATCATCGTTCCTCAAGCAGAAGCAATTCTGACAGCTAACGGCAAAAATGTCATCTCTAAGGCCTGGGATAATCGCTTTGGCCTCCTCATGGTTACAGAACTTCTCGAGAATCTTTCTGGCCAAGCTTTGCCAAACACCTTAATCGCAGGTGCTAACGTTCAAGAAGAGGTTGGCCTGCGTGGGGCTTCGGTTTCGACAACTAAATTTAATCCAGATATTTTCCTGGCAGTCGACTGTTCTGCTGCTGGCGATGTCTATGGCGACCAAGGCCAACTGGGTGGCGGAACACTTTTCCGTTTCTACGATCCAGGTCATGTGATGCTCAAGGATATGCGTGATTTCCTCATGTCCACCGCTGAAGATGCTGGCGTCAAATACCAGTACTTTGCTTCTAAAGGCGGAACAGACGCGGGAGCGGCTCACCTCAAAAATCACGGCATTCCATCAACGACTATTGGTGTGGTTGCCCGCTACATCCACTCGCATCAAACCCTCTTTAGTTTAGAAGACTTTGAACAGGCCCAAGCCTATCTCCAAGCTATCATTAAAAACTTGGACCGTTCAACCTACGAAACCATCACAAACTACTAGCAGTCAAAAAACCTTTGCTTCCAATCAGGAAACAAAGGTTTTTCTATTAGGAGAAGTATGACATAAGGACAATCCCTAGAAAGGCAATAAAGTTATTGAGCATATGGACGCCAATAGATACTTCTAGCGATTGGGTTAGATAGTAACTCAAACTGATAATAGCGCCCATGCCTGCGTATATGAGAAAGCTCCCAAGGTCTGTCGGACCATGAACTAGGGCAAACGTTACAATACTGATGATAAAAGCCAGAGGCACTGACTTGGGAACTAATGATTTAAAAACAATCCCTCGGAAAATAATCTCCTCACAAATGGGAGCCGCAACGACCAACATGATAAAGTAAAGTGGTAATGGCACTTGTCCCAATAAACTTTCAACCACTTCCTGGTTCGCTGTGGTTTCAACATTCCCTAAAAGACTAATCGCAATATTCACCCCTAAGATTAAGACATATCCCACAATAATAATAATGGCATTCTTTCCCTTTAACCAGTGGGATTTGGGTGCCCAATAGCCCATCTTTTTAGCGTAAAAGAGAAAACCAGCAATGACTAAAAGATACAATAGAGCCACTAAAGCATAACCCCAAAGAGGGCTTGATTGTCCCGTTTGTTGGCCAAGAGCAACTAAGATTCCTACAAAGAGCGACGGCAATTGGTATACAACCAGTAATCCAAATGCTTGTAAGACATATTTTATTTTTTCCCAGAACATAGATTTCTCCTCTAATCTTATAATTAAGAACGGCAGTTGATTTTTCAATGACTCATTTGTTCGTTTGTACAATTGTTCTATATACAGAATATAATTTTGGTGGAAAATTAGCAAGTCTTTTTTAACTCTTTAGCCATCAAAAAAAGACCAGCTGAGCTGGTCTGTGAAAGTAGATAAACCAAGTTTTCTGTAGTAATAATATTCAAAAGGTTGATTAACGATTCTAAATTGATGGATTTTTAGCGAGCGTGGCGAACAAAAATAGAGACTTTCCGCCGTGATAAAAGAGGCTGGAAAATAAGTCCTAGCCTGCTAATCATTTATCATCAGTTAAACAAGACGCAGTGGTTGATTGGAAGCCCTAAAACGCTTGCTACGCAATCGTTAGAGGCCGTCCTAATCAACTGTGCGGAGATGAGACAACGAAGTCAATTTATGTGAAATCATGACTTCTGGCCCACTCTCACGGAAGTTTTGAGACCTAAGGCTCAAAACTTAGGTTGGAATTCCGAAGGAAGTCGCTACCGTCCGTTATCACCTAAGGAAAGTTTAAAAAAAGGACTTTGTCTTCAGTCTGAGACCAGCTGAGCTGGCCTCTCCTTACTCTTTTAAACAATAGTACGAGTGCTAGTTTCCTTCTCACAACCAACGGTGAAAACATACTTGTGCCCTTGCGTCAGACTGTGGTAAAACCCCTGCCCTTCGTAGAGCTGGAAAACCTGAACACTTTCCTGCTCTTCCTTGCTTGGGTAGACGTAGTTAACATAGGGGTTATCTTTCAACAATTCTTGAAGGCGATCGCGACCAACCTGCTTGACCCTACCTTCAATCCTTATCACCTGAATCAGATAGTCTTCCTGTGACATGGCCGTAATGGCCACATGCTCAGTGTCTACCATTTGGCGGTAAAAATTCGTGGTCGGGCTCGTCATAAAGAATACCCCTTTTTCATTGGCAACTCCGATATGGGCATGCCGGGCATGAGGAAGACCATCCTTATCAACCGTTGCAAATACTGCTACTTTCATGTCTTCTAAAATAGACATTATTTCTTTAACTTTCATAGCGCCTCCTTTTTGAAATCGCTTTCTGATTTTATTATACCAGATTCTAAGGAGATTAGGAACTATTTCACAACAATTGCCTGGTCTAGAGATGTTATCCAGCGAAAAAATCTCACCTGAGCGGTGAGATTTTTAACTTTTCGTACTTATTTTACTTTAGCTGTGCTAGTAATTGTTTCAACAGCTTTCTTGATAGCAATGTCGTGTTTCAACATATCTGCTGACAAGAGGCCACGCACTTGATCAACTGGCATGTTGTAGTCGTTAGCAAGGGTTTGGATTTCGTTTTCGATGTCTTCGTCTGTTGCTTCAAAGCCTTCTTCCTTAGCAATCGCTTCGATAACAAGGTTTGTTTTCACGCGCTTGTCAGCGTCAGCTTCATGTTGTTTGTGAAGATCGTCTTGAGTTGTACCAGTGATTTGGTAGTACATTTCTGGAGAGATACCTTGACGTTGGATACCACCCAAGAATTCGTTCATAGCACGATGAACTTCTTCGTGGACCATTTCTTCTGGAAGGTCAACGATTTCAGCATTTTCAACCGCAAGTTCAATTGCTGCTGCTTCTACAGCGTCGTTATATGCTTCTTCTTTGTTTGCCTCTAATTCTTTGCGGTATTTAGCTTTCAACTCATCCAAAGTTTCCACTTCTTCATCCAAGTCTTTTGCTAACTCATCATCCAATTCTGGAACTTCTTTAGCTTTAACTTCGTGAATGGTAGTCACAAAGACAGCATCTTTAGCTGCCAAGTCTTGTGCTTGGTAATCTTCTGGGAAAGTTACTTCAACGTTAACTGTTTCGCCAGCTTCGTGACCAACCAATTGGTCCTCAAAGCCTGGAATGAATGATCCTGAACCAAGTTCAAGGGAGTAGTTATCGCCTTTACCACCGTCGAATTCTTCGCCATCAACAGAACCAACAAAGTCGATTACAACAGTGTCGCCGTTTTCAGCTTTGCCTTCTTTGATCGCAAGTTCTGCCAAGCCATTGCGCTCGCGCTCAAGACGTGCGTCAACTTCTTCGTCGGTTACTTCTTTTGTATCTTCGACAGAGACTTCAAGGTTTTTGTAATCACCAAGTTTAACTTCTGGTTTTGTAACCACTTCAGCAGTGATTGTCCAGTCTTGGCCTTTTTCCATAGAAGCGATATCAATTTTTGGTTGAGCAACCACTTCGATACCAGCTTCTTCAACTGCTGCTTCATAAGCTTCTGGCAAGAGGTTGTTCAAAGCATCTTGGTAAAGGGCTTCTTCGCCAAAACGTTGATTGAATACTGGACGTGGCAAGTGACCTTTACGGAAACCAGGTACAGAGATATCTTTCTTGATTTTGTTGAAGACTTTTGTCAATTCCGGTTGGATATCCGCTTGTGCAATGGTAAATGTTAACACACCGCGGTTTGTTTCTTTTGTTTCAAATGATACAGACATTGATGTCGCTCCTTAAGTTTTATTACATACCTTACAATTTTACCATAAGACTGGCATTTTTCAAAGGTTTTTGCTGGTTTTTGTGAAAAAAGACAGACCAAGAAAGGTTCAGCACTATTTTAAAATCCTTCCATTAGTCCTAACGGTCTCCCGATAAGTAAGCTTCGACCATTTTCTTTTGCGGGGTGGCAAAAGGGTAGTTCTCAAAATCTTCCAAATCGACCCACTCCAACTGGCCTGTTTTTGGTAGGTCTGCCGTGTCAACCGTTCCCTCGATCAGCTCAATCTGCCATTTTTGATGACTAAAGACATGGTTGACAGCTGAAAATGTGTGTGTTGACCATACGGGATTCATTTGGTATTTATCCCCAAAACTATCCGTCTGGGATAACCGCTCCATGACAAGGGTCTTGTCTTCAAAGAGACTGATCTGTTGTTCAAGCAGTTGAGTTTCCATAATCGGAAATGACCAAAAGCCTGCTAAAAGTCTCCCTTGTTTGTTTTTCTCCAAGAGGTAGGCACCGTCTTGATTTCTGATCACAAAAGCCTGTATCTGCATAGGACGTGGCTTTTTCTTAGGCTCTTTAATCGGGTACTTGTCCATGGTGCCATGCTGATAGGAAGCACTAAAGGCCTTAATAGGACTTTCTTCAGGACGGGGATTTTTAGGGCCTTCGATGTCAGTACCAAGATCCATCAAGGCTTGGTTAAAGTCCCCTGGCCGGTCAGGATCAATTAGGATTTCCATCATAGCCTGGAAGATTTTGCGATTCTTAGGGTCTCCAATATCATAATCGACCTCAAAGAGACGGGCCATGACCCGCATAACATTCCCGTCAACAGCTGGTTCTGGAAGACCAAAAGCAATACTAGAAATGGCACCAGCTGTGTAGGGACCTATGCCTTTGAGACTTGCTATGTCAGCATAGGTCTGAGGAAATTCGCCACCAAAGTCAGTCATGATCTGCTGGGCTGCCGCTTGCATATTGCGGACACGCGAATAATAGCCCAGACCCTCCCAAGCCTTGAGCAGACGCTCTTCGTCTGCTTGAGCTAAATCCTCAACCGTTGGAAACCAATCCAAAAAACGCTTGTAATAGGGAAGGACCGTTACAACCTGGGTTTGCTGAAGCATAATTTCTGAAATCCAAATATGGTAAGGGTTTGACGTCCTGCGCCACGGAAGGTCTCTCTTGTTAGCATCGTACCAATCGAGAAGCGCCTTTCGAAAAGCGACAATCTTATCTTCTTCCCACATGGTAATGCCATAATCTTGTAAGTCAATCATACCGTTATTGTAGCAGAATCTCCCCTTTTCAGCAAAGAGCAACTCTAATTCCTTAAAGTCTCAAAGTGCGAATTAAGCATCATGGTGAAGTGGAATGAAAAGGGTCAACCCTCCTCCTATACGGAGAGTCGACCCAATTTCTCACAATGGCTCGGTCCTCAATCTTGGACCAATCTAATATCTTAATCGCGCTGATATCTGAACATCTTCGCCTAATTTATCTGGACTCAGAATATAAACCTTACCAGATGAGTCTATAACTCGGTGAATAATTTGTTTGACAAAATTACCACTTTCACCATCAAAGCGACCATCTGTAGAGATACTTCCTTCCTGGGTCAAGTCACTTGAAATAACAACTTCATCAATGCGTCCTTCATGAGCAACATTCGCCAAGTCTTCCAAGTGATTATCAATGCGGAATTCTGGTCCTGTTTCCTTAAATCGTTCCAACACATCTACTTCTTGGCGATTAGCAGATTCTTTTGCGAAAGCCTTAGCCGCCTCTGCGATATCCAAATCTGAAAGTTGTGCACCTGATGCCTCAATCCCTTGCTCTAACAGGCCTTGGTATTTGCTGATACCCCGGAAGGCTGCCTGATTTTCAGTGAGTGCAAAGAGAACTAAGCCAGGACTGGGCTGATTGCCATGGTTTTCAACGAGATGGGTGTCAACATAACGGAAGAAGTTTTCACGGTCAATTTCTTTTTCCTGACTGGTCTCATTGTGTCCATGGTAGGTTTGCTCTGCCGCTGTGCCTCGAGAGCCGTAGGTTCCATGTGTCAATTCACCACCAACTTTTTCTTCACCCAAAGCGTCTGTTAAGCTGATGGGCCAGTCATTTTCAGTGATTTCTTCAAAATGGTTCAAACCGACAGAGAAGAGCCGAGCCTCATCCTGACTCAATACCAGTAATTCAAAATCATGGTTAAACTGATAATGCTGAACCAATGGCTTTACATAAGGCCCTTGACCAACAACTAATTTGTCCGAGACTGCTGTGTCCACATGATAATATACAATGCTATCTTCTGAAATATAAAGCAAGAGACTCCCTGTATTATTCAACAAGGTTCTGGCATCTCGTTGGACCAATTCTAGCTGATCGCTCAAGTTTATCCCAGCTTTCTCCGTCAAGGACTGCGCTTCTTTAACAAAATTATTTAAGGTGATGGCATCTTTTTCAGAGTAAGCTGAAGCAGGGTCTAGATCGATGATGATTGAGACATAGGGACTGTCGGCTAATGGTAAAGCATCGTGGGGAAATTGCTAAATTTCAAGTAGAAGTTAGCCATTTTTAAGAAACTGTGCAGGAGACAAATAGTTCAGTATTTTCTTAGGATAATGATTGATCCAATTTTCG
>NZ_JAUSTM010000013.1 GCF_030812835.1 Streptococcus moroccensis
TGAAACTCAAAGGAATTGACGGGGGCCCGCACAAGCGGTGGAGCATGTGGTTTAATTCGAAGCAACGCGAAGAACCTTACCAGGTCTTGACATCCCAGTGACCGTCCTAGAGATAGGATTTTTCTTCGGAACACTGGTGACAGGTGGTGCATGGTTGTCGTCAGCTCGTGTCGTGAGATGTTGGGTTAAGTCCCGCAACGAGCGCAACCCCTATTGTTAGTTGCCATCATTTAGTTGGGCACTCTAGCGAGACTGCCGGTAATAAACCGGAGGAAGGTGGGGATGACGTCAAATCATCATGCCCCTTATGACCTGGGCTACACACGTGCTACAATGGTTGGTACAACGAGTCGCAAGCCGGTGACGGCAAGCTAATCTCTTAAAGCCAATCTCAGTTCGGATTGGAGGCTGCAACTCGCCTCCATGAAGTCGGAATCGCTAGTAATCGCGGATCAGCACGCCGCGGTGAATACGTTCCCGGGCCTTGTACACACCGCCCGTCACACCACGAGAGTTTGTAACACCCGAAGTCGGTGAGGTAACCTATTAGGAGCCAGCCGCCTAAGGTGGGATAGATGATTGGGGTGAAGTCGTAACAAGGTAGCCGTATCGGAAGGTGCGGCTGGATCACCTCCTTTCTAAGGAAATGGAACTGCACGATCGTCTTATTTAGTTTTGAGTGGTTTTAGTAAACCAATTGAAGATGTGGGGCCTTAGCTCAGCTGGGAGAGCGCCTGCTTTGCACGCAGGAGGTCAGCGGTTCGATCCCGCTAGGCTCCATAGACAACGAAGTCTATAAAATAGGAGACCATTGAAAATTGAATATCTATATCAAATTCCACGATTCAAGAAATTGGATTGTAGAAAAGTAACAAGAAAATAAACCGAAACGCTGTAGTATTGAGTTTTTTAATATTATAAAGAATTAATTTAAAGGTTAAGTTAATAAGGGCGCACGGTGGATGCCTTGGCACTAGAAGCCGAAGAAGGACGTGACTAACGACGAAATGCGTTGGGGAGCTGTAAGTAAGCGAAGATCCAGCGATGTCCGAATGGGGGAACCCGGCAGCTAATGGCTGTCACTCACCACTGTTAAGGTGGTGAAGAGGAAGACGCAGTGAACTGAAACATCTAAGTAGCTGCAGGAAGAGAAAGCAAACGCGATTGCCTTAGTAGCGGCGAGCGAAACGGCAGGAGGGCAAACCGGAGTGTTTACACTCCGGGGTTGTAGGACTGCGACGTGGGACTATAAAGGATAGAAGAATGACCTGGGAAGGTCAGCCAAAGAGAGTAACAGCCTCGTATTTAAAATCCTGAGTAGCCCTAGCAGTATCCTGAGTACGGCGAGACACGCGAAATCTCGTCGGAATCTGGGAGGACCATCTCCCAACCCTAAATACTCTCTAGTGACCGATAGTGAACCAGTACCGTGAGGGAAAGGTGAAAAGCACCCCGGAAGGGGAGTGAAATAGAACCTGAAACCGTGTGCCTACAACAAGTTCGAGCCCGTTAATGGGTGAGAGCGTGCCTTTTGTAGAATGAACCGGCGAGTTACGTTATGATGCGAGGTTAAGTTGAAGAGACGGAGCCGAAGGGAAACCGAGTCTTAATAGGGCGGATTAGTATCATGATGTAGACCCGAAACCATGTGACCTACCCATGAGCAGGTTGAAGGTGCGGTAAAACGCACTGGAGGACCGAACCAGGGCACGTTGAAAAGTGCTTGGATGACTTGTGGGTAGCGGAGAAATTCCAAACGAACTTGGAGATAGCTGGTTCTCTCCGAAATAGCTTTAGGGCTAGCGTCGACATTAAGATCTCTTGGAGGTAGAGCACTGTTTGGGTGAGGGGTCCATCTCGGATTACCAATCTCAGATAAACTCCGAATGCCAAAGAGATATGGTCGGCAGTCAGACTGCGAGTGCTAAGATCCGTAGTCGAAAGGGAAACAGCCCAGACCACCAGCTAAGGTCCCAAAATAACTGTTAAGTGGAAAAGGATGTGGGGTTGCACAGACAACTAGGATGTTAGCTTAGAAGCAGCTATTCATTCAAAGAGTGCGTAATAGCTCACTAGTCGAGTGACCCTGCGCCGAAAATGTACCGGGGCTAAACAGTTTACCGAAGCTGTGGATAACACGTAAGTGTTATGGTAGGAGAGCGTTCTATATGTGAAGAAGGTGTACCGTGAGGAGCGCTGGAACGTATAGAAGTGAGAATGCCGGTATGAGTAGCGCAAGACAGGTGAGAATCCTGTCCACCGTAAGACTAAGGTTTCCAGGGGAAGGCTCGTCCGCCCTGGGTTAGTCGGGACCTAAGGAGAGACCGAAAGGTGTATCCGATGGCCAACAGGTTGATATTCCTGTACTAGAGTATATAGTGATGGAGGGACGCAGTAGGCTAACTAAAGCAGGCGATTGGAAGAGCCTGTCTAAGCAGTGAGGTGTGAGATGAGTCAAATGCTTATCTCTATAACATTGAGCTGTGATGGGGAGCGAAGTTTAGTAGCGAAGTTAGTGATGTCACACTGCCAAGAAAAGCTTCTAGCGTTAATTATACTCTACCCGTACCGCAAACCGACACAGGTAGTCGAGGCGAGTAGCCTCAGGTGATCGAGAGAACTCTCGTTAAGGAACTCGGCAAAATGACCCCGTAACTTCGGGAGAAGGGGTGCTGATTTAGGTCAGCCGCAGTGAATAGGCCCAAGCAACTGTTTATCAAAAACACAGCTCTCTGCTAAATCGTAAGATGATGTATAGGGGGTGACGCCTGCCCGGTGCTGGAAGGTTAAGAGGAGCGCTTAGCGAAAGCGAAGGTGTGAATTGAAGCCCCAGTAAACGGCGGCCGTAACTATAACGGTCCTAAGGTAGCGAAATTCCTTGTCGGGTAAGTTCCGACCCGCACGAAAGGCGTAATGATTTGGGCACTGTCTCAACGAGAGACTCGGTGAAATTTTAGTACCTGTGAAGATGCAGGTTACCCGCGACAGGACGGAAAGACCCCATGGAGCTTTACTGCAGTTTGATATTGAGTATCTGTACCACATGTACAGGATAGGTAGGAGCCAATGAAGTCGGGACGCCAGTTTCGACAGAGGCGTTGTTGGGATACTACCCTTGTGTTATGGCTACTCTAACCCGGATTGGTTATCCCAATCGGAGACAGTGTCTGACGGGCAGTTTGACTGGGGCGGTCGCCTCCTAAAGCGTAACGGAGGCGCCCAAAGGTTCCCTCAGATTGGTTGGAAATCAATCGCAGAGTGTAAAGGTATAAGGGAGCTTGACTGCGAGAGCTACAACTCGAGCAGGGACGAAAGTCGGGCTTAGTGATCCGGTGGTACCGTATGGAAGGGCCATCGCTCAACGGATAAAAGCTACCCTGGGGATAACAGGCTTATCTCCCCCAAGAGTTCACATCGACGGGGAGGTTTGGCACCTCGATGTCGGCTCGTCGCATCCTGGGGCTGTAGTCGGTCCCAAGGGTTGGGCTGTTCGCCCATTAAAGCGGCACGCGAGCTGGGTTCAGAACGTCGTGAGACAGTTCGGTCCCTATCCGTCGCGGGCGTAGGAAATTTGAGAGGCTCTGCTCCTAGTACGAGAGGACCAGAGTGGACTTACCGCTGGTGTACCAGTTGTCTCGCCAGAGGCATCGCTGGGTAGCTATGTAGGGAAGGGATAAACGCTGAAAGCATCTAAGTGTGAAACCCACCTCAAGATGAGATTTCCCATAACTTTATGTTAGTAAGGGCCCTGAGAGAAGATCAGGTTGATAGGTTAGGAGTGTAAGTATGGTGACATATGAAGCGGACTAATACTAATCGCCCGAGGACTTATCCGAGAATAAGTTAAGAGAACGTTAAGAAAAGCGTATGATTTCAGGAAATCCACGCAGAAGTCTCAGGACTTCAAGAGGATTTATCTAAATCACTAGCTTTTTAGTTCGAATACAATTAAACAGTATTGACAGCATTTGGAAAACTTGTTATAGTATAGATATTCAATTTTGAGTGGTTTCACTCAGCGATAGTTAAGCGATGATAGCCTAGGAGATACACCTGTACCCATGCCGAACACAGCAGTTAAGCCCTAGAACGCCTGAAGTAGTTGGGGGTTTCCCCCTGTGAGATACGGAAGTCGCTTAGCGCATAGGGAGTTTAGCTCAGCTGGGAGAGCATCTGCCTTACAAGCAGAGGGTCAGCGGTTCGATCCCGTTAACTCCCATTTTAATAAGCGGGTGTAGTTTAGTGGTAAAACTACAGCCTTCCAAGCTGTTGTCGCGAGTTCGATTCTCGTCACCCGCTTTGAACATAGTGTTCATATACCAAGCATATTTATGGCTTGGGCGCGTAGCTCAGATGGTTAGAGCGCACGCCTGATAAGCGTGAGGTCGATGGTTCGATTCCATTCGTGCCCATTAACTGAATAAGTTAAAAATGGTCCGTTGGTCAAGGGGTTAAGACACCGCCTTTTCACGGCGGTAACACGGGTTCGAATCCCGTACGGACTATTTTAGGAGGATTACCCAAGTCCGGCTGAAGGGAACGGTCTTGAAAACCGTCAGGCGTGTAAAAGCGTGCGTGGGTTCGAATCCCACATCCTCCTTTTTTTATTATCGCGGGATGGAGCAGTTAGGTAGCTCGTCGGGCTCATAACCCGAAGGTCGTAGGTTCAAATCCTGCTCCCGCAATGTTGGCTCGGTAGCTCAGTTGGTAGAGCAATGGATTGAAGCTCCATGTGTCGGCGGTTCGATTCCGTCTCGC
The DNA here is from genome assembly GCF_030812835.1 of Streptococcus moroccensis. Lineage (GTDB taxonomy): Bacteria > Bacillota > Bacilli > Lactobacillales > Streptococcaceae > Streptococcus > Streptococcus moroccensis. The sequence goes on from NZ_JAUSTM010000013.1 coordinate 4,759, forward strand.
GCCATATTAATTTAATAATTCTGGAGAGATAGCGAAGAGGCTAAACGCGGCGGACTGTAAATCCGCTCCTTCGGGTTCGGGGGTTCGAATCCCTCTCTCTCCATACCTTTACGGGCATAGTTTAAAGGTAGAACTAAGGTCTCCAAAACCTTCAGTGTGGGTTCAATTCCTACTGCCCGTGTAATAATATGGCGGGTGTGGTGAAGTGGTTAACACATCAGATTGTGGCTCTGACATTCGTGGGTTCGATTCCCATCACTCGCCTATTTTATTTATGGGGTATAGCCAAGCGGTAAGGCAAGGGACTTTGACTCCCTCATGCGTTGGTTCGAATCCAGCTACCCCAGTAATCATTGTGCCGGCGTGGCGGAATTGGCAGACGCGCTGGACTCAAAATCCAGTGTCCTCACGGACGTGCCGGTTCGACCCCGGCCGCCGGTATCGCATAATGTAGTTGAAAAGACAAGGCCTAACTAACCTTGTCTTTTCTCTTTGTCGACTTTTAGGCTAGTTTTCAACTGTTGTGGGTTGGTGAATATTGAAGTTAGGAGGACTACATAGGTTCACATTTTTGTAACGACTAAAGGTATGTCGGATATCTGGATCCAATCCTGAGGGTGTGCATTAATTAGTTGTGGGATAGCTTTTCGAAAATATTACATATAATGAAATTTTATAGTCATCAAAATGATACTATTGTCATATAACGCTTTCAATACTTGATATATTAGCTTTTTTTATGTCATACTACACTAACCTTAAAAGAATCTTAAACTTTTTCTTAAAATTACCTTAAAAATGATTGACATTTATTCAGGTGTGTTATATACTATAATCAATCCCGATGGGAAAAAAATAAAATTTTAGGAGATTTTTTAAAATGAAAAAATCAGTTCTTATGCTTGCTTTGGCAGGTTTGTTGGTAGCTCCAACTGCAGTTCTTGCTGGTGAAGTTGGCTCTTATGTTGATGGTTCTTTAATTGTGGAAAAAGATTTAACATCTGATGAAGATCAAGAGCGTAACCGTACTGAAGAGCATGATCCAGTATTTATCGTTGATAATGAAGGTGGTAAAACTGATAATCGTGGAGCTGCTCCAGTTGGACCAGATGGAAAACCTCTTCCACGTGTAAACATCGATGTTCCTTTCGGTGAGCCTACTCCATTCTCTCCAGCTGAAGAAACTCCAGCTCCAGAAGTTAAAGAAGAAACTAAAGCTTCTGAAGACAAAAAAGCTGAAGGCGCTAAAGAAGTTAAAGCTGCTGCAACTAAAACTGGTTCAAAAGCACTTCCAAAAACATCTGCAGCTAAATAATTTAGTTTGCTAAATGAAAAGTTGCCTTCGGGCAACTTTTTCTATTTTTAGAGGAGAAATCATGACAAACAAAAAATTGTGGTCAAGACTTATAGCTCTCGTGACTGTTGCCCTTTTATTTTTAGCAGGTTGTGGAAATAAGGAAGCTGAGAAAGCTGAAAAAACAACAACACCGCTTCAGATTGAATCGACTTACACAGTTAGTGATGAGGAAAAAGCAGAACGTCAGGCTCAGTTTGAAAGCTTAAAAGCGATAAATAGTGAAGCTGTTGCCTATATTTATGCTCCGGGTACCTTGCTAGATGAACCTGTTGTTCAGACGACAGACAATGCTACCTACCTCGACAAAACCTTTGAGGGTGGCTATGAGCCATATATGGGGACTGTCTTTATGGATATGGATAATGCGGCTGACTTTAGTGATAATCTCACCTGGCTATTTGGTCATGCTCGTGGTAGCACGGTTCCTGATCACCGGATGTTCAATGATGTCAACTATTATGATGATCAGGCCTTCTTTGATGAGCATCCTTATGTGGTGGTTCAAACCCCTGAGAGAAACTATTATTATGAAGCAGCCTTCTTGATTATCGTTCCTGAGACGACAGCTTACTACCGGACAGAGTTTGATAGTGATGAGCAGTTTGCTCAGCAGTTAACGGAAGTGAGTGAGCAGGCCCACACGAAGAATGCTACTATCAAAATCTCTGAGTCAGATAAGTACTTGGTCTTGTCAACCTGTCGTGAGGATGATGAAACGATTCGTTCGAACCTATACTTGCGTCAAATTCCTGATTCTGAGTTGACAGAATTCTTGGCTGAGAATGAAGGGAAATTGGCTTACACGCCAACCCGTTAATAAATAAAAAGAAGTTGGGAGTCCAGCTTCTTTTTTGCTTATTTTAAAAGTAGGGCTATTTGTGTAGGTGCGTGTCCCATTTGGTCTGAAAAGATAGTATAATAGAGACAGATGAAAAGGAGGATACTATGGCTAAGTTTGGTTTTTTAGAGGTGTTGGATGAGCTGTTAGAGCAGCGTTTCACTTATGACTACGAGATTAACTGGGATAAGAAGAATCATGCGGTGGAACTTGGTTTTGTGCTTGAGGTGCAAAATGCGTCTGCTGTGCAGACGGTGGATGCGGATGGGGAACTGTCTGATCAGGATATTCTTTTTGAAGATGTGTTGGTCTTTTATAACCCAGAGAAAAGCAAGATTGACGTGGATGACTACCTGGTTGCTCTGCCTTATGAGCCGAAAAAAGGCCTCTCACGAGAGTTTTTGACCTATCTGGTTCAGTTCCTAGATGAGACTGCAGAACGTGGTCTGGATGATTTGATGGACTTTCTGGCTGATCCTGAGGCTGAGGCATTTGCTATTGTCTGGGACAAGGAGGCTTTTGAGGCTGGCTTAGAGAAGCTAGAGGAGTCTACTTTTTACCCCTATCCGAGGTATTAGGATGTTAGATAAACGGTTTTCTTTTTCAGGGGTGAAGCTGGCGCTTTTTTGTGAGGGTCAGGTCTTGACGATTTTGAGAGATGATATAAAGAGCATTCCTTTTCCGAATTTTTGGGACCTGCCAGGTGGTGGCCGTGAGGAGAATGAGACGCCTTTTGAGTGTGTGGCTCGTGAGGTTTATGAGGAACTTAACATAAGGCTGAGTCCGGAGCAAATTGCTTGGGTTAAGGCCTATCAGGGAGTGGTCGATCCTGATCAGACCTCGGTTTTTATGGTTGGTGAGTTAGCTCGGTCGGAGCATGAGGCGATAAGATTCGGCGATGAAGGGCAGGGGTACAGGCTCATGCCTGTTGACGATTTTTTGACCGACAAGCAGGTGATTCCGCAGTTGCAGGAGCGGTTATGGGATTATGTAAGGGATTAATACAGTAGTTATTCGACTAGCGTGTGATGAAAGGGACGAATGATAAGATGAACAACTGGCAAGAATTAACCATCACCATCAACCGTGAGGCGGAAGAGATGGTGAGCAACTTATTGATTGAGACAGGAAGTCAGGGTGTGGCCATTAGCGACACGGCAGACTACCTGGATAAGGAAGACCATTTCGGAGAGATTGTACCGGAAGTGGCACAGTCTGACCGGATCGCAGTGACTGCCTATTACCCTGATACGGTGGCTATTGATGTGGTCAAAGCAGAGCTGGAGACAGGTCTGAAACAACTCGCTGAGTTTGGAGTGGACGCTGGGGATATCCAGATTTTCAGCCAGGAATTGGCCGAGGAAGATTGGGCGGACAACTGGAAGAAATACTACGAGCCTACTCGGATTACTCATGACTTGACCATTGTGCCAAGCTGGACAGACTATGAAGCAGGAGCGGGTGAGAACATCATCAAACTAGACCCAGGCATGGCCTTTGGGACAGGGACCCACCCGACGACCAAGATGAGTCTTTTTGCCCTGTCACAAGTCTTGCGTGGTGGAGAGACCGTGATTGATGTGGGGACTGGTTCGGGGGTCCTTTCGATCGCTAGCTCACTCCTCGGGGCAAAAGAAATTTTTGCCTATGATTTGGACGATGTGGCGGTGCGCGTGGCTCAAGAAAATATTGAGCTCAACCACAATATGGACAACATCCATGTGGCAGCAGGCGACCTTCTAAAAGGTGTGGACCATGAAGCGGATGTCATCGTGGCCAATATCTTGGCAGATATTCTCATTCATCTGACAGAAGACGCCTACCGATTGGTCAAGGACGAAGGTTACCTGATCATGTCGGGTATTATCTCTGAAAAATGGGATATGGTCCGTTTGGCAGCTGAAAGTGCAGGCTTTTTCCTCGAGACCCATATGATCCAGGGCGAGTGGAATTGCTGCGTCTTTAAGAAGACGGATGACCGTTCCGGTGTGATTGGAGGCTAGATGCAACAGTATTTTGTAAAAGGCAACGCAGAAAATCCAGTGACCATCACCGATAAGGAAACGGCCAAGCACATGTTTTCGGTCATGCGCTTGGCAGCAGGCGATGAAGTGGTCTTGGTCTTTGATGACGGGGTGAAACGCCTGGCGCGTGTCCTTTCTAGTCAAGACCAGCAGTTTGAACTGGTCGAAAACTTGGCAGAAAATGTCGAGATGCCTGTCGAGGTGACCATCGCTTCAGGCTTTCCAAAAGGGGACAAGCTGGAACTCATCAGTCAAAAAGCGACTGAACTGGGTGCATCGGCTATCTGGGCCTATCCTGCTGACTGGTCTGTGGTCAAGTGGGACGGCAAGAAGTTGGCTAAAAAAGAGGACAAGCTGGCTAAGATTGTCTTGGGGGCTGCAGAGCAGTCAAAACGCAACCGTGTGCCTGAAGTCAAACTCTTTGACACTAAAAAAGACCTGCTAGCTCGCTTAGCAGACTTTGACAAGATATTTATTGCCTATGAGGAAACAGCTAAGGCAGGAGAACGCTCTGCGCTGGCTCAGGAGCTGGCCCAGATCACACCGGGCCAAAAACTCCTCTTTGTATTTGGGCCAGAAGGTGGGATTTCACCACAGGAAATTGAATCCTTCGAGGCGGCTGGTGGGATTAAAGTGGGCCTTGGCCCTCGGATTATGCGGACAGAAACAGCTCCTCTTTATGCCCTATCAGCAGTGAGTTATGCTTTGGAACTAGCTGATCATGATTGAGAGAGTGGGATAGAAGTCATGATTTCAAAGAAATTGACTTCCCCTCGCTTTTGCAGTTTTTCGGTTCAGGCTGAGAAGGTCTATCCCCAGACCTTCTCACTCCCACCCCCGCATAGCTCAAACAGTCAGAAAGTGACTGTTTGAGGTTGGAAATAGTGGAAACGGCGTTTCCCTCTTTTGTTAGGGCTATAATAGCTGATTAAATCGGCGACTTAGAGCCCACTCAGCAGTGGCTCATCGGTGCTAAAGCATCTAATGACCTGTGCAGGGGTAACACTAAAACTGGCATAGCCAGTGAGTGTTACTCCCAACCACTGCGTCTTGTTTAACTGATGATAAATGATTAGGAGGCTGGGACTTGTCCCAGCTTCTTTTTTTGAAGCGTTTTTGTCAGAAGTTTTCCACAGGTTGTGGAAAATCAGTGAAAATTTGACTTGAAAAATTTGGAAAACAAGCGGTTATAAGTCTAAAATGAGGTTTTGTTTTCCACATTAGAACGTATTTATCCACAAAACTGTGGATAAGTCTGTGTACACAAGAAGATTTTGGCTGTATCAGTTGAAAAAAGCAGGCCGCTCTGCTATTTTTCCAAAAAAATGGTAAAATAAGAACAAGATTTCAAGGAGATGTGCGGGTATGCCGAAAGAAGTGAATTTGACGGGCGAAGAGGTTGTGGCTTTAACAGCTCGCTATTTGAGTGAGAGCGATGTTACTTTTGTAAAGAAAGCTTTGGATTATGCAGTGGAGAGCCACGAGGGGCAGTTCCGTCAGTCGGGGGAACCCTACATTATTCATCCGATTCAGGTGGCTGGGATTTTGGCTGGTCTGCATCTGGATGCTGTGACCGTTGCCTGTGGGTTTTTGCATGATGTGGTTGAAGACACGGAAATCACTCTGGATGATCTAGAACGTGATTTTGGTGAGGATGTTGCTAAGATTGTGGATGGGGTCACTAAGCTCGGTAAGGTTGAATATAAGAGCCACGAGGAGCAGTTGGCAGAAAATCACCGCAAGATGTTGATTGCTATGTCAGAGGACATGCGGGTGATTTTGGTTAAGCTGGCAGATAGGCTCCATAATATGCGCACTATTAAGCATCTGCGTAAGGATAAGCAAGAGCGGATTTCACGTGAAACCATGGAAATTTATGCACCTTTAGCTCATCGTTTGGGGATTTCCTCCATGAAGTGGGAGCTGGAGGACATGAGTTTTCGTTACCTTAACGAAGAAGAGTTTTACCGAATTTCACGGCTGATGAAGGAGAAGCGTCGTGAACGCGAGGCCTTGGTTGAAGAGGTTGTGGAAAAGATTACAACCTATACAGAGGAACGGAATTTAAGGGGCCAGGTTTATGGGCGTCCTAAGCATATTTACTCCATTTATCGTAAGATGCACGATAAGCATAAGCGCTTCGATGAGCTATATGACTTGATTGCCATTCGCTGTTTAATGGACACTCCGAGTGATGTTTATGCCATGCTAGGTTATATTCATGAGCTTTGGCGTCCGATGCCTGGTCGCTTTAAGGATTATATTGCCAATCCTAAGGCTAATGGCTACCAGTCCATTCATACGACGGTTTACGGGCCTAAAGGGCCGATTGAGTTTCAGATTCGGACCTATGAGATGCATGAGGTGGCAGAATATGGGGTAGCAGCTCACTGGGCCTATAAAAAAGGGGTCAAGGGCAAGGTCGATGAGAAGGAAACAGCACTTGGCATTTCATGGATTGCTAATATGCTGGACCTCCAGGCCGATAGTGATGACGCCCAAGGTTTTGTGTCATCGGTTAAAGAAGATATCTTTACCGAGCGTATCTACGTCTTCACACCAAATGGCGATGTTCGGGAATTACCTAAAGATTCAGGGCCGATTGACTTTGCCTATGACATTCACACTAATGTCGGTGAGAAGGCAACAGGGGCTAAGGTGAACGGTCGGATGGTGCCTCTGACGACCAAGCTTAAGACGGGTGATCAGGTGGAAATCATCACCTCAAGCAATTCCTTTGGTCCGAGCCGTGACTGGATCAATATTGTCAAAACTCACAAGGCTAGAAATAAGATTCGCCAATTTTTCAAAAACCAAGACAAGGAGCTCTCCATCACTAAGGGGCGCGAAATGCTCCAAGATATTTTGCAGGAAAATGGTTATGTCGCCAATAAATATTTAGACCGCAAGCATATGGAAGAGGCCTTGCAAAAAACGGGTTACAAAACCGAGGAGGCTGTCTATGCCGCCATTGGGTTTGGCGAGGTGTCACCGGTCTCTATTTTTAACCGTTTGACGGAAAAAGAACGCCGTGAAGCCGAGCGGGCTAAGGCCAAGGCGGTCGCGGACGAGTTGGTCAAGGGCGGAGAGATCAAGCAGGAGAACCACAAAGAAAATCTCAAGGTTAAGCATGAGGGAGGTGTCATCATTCAAGGGGCATCTGGCCTGATGATGCGGATTGCCAAATGTTGTAGTCCTGTGCCGGGTGATGAGATTGTGGGTTATATTACCAAAGGCCGTGGGGTAGCTATTCACCGGACGGACTGTATGAACCTTAAGAGTCAAGAAAACTATGAGCAGCGTTTAATCGATGTGGAATGGGAAGACTCTAACTCTAATAAGGAGTATTTGGCTGAAATTGATATTTATGGGCTGAACCGTTCTGGTCTTTTGAACGATGTTCTTAAGGTTTTGACCAACTCCAATCACAATATTTCAAGCGTCAATGCCCAGCCGACCAAGGATATGAAGTTTGCTAATATCCATGTCAGCTTCTTTATCTCAAACTTATCGAGCCTGACGACCATTGTTGACAAGGTCAAGTCAGTTCCTGAGGTCTACTCTGTTAAACGAACCAATGGTTAAAAAGGTCTGGGGGACCTTTTTAATCCGGAAATAGGAAAGAGATTATGAAAATTATTGTACAGCGCGTGTCCGAGGCTCAGGTAGAGATTGAGGGGCGCGTGCAGGGAAAGATTGGCCAAGGGCTTCTGCTGCTAGTCGGCATAGCGCCTGAAGACACATCGGCAGATTTGGACTATGCTGTCCGAAAACTCGTCAACATGCGGATTTTTTCAGATGCAGCAGGAAAGATGAATCTATCTGTTCAGGATATTGGTGGGCAAATCCTCTCGATCTCTCAGTTTACCCTTTTTGCGGATACCAAGAAAGGCAATCGTCCAGTCTTCAATGGTGGTGCTGCACCTGACAAAGCAAGTCAGCTTTATGACCAATTGAATGCCCTGTTAGCCCAGCATGTTCCTGTGGAAACAGGTCTCTTTGGCGCTGATATGCAGGTCAGTCTAGTCAATGATGGTCCTGTGACGATAGTGCTCGATACACAGATGACATAAAAATTCTCCAAGTTTGGCTTGGAGAATTTTTTTAAGTATTTGATTAACAGGGGCTTTTCCGTTATAGGTAAAGAAAACTGGCGATGCCCATCATGATGGGGAAGCTGATGAGCGACAGGACAGTCGTTAGGAGGACTAGGCGTGAACCGTACTGGTAATCCCCACCATAGACTTGGCTGAGAAGGGCTGCATTCATGGCTGTTGGGGAGCAGGAGGCGATCGTTAAGGCCAGCTTGAGTGCTGGGACATTTAAAGGAAGCAACCAGATAATGAGGGTAGAAATGAGGGAGGTAAGGATTAGTCTAAGAAAAGCTGTCCAGTATGCAGGCAGATAGCAGAAAACTTCGCGCCAATTTGCCTTATAAAAATAAGTTCCAAGGACAAGGGTTGATAAGGGGGTATTGAGTTGGGCGAAACTGCTGACAGCATCAATAAGAACAGTTGGCAGGGCAAATGGGAGGAGAAAACAGATGAGACCTATTGCCGTAGAAATGGAGGCAGGGTTTAGCAGAGCTGTGCGAAGCGAAACCTTGGATTTGTCTTGCGTGATAAGGTAGATGCCATAGGTCCATTGCATGATTTGGTTGGCAACGACAAAGCCTGAAATATAAAAAACGGCATCATTACCGCCAACGGCGAGGGCTAGTGGGGTACCTAGGAACCCCACATTCGCAAAAAGAACAGCGTATGTATCAATCGGACGCCCTTTTGGAACTAAAAATCGGGTGAGTACAATACGGGTAATGAGGATAAAGAAGGCCATGGCGATGGTGACCAGGAGGTAAATCAGGCGATCTCTGGAAAAATCAGCCTTTAAAAAGGTCGATACAAACAGGCTGGGGGCCACATACATGGTTAAGAGCTTTGAGAGTTGGCGCGTGATGTCTTTGGTTAGGATGTTGCGGGCCAGAAAATAGCCCATTCCCATGAGGAGAAAGAGGACAAGAAGTTTTTGAAAGACCATGAGGGCTATTGACATGAGGACCACCTTTCTAACTATTCATTATAGCACAATATGGCAATGTTGATTTTGAAAAATCAGCCATTTTCAGAAAAAATTACGAAACTGGTTAAAAAGTTTTGACTATTTAACTGGTTAATGATAAAATAGTCTATGTTAACAAAAAATAAAGGAAATCATGATGACCGAATTAGCAAAACAAATTGATCAAGCGATCAATACCATTATTCTCAAATCTGAGAACCATTTAGAACTTTTGGTTGGGGACTGTAAGAGTGACGTGTCATTGACCAATACGCAAGAGCATATTCTCATGCTCATTAATGATGGCATTGTCAATAACTCGGACCTAGCCAAGGCTCTCAATGTTAGCCAGGCTGCTGTGACCAAGGCCATTAAATCTTTGATTGCTCAAGGGATGTTGGAGTCTGCCAAGGATGCCAAGGACGGCCGTATGACTTATTATCAGTTGACTGACTTGGCTAAGCCAATTGCTGAGGAGCATGAACATCACCATGCTCATACACTAAGCACGTATGATACCGTTATTGCCGGTTATTCTCAGGAAGAGCAAGCATTAGTTAGTCGTTTCCTCAAGGACTTGCTTGGCAAGATTGAGGAGGCTTAATGCGCTATATCACAGTTGAAAACTTAGCCTTCCAATATGACAAAGAGCCTGTTTTAGACAAGATTTCCTATCATTTAGACAGTGGGGAATTTGTGACCTTGACAGGGGAAAACGGTGCAGCAAAGACGACCTTGGTCAAGGCAACTCTAGGCATTTTAAAACCCCAAGTCGGCAAGGTTGATATCTCAAAGACTAGTATTTCAGGGCAAAAATTACGAATGGCTTATCTGCCACAACAAGTGGCTAGCTTTAATGCGGGCTTTCCGTCCACCGTTTATGAATTTGTCAAATCAGGCCGCTACCCGCGTCAAGGATGGTTCCGTAAGCTGACTGAGCACGATGAAGAGCATATTAAGGTCAGTCTCGAAGCCGTTGGCATGTGGGAACAACGGAATAGTCGCTTAGGGTCACTTTCAGGGGGCCAGAAGCAACGGACCGTAATTGCCAGGATGTTTGCCAGTGACCCGGATATCTTTATCTTGGATGAGCCGACGACAGGGATGGACATTAGCTCTAAGGAAGAGTTTTATGGGCTCATGCACCATTCCGCTAAAAAGCATGGTAAGTCAGTGCTCATGATCACTCATGACCCTGATGATGTGCAAAAATTTGCCGATCGCAATATCCATCTCGTGCGTAACCAGGACTCTCCTTGGCGATGTTTTAACCTCCACGAGACCCACCACCATCACGTCGAAGAGGAGGTGGACCATGCTTAGTCTGTTTGATTATGCCTTTATGCAACGGGCCTTCCTCGCTATGATTGCCATTGCAGCTTTCGCTCCGATCCTAGGGATTTTCCTGATTTTACGACGTCAGTCTTTGATGAGTGATACGCTAAGTCACGTTTCCCTAGCAGGGGTGGCATTTGGCTTGATTTTGGGAATCGATGTCAGTGTCTCAACCATTATTGTGGTCTTGATCGCTGCGGTGTTCTTAGAGTATTTGCGGACTATTTACAAGGACTTTATGGAGATTGGGACCGCTATTCTCATGTCGACAGGGTTGGCTATCTCTCTGATTGTGACTAGTAAGTCTGGCGGATCCTCCAGCATGAGCCTAGACCAGTACTTGTTCGGGTCGATATTGACCATTACATCGACGCAGGTGATGGCCTTGTTCGCCATCGCGGTGATTGTGCTTATTTTGACGGCTCTCTTTATCCGTCCCATGTACATCCTGACCTTTGATGAGGATACTGCTTATGTCGATGGTTTGCCCGTGCGGACCATGTCTATCCTCTTTAACATGGTGACGGGGGTGGCTATTGCCCTCATGATTCCTGCAGCAGGTGCCCTTTTAGTCTCAACGATTATGGTCTTACCAGCCTCTATCGCTCTGCGTTTGGGCAAGAGCTTTAAAACGGTTATGGCCCTCTCGGTTCTTATAGGATTTGTGGGTATGCTTTCTGGTCTCTATATTTCCTACTATATGGAAACACCGGCCTCAGCAAGTATCACCATGATTTTTATCACCATTTTCTTGGTGGTCAATCTATTGAAAAAGTTTAAAAAATAAAGGAGATTTTCTCATGAAAAAATGGGCTTTACTAGGCTTGTCTTTATCTGTAGCCTTATTAGCTGCTTGTTCCAATCAAGTAGGTTCTGAAGAACCGACGATTGTGACAACCTTCTACCCAGTTTACGAATTTACCAAAGAAATTGCAGGGGATGAAGCGAATGTAGAACTCTTAATCGAAGCAGGGACAGAGGTGCATGGGTATGAGCCATCTGCTAAGGCTATTGCAACGATTGAAGATGCGGATGCCTTTGTCTATGCCAATGAAAACATGGAAACCTGGGTACATGAATTAGAAGAAAACCTTGAAAAATCAAAATCAGATGTCAAGGTCATCTCCGCAACAGAAGGGATGTTACTCCTACCAGGTTCTGATGATCACGACCATGACCATGCCCATGGAGAAGACGGGCATACTCATGAATACGATCCCCATGTTTGGGTCTCTCCTTACCGAGCTGTGAAGATGGTAGAGGCTATTCGTGACCAATTAATTGAAGCTTATCCCGAAGACAAGGATGCCTTCACTAAGAATGCAGAGGCTTATCTGAAAGAACTTGAAGCGCTTGATCAAGAGTATACAGATACTTTATCACAAGCTAAGCAAAAAAGCTTCGTAACCCAGCATGCGGCCTTTAATTACCTTGCCCTTGACTATGGATTGACACAAGTTTCTGTATCAGGATTGACCCCTGAGGCTGAGCCGTCAGCAACCCGTTTGGCAGAATTGTCTGAGTACATCAAAGAAAATGGCATTAAGTACATTTACTTTGAAGAAACAGCTTCCTCAGCGGTGGCTGAAACCTTGGCCAAGGAAACAGGTGTGGAGACAGCCGTTCTTAACCCACTTGAAAGTTTAACAGCTGAAGCTATGAAGGCTGGAGAAACCTATATTTCAACGGCTGAAGCCAACCTTGAGGCCTTGAAATTAACAACAGAGACCGAAGGTCCTGAAATTCAACCCGAAGAAGCCGTAGATACGAAGACGGTTTACAATGGCTACTTTGAAGACAGTGACGTTGCAGACCGTGAGCTTTCAGACTACGCTGGTGATTGGCAATCCGTTTACCCTTACCTATTAGATGGGACATTTGACCAAGTTTGGGACTACAAGGCTAAAAAGTCTAATGGTACCATGACTGCTGCAGAGTACAAAGATTACTATGACATTGGTTACAAGACGGATGTTGAACAAATCAAGATTGATGGCGATACGATGGAATTCTTTGTTGACGGCAAAGGCCACAAGAACACCTACAAGTATGTTGGCTATGAAATCTTGACCTACAAAAAAGGCAACCGTGGCGTACGCTTCCTCTTTGAAGCGACCAACGAAGATGCGGGTGACTACAAGTATGTTCAGTTTAGCGACCACAATATTGCTCCAGTGAAAACAGGTCACTTCCATATCTACTTTGGTAGCGACAGTCAAGAAAAACTGCTAGAAGAAATGGATAACTGGCCAACTTACTACCCAACAGGTATGGATTCCTTTGAGATTGCCCAAGAAATGTTGGCCCACTAATCATATGGACACTTCCTCAAAAATGAGGGAGTGTTTTCTTGACATTTTTTGTTTACAGTTGTAAACTATAGGTATAGATAATGATTACAATTGTAAACGAAAGGAGTAGCTATGGAAAGAGAGAGCATGTCTCAGGCGGAATGGCAGGTCATGCGCGTGCTTTGGGCCAATCCAGGGGCGACTAGTGCCCAAGTGATCGCACATTTAAGCAAGGCTTATAACTGGCAGGCCGCAACCATCAAAACCTTATTGGGTCGCCTGAAAACCAAGGGTTTGGTCAGAACAGAACAAGTGGGTAAGAAATTTGCCTACTATGCCCAGGTTTCTGAAGCAGATCATCTAACCCAGAGCCTTGAGACCATACAAAGCAGTATTTGCAACACTAAGCATGTGGATTTGGTCTCCTTGTTGCTGTCTCAAGGAGAATTCAGCCAGGCTGACTTAGAGCGGATCAGCCAAGAAGCTCTGGCTCAAAAAACTACAGCCCCAGCAACCTTGGCTTGTAACTGTTTAGCAGGTCAATGCACTTGTGGGCAACACGGAGGACACTGCCATGACTGAAAAAACCTTTACATTAACAGGGATGACCTGTGCGGCCTGTGCTGCGACCATCGAAATGGTCGTTGGAGAGTTACCGGGTGTACGCGAAGCAACGGTTAACCTTGCGACAGAGCGTTTGGTCGCTAAGACAGAAGATCCTGATTTTGACTGGGATCAAGTCATAGCAGAAGTTGCAGCAGCTGGCTATGGCGCTAGCGAAAAAACAGAGCGTGGGCAATCGGCTTATCAAGCTGAAAAAGCGGAACGCCAAGCGCGCTACCAAAAGAAGAAGCAGGAAACCTTTCTTGCCCTAGCGCTGACAATTCCCTTGCTCTACCTTTCCATGGGGACCATGGTGGGCTTGCCGGTCCCTGATAGTTTATCTCCAGATCTAGCACCCTTAAATTTTGCGTTAGCGCAGTTGGTTCTGACCTTGCCAGTCATGTGGCTCGGGCGCGGCTTTTACCAAAGAGGGTTAAAAACCCTTTTTAAAGGCCATCCCAATATGGATAGCCTGATAGCAGTAGGTACCGGTGCGGCCTTTGTTTATGGCCTTTATGCTATCTATGGGATTTCTCTGGGAGAGCACCATTTTGCCCACCACCTGTATCTGGAATCAGTAGCAGTTATCATCAGTTTGATCATGGTCGGAAAACTCCTAGAAGCAAGAGCCAAGGGGCAAACCTCACAAGCTATTGAACACCTTATGAATCTGGCCCCTAAAAAGGCGACCGTTATTCGCTATGATCAGGTGGTTGAAATTGACACCGAGGACATCCGAGTAGGCGATATTGTCCGAGTCAAACCAGGAGAAAGTATTCCCGTTGATGGGGAAATCATTGCAGGTCAAACCAGTGTTGATGAAGCGATGATCACAGGCGAGAGCATGCCAGTGACCAAGGCAGTTGGGGATACCGTTATTAGCGCCACCATTAACCAAAACGGTAGTATTGATTATCAGGCCACTCGGGTTGGAGAGGACACGACTCTAGCTCAGATTATTCAACTCGTCGAGCATGCGCAAGGGTCTAAGGCGCCGATTGCTGCGATGGCAGATCGCATTTCCCTCTACTTTGTTCCTATAGTGATTGGACTAGCCCTTCTAGCAGCCTTAGCTTGGATGATTTTTGGAGGGAAGGATATCGATTTCGCCCTTCAAATTTTTGTCTCTGTTCTTGTGATTGCCTGTCCCTGTGCTTTGGGACTCGCTACCCCGACAGCCATTATGGTCGGAACCGGTAAGGGGGCTGAACAGGGCATTCTCGTTAAGTCTGGTCAAGCTTTGGAATCCGCTCATCTCGTGAATACCGTTGTCTTGGATAAGACAGGAACCATTACGGAAGGTCGCCCACGCGTCACGAGTCTCCATCCTCAAGGCTCATGGACCGAGCAGGAACTCTTGCAGCTGGCAGCTTCCAGTGAAGTCGGTTCAGAGCACCCTCTGGCTAAAGCTCTTTTAGATGCGGCTAAAGAGGCAGGACTGGATTTATTGCCTGTCACCGATTTCCAGGCCATATCTGGAAAAGGCTTGACAGCTCGCTATAAGAACCACCAGCTGGCCCTGGGGAATGCCAAGTTAATGGCGCAGCAGGGGGTAGACATTTCCAGTCTAGCTAGTACCGACGCCCTACTGGCCCAATCTGGTCAGACCCCTCTCTATCTCTCCTCTGATGATCAATTGGCAGGCCTTATCGCAGTCGCAGATCAGGTCAAGTCAACCAGTCAGGCTGCCATTGAGCAACTCAAGGCGATGGGATTGACCGTTGTCATGCTGACAGGAGACCACGAAGGCACTGCTCAAGCGATAGCGGCCGAGGTCGGTGTCACCGAGGTGATTAGCCAAGTTCTCCCCGCGGACAAGGTCCAAGCGGTTGAACGCTTACAAGCTAGCGGACAACGAGTAGCCATGGTTGGTGATGGGATTAATGATGCCCCTGCTTTAGTCCAATCTGATGTTGGTATCGCGATTGGTTCTGGCACGGATGTAGCCATTGAATCAGCAGATATCGTGCTCATGCATGGAAACCTTGAAGATGTTCCAGCAGCCCTCAAACTGAGTCGGGCGACCATTCGTAACATCAAGCAAAACCTTTTCTGGGCTTTTGCTTATAACATTCTTGGCATTCCTGTAGCTATGGGCTTGCTTTACCTCTTTGGAGGGCCTTTGCTTGATCCTATGTTAGCGGGCTTAGCCATGAGTCTTAGCTCAGTCTCTGTTGTCACTAATGCTCTTAGACTGCGTTATCTAAAATCCTAACCCACCCTTTGGAAACAAAAACTGACAAGCACCTCTGTATGGTGATTGTCAGCAGTTCCCAATCGTTTTATATGGCCTAGAAAAAGATCTTGGTCATCCATCCATATAGAAAGAAGGTTTATGATGAAACAAATCCTTACCATTGAAAACATGTCTTGTGACCACTGTGTGGCGCGTGTTACCGAAAAATTAAGTCAATTAGCTGGCGTTGAACAAGTAGTGGTTGATCGTGAAAAAGGGGAAGCAGGTGTTTCGACAGCTGAAGCCTATACGCAAGAAGACTATCAAGACGCCCTAGCTAAAACCATCTATAAGGTATCAGCAGTGTCCTAATTGGAATACTATAATTTCAGGAAGCAATTCTTAATGAGTAGAGGCTGAGGCTGGGACAAAAGTCCTAGCCTCTTTTTGGTAGATTTTTAAAAAAGTTTGAGAAAAACATCACAAAATAATTGAAAACGATTGCAAAATGTATTATAATAATCTCGAAAATGAAAAAAGTCACAAGGAGGACTGAACATGAAAGCAGTCGTTGTTAACCAAGAAGGTGTTTATCCTGAAATTGCCGAACATGAGGTAAGAGCTCTTGAAGCGGGAGAGGCCCTCGTTGATATTGAATATTGTGGGGTTTGCCACACTGATTTGCACGTAGCTTTGGGAGATTTTGGGAAAGTTCCAGGGCGTGTCTTAGGA
Source organism: Streptococcus moroccensis (assembly GCF_030812835.1). GTDB lineage: Bacteria > Bacillota > Bacilli > Lactobacillales > Streptococcaceae > Streptococcus > Streptococcus moroccensis. The sequence continues at coordinate 21,173 of NZ_JAUSTM010000013.1, forward strand.
CATGAAGGGATTGGGGTTGTTCGTGAAGTGGCTCCTGATGTTACTAGCCTTAAACCAGGTGATCGCGTTTCTGTCGCATGGTTCTTTGAAGGCTGTGGCCGTTGTGAATACTGTACAACAGGTAACGAAACCCTTTGCCGTTCTGTTAAAAATGCAGGCTATTCTGTAGATGGCGGAATGGCTGAACAATGTATTGTGACTGCTGACTATGCTGTCAAAGTGCCAGACGGTCTTGATCCAGCACAAGCTAGTTCCATTACCTGTGCAGGAGTAACAACTTACAAAGCGATCAAATGTGCTAAACCAACTCCTGGCCAATGGGTGGTAATTTATGGAGCTGGTGGGCTTGGTAACCTGGCTATTCAGTATGCTAAAAATGTCTTTAACTGCCATGTCGTAGCTGTTGATATCAATCAAGACAAGCTCGATTTAGCTTTAGAATCTGGCGCTGACTTTGTCGTAAATGGTCGAGAAGTCGAAGATGTCGCAGGACTTATCCAAGAAAAAACAGGTGGTGTTCACGTTGCCGTGGTCACTGCTGTATCTAAGGTTGCCTTCAACCAAGCCATTGATTCTGTGCGTGCAGCAGGCAAGGTCGTTGCGGTTGGCTTGCCGTCAGAAACGATGGATGTGCCAATCGTGAAAACCGTTCTTGACGGTATCGAAATTATCGGTTCCTTGGTTGGAACACGTAAAGACCTTGAAGAAGCGTTCCAATTCGGAGCTGAAGGCAAGGTTGTCCCTGTCGTTGAAAAACGTCCAGTTGAAGACGCTGTTGCTGTCTTTGATGAAATGGCGGCTGGAACTATCCAAGGTCGTATGGTACTCGATTTCACCAAATAACGTCCAAGCAATAGAAGACAAACCAGTTGGCTAAGGCCGGCTGGTTTTTGGTTGCCTGAAATAGGGTTATGTCTTGAAAAGTTATGAAAAACAAGGTAAACTATTATCAGGATAAAAAGAAAACGCTTTCTAAGTTTGTGAAACAAAAAACTTTTTAAGCGAGATAGGAGGAAAAAAACAAGAGCTATCAGCATTGTAAAATCTAAGTGAAAAAAGATTGTGAAATGTTTTGTAAACTATTTACATTTTTTTGAAAATGTAGTACAATAATATTGTGAAAAAATTAACAAACTCATCAAAAAGGAGTCTATACATGAGTGATAAAGCAAAAAAAGTTGCTGTAGAAGATGTGAATCAAGCAATTGATACCTTGGTTCAAAAAGGGCTAGTTGCCTTGGACGAAATGCGCAAGCTCAACCAAGAGCAAGTGGACTATATTGTAGCGAAAGCGTCCGTAGCTGCCCTTGACGCTCATGGCGAACTTGCCATGCACGCCTATGAAGAAACTGGTCGTGGGGTCTTCGAAGATAAGGCAACTAAAAACCTCTTTGCCTGTGAGCACGTTGTCAACAACATGCGTCACCAAAAAACAGTCGGTATCATCGAAGAAGATGACGTTAAAGGATTGACTTTGATCGCTGAGCCAGTGGGTGTTATTTGTGGTATTACACCGACAACTAACCCTACATCAACAGCAATTTTCAAGGCCTTGATTTCCCTTAAAACGCGTAACCCAATCATCTTTGCCTTCCACCCATCAGCTCAAAAATCATCAGCACATGCGGCACAAATCGTTCGTGATGCTGCCATCGCTGCTGGAGCTCCTGAAAACTGTGTGCAGTGGATTGAAGCCCCATCACTTGATGCGACAAATGCCTTGATGAACCACCCAGGTATTGCCACTATCTTGGCGACTGGTGGTAACGCCATGGTTAAGGCAGCTTATTCATGTGGTAAACCAGCCCTTGGCGTAGGTGCAGGTAACGTACCAGCCTACGTTGAAAAATCAGCTAACATTCGTCAAGCAGCTCATGACATTGTGATGTCTAAGTCATTTGACAATGGTATGGTTTGTGCTTCTGAACAAGCCGTTATCATTGATAAAGAAATCTATGATGAATTTGTCAACGAATTCAAGTCTTATCACACTTACTTTGTAAACAAAAAAGAAAAAGCCCTTCTTGAAGAGTTCTGCTTCGGAGCTAAAGCTAACAGCAAAAACTGTGCAGGCGCTAAACTCAATCCAGATATCGTTGGTAAACCAGCGGCATGGATTGCTGAACAAGCAGGCTTCTCTGTACCAGAAGGAACGAATATCCTTGCTGCAGAATGTAAAGAAGTTGGTGAAAATGAGCCATTGACACGTGAGAAATTATCTCCTGTTATTGCTGTCTTAAAAGCTGAAACGCGTGAAGATGGTCTTGAAAAAGCCCGTCAAATGGTTGAATTCCACGGTCTTGGTCACTCAGCTGCGATTCATACAAAAGACGAAGCGCTTGCTAAAGAATTTGGTGGCATCGTGCGTGCTATCCGTGTTATCTGGAACTCTCCTTCTACCTTCGGTGGTATCGGTGACGTTTACAATGCCTTCTTACCTTCATTGACATTGGGTTGTGGTTCATACGGTAGCAACTCAGTATCTGGTAACGTTAGCGCAGTAAATCTCTTGAACATCAAAAAAGTAGGAAGACGTAGAAATAATATGCAATGGTTTAAAGTTCCTTCAAAAACATATTTCGAGCGTGATTCGATCGAATACTTGCAAAAATGTCGTGACGTTGAACGCGTTATGATTGTTACAGACAAAGCCATGGTTGAACTTGGATTCTTGGATCGTATCTTGGAACAACTTCACTTGCGTCGTAATAAAGTGACTTACCAAATCTTTGCTGAGGTTGAGCCAGATCCAGATATCACAACCGTTTACAAAGGTACTGAACTCATGCGTACCTTCAAACCTGACACAATCATTGCCCTTGGTGGTGGTTCTCCAATGGATGCTGCTAAAGTGATGTGGCTCTTCTACGAACAACCAGAAGTGGACTTCCATGACCTCGTTCAAAAATTCATGGACATCCGTAAGCGTGCCTTCAAATTCCCTGAGTTAGGTAAGAAGACTAAGTTTGTTGCTATTCCAACAACATCTGGTACAGGTTCTGAAGTGACACCATTTGCGGTTATCTCAGATAAAGAAAACAACCGTAAGTACCCAATCGCTGACTACTCATTGACACCAACAGTTGCTATCGTTGACCCAGCGCTTGTTATGACAGTTCCAGGATTCATCGCGGCAGATACTGGTATGGACGTCTTGACCCATGCGACAGAAGCCTATGTGTCCCAAATGGCTAATGACTTTACAGACGGTTTGGCTCTTCAATCGATCAAGATTGTCTTTGAATACTTAGAGCGCTCTGTGAAAGAAGCAGACTTTGAGTCTCGTGAGAAAATGCATAACGCCTCTACAATGGCTGGTATGGCCTTTGCCAATGCCTTCCTCGGTATTTCCCACTCAATGGCGCATAAGATTGGTGCCCGCTTCCATACGGTTCACGGCCGTACCAACGCGATCCTCTTGCCATACGTTATCCGTTACAACGGGACACGTCCTGCCAAGACTGCGACATGGCCTAAGTACAACTACTACCGTGCGGATGAGAAGTACCAAGATATCGCGAAATTGCTCGGACTTCCAGCGTCAACTCCAGAAGAAGCTGTGGAATCTTATGCTAAAGCGGTCTATGACCTTGGTTGCCGTCTCGGTATCGAGATGAACCTTAAAGCTCAAGGTGTGGATGAGAAAGAATTGAAGAAATATTCTCGTGAATTGGCCCTTCTTGCCTACGAGGACCAATGTTCTCCAGCCAACCCACGCTTGCCAATGGTTGACCACATGCAAGAAATCATCGAAGATGCTTACTATGGTTATGGCGAACGCCCAGGCCGTCGCAAATAATACGTGACTCCACTAGTCAGACATTAGTCTGGCTAGTTTTTTGCTTGATGTCACTTTACTAAAAGTGTGCTAGTATCTTAATCAGGTAATTTTTGGTATAATAAAAAGAAAATCTTGGAGTTGAATATGAACGAAATTGCTGTTGCTTGGACTCTTGTAAAAGAAACGTATGCCCCTGAAGATGCGGTGAAACTGTTGCTTCCTGACGAAGAAATCATAGCAGCTTTCAAAACGGTTAAGGACATTGCTATTTTTACAGATAAGCGTTTGATTATCAAGGATAGTCCGACCTTAGCTCCTAAAAAAGTAGAAACCTATGTCTTACCCTATCGGACTATTCAAATGTGGTCTGGTGAGAATGGGGGACTCTTTTTAGATTCAGGTTCTGAAGTGGAACTTTGGACAACAATTGGACGGATCAAGATTGGGCTGAAAAAGGATATTGATTTGCAAAAGTTTGAGCAACTCTTATCAAGAGTAATCATTGGTTAATGCAGGCAAGAGGATTACAAGAACCTCGGAGTCATCTCCAAGAGGTTCTTTTTTGGTTCGGAATTAGGATAAAAACGCTATCAAAACAAAAGGTTGGCGCTATTCCTTACAAAATTATGGTAAAATAGTAAAAAAGCTTTGAAGAGGGTAATCCTATGACACTAACATATCAATCAACTCGAGATGCCAATAATACCGTGACAGCCAGCCAGGCTATTTTACAGGGACTTGCTAACGATGGTGGTCTTTACACACCAACAAGAATGCCAGAAGTCAATTTGGACATGGCTGTCTTAAAAGATACTTCCTATCAGGAGGTGGCGAAGCTTATTTTATCTGCCTTTTTAGATGATTTCACAAGTGAAGAGTTGGACCACTGCATTGCCTCCGCTTATGATGATAAGTTTGACACCGATGCGATTGCGCCTTTAGTTAAAATTAGCGACGATCAGTACAATTTAGAGCTTTTTCGTGGCTCAACAATTGCCTTTAAGGACATGGCCTTATCAATCTTACCTCACTTGATGACAACGGCAGCTAAAAAACACGGCCTGGATAAGAAAATTGTCATCTTGACAGCGACATCAGGGGATACTGGAAAAGCAGCCATGGCTGGATTTGCAGATGTTCCAGGAACTGAAATCATTGTTTTCTATCCACGTGATGGGGTCAGCAAAGTCCAGGAATTGCAAATGACCACCCAAACAGGAGAAAATACGCATGTCGTTGCCATTGACGGGAACTTTGACGATGCTCAAACCAAGGTTAAGGAAATGTTTAACGACAGTGCCTTGCGTGACAAACTAGCAGCCAATGGCTTCCAATTTTCTTCAGCTAATTCAATGAATATTGGTCGCTTGGTGCCACAGATTGTCTACTATGTTTATGCCTATGCCCAACTGGTTAAGTCAGGCGAGATAGTAGCAGGTGAGGTCCTTAATTTTGCGGTACCAACAGGTAACTTTGGCAATATCCTAGCCGCTTTCTACGCTAAGCAAATAGGATTACCAATTGGTAAATTAATCTGTGCTTCCAATGAAAACAATGTACTGACAGATTTCTTTAACACAGGAACTTACGACAAAAAGCGGGATTTCAAGGTGACCTCATCACCGTCTATGGATATTTTAGTGTCTTCAAACCTTGAACGCCTGATTTTCCACTTGGTTGGTAACAACTCTGAGCAAACGCTGGAGTTGATGACAGCTCTTTCTGGAGAAGGGCAGTACAGCTTAGGCGATGTAGATCGTGGGATTTTAGATCTTTTTGCGGCGGATTTTGCCACTGAAGCTGAAACGCTAGCTGAAATCAAACGTGTCTACGATGCGGCTCTTTATGTTGAAGACCCACACACTGCTGTGGCATCTGCTGTCCATCAGAAATATAAGACTAAAACAGGAGACCAGACGAAGACAGTTATTGCTTCTACGGCCAGTCCTTATAAATTCCCAGTAGTGGCTGTTGCAGCGATTACAGGAGAAACAGATTTAACAGACTTTGAAGCCTTAGAGCAATTACATGCCATTTCAAAAGTGGCCTATCCAGCTGCTGTTGACGGACTTGAGACAGCGCCGGTACGTCACAAAACAGTTGTTTCCGTTGCGGATATGCAAGGAGCAGTTGAGCGCTATTTGACTATTGCAGATTAAGAAAAAGGAGGGACGGGAAGAGATTTTCCATGACTTATCAAAGAGAGTTGAAGGCCATTGCTTTACCCGTCCTCGTTGAAAATACGCTACAGGCCCTAATGACCTTGGCGGATACCTACCTTGTTTCCCAACTAGGATTAGTTGTGATTTCTGGGGTAGCCCTATCAGGAAATATTCTCGCTATCTATCAGGCTCTTTTTATAGCGGTAGGAGCGGTTGTATCTGCAGCGATCGCTAAATCCTTTGCTCAAAAAAAGGAAAACGAACGTCTCCATCTTAGCCAGATGGCTATTCAATTAACCATATGGCTGAGCGTCATCTTGGGAGGGTTGTCTTTAGGTTTTGGAGAAAGTCTATTAGCCCTTTTAGGAGCGGGGAGGGCAGTCAGTCAAGCAGGTGGTCAGTATCTGGCAATCGTTGGTGGCGCCAGTCTTAGCTTAGGCTTGATGGTTTGCTTAGGCGCAATGCTCAGGGCTCAAGGTCAGACCAAGTGGCCAATGGTTGTCAGTTTTACTGTCAATGCTTTAAACATTCTCTTATCGGGATTAGCGGTGTTTGTCTTTCGTTGGGGTGTGGTAGGAGTTGCCACAGGAACTGTTATAGCCCGGTTTGTCGGTGTTGGGCTCTTGTGGCATCGCTTATCTTATCGTCCAAAACGGTTGAATTTCCAGATTGATAAGCAGTTATTGCAACAAGTTTTTCCGGCTGCAGGAGAACGTCTCATGATGCGTGCGGGGGATTTAGTTGTTGTGGCTTTAATCGTTCAATTAGGAACAACGGTCGTCGCAGGTCATGCTATTGGGGAGACGTTAATACAGTTTAATTATTTACCAGCTATGAGTGTAGCTGTTGCGACAGTTATCTTGTCAGCCCAAGCACACGGCCAACAAGATGATCAGCTCCTAGAGGAGATTCGAAAGGCAAGTTATTGGCTTGCTTTTCGGCTAGTGGCTCTGGTATCAGGGACGGTCTTGCTTTTTAGTCCATGGCTGATTCGTCTCTACACCCACGATGCCCAAGCGATTCTGGCAGCTCAACAGGTCGTTTGGATGGCCTTTATCGGCTTTCCCTTAGCAACAGGCACCCTGATTTTGACGGCGCTTTGGCAGGGAGTAGGCCGAGCTAGAATCCCCTTTGTTGCTACAACAGTTGGCATGTGGGCGCTTCGAGTAGGCTTGGGGTTTCTTTTGACGATTGTCTTGGGATTGGGACTTTCGGGAGTATTGATAGCTACGATAGCTGACAATGCTTTTCGAGTTTTTTACCTAGGTTATCGTTACCAAAAATTATTTAGGAGAGCTATTCTTGCTAAAAAATCATAAAAATCTTATTTTGACCTTATTGGTTACACTGGTTGTTGTTTTAGCTGTTTTTCGCTATTGGGAAAGTGCAGAAAACCTTTTGGGAACACTTTGGCGGGCCTCTCTTCCTTTTATTGGCGGAGCTATGATCGCCTATGTTGTTAATATCCTGATGTCAGGCTATGAACGTATCTATTATCGTCTATTTAAAGGAGACTTGGCACGAAAGTTTTCGCGGTCGATTACGCTATTATTAGCCTATGCTACCTTTGCCATTTTGGTTATTGTTTTACTTGGAATTGTCATTCCAGAGTTAGTTGAAAGCATTCAATCGCTCATTGCAAATGCGCCTAAAGCCATTGAAAACCTTATCCGAGAAGTCGAAGAAAATGAGTGGTTGAGCGCTCAAATCAACCAGTTCTATGGCAGTGATGCGGCCAAGGAATTAAATGACAGAATTAATGCTTATGCGACAGAGGTCTTCAATGGCGCAGGGACCTTCTTGCTAGGCTTGTTAACGTCGGTTACGGATATCTTTTCAGCTATCGTTAATATTTTGATGTCCTTGATCTTCTCCGTTTATGTACTGGTGAGTAAGGAAGATCTAGCCAATCAACTTCGACGTCTCATCCAGACCTATTTACCGACATGGTATGGACCTTTTGATGCTGTGCGAAAAGTCTTTCATGAATCGTTTCGCAGTTTCTTTACGGGTCAAATGACTGAGGCGGTTATCCTTGGGACATTAGTATTTTTGGGAATGACCCTATTCAAATTTCCGTATGCGTCAACGATTGGTATCTTAGTCGGTTTTACCAATATTTTCCCTATTATTGGAGCCTATATTGGTGGAATTGTCGGGATGATTTTGGTGATGACCCAATCGTTCTCTCAAGCCTTATGGTTTCTAGTCTTCATTGTGGTTTTGCAACAGATTGAGAGCAACTTGATCTATCCGCGTGTCGTTGGGAATTCTGTAGGTCTTCCTGGGATGTGGGTGATTGTTTCAGTAACTGTCGGTGGTGCTTTTGGAGGCATTTTCGGTATGTTGATTTCCGTGCCATTCTTTGCCTCGATTTATAAATTAGTTCGCCAAGATGTCTTGCGTCGGGAGGAGGAGCGCTTGTTAAATCAGGAGGAAACGATATGACAGCCCTTATCTGGGATTTAGATGGCACGCTCTTTGACTCTTATGACGCGATTCTATCAGGGATTGAGGCTGCATATGCGCATTATGACCTGGCCTATGATCAGGAAACGGTAAAATCTTTTATCTTAAAAGAATCCGTCCATGCCCTCTTTCAACAAGTCGCTGAAGAAAACGGTATTGACTACCATGCCTTAAATGCGGCGCGTGCGGAAAACCTGACAACCCATAACCATCTGGTTAAGCTCTTGCCAGGCGCTAAGGATATTTTAAAGTGGGCCCATCAAGAAGGCTATGCTCAGTTTATCTACACGCATAAGGGGCATAATGCCCACCGCTTGCTAGCAGATTTGGGTGTTGCTCACTACTTTACAGAAGTGGTCACTGGCGATGATGGCTTCAAACGAAAACCGGATCCAGAAGTGCTCAACTATTTGGCAGACAAGTATGGCTTTGAAAAAGAAGACGCCTATTATATCGGCGACCGCCAGTTGGATGCCGAATCTGCTCGAAACGCTGGAGTCAAGAGCCTCAATCTCACGGTAGAGACGAATAGTTACAACCAACACATTCCAGATTTGCACGCTGTCGCGCAGCATGTCCAAAAAAAGTAAAAAAATCTGTCAAGTAACTTTACTTTACAAAAAAGATGTGTTATTATAGTTGAGTTGATGAAAATCAAAGACATTAACTTTTAAAGAGGGCTGAGCGCGAAACGGTGAGTTTTGCCTATGACTGGCCCAACCAATCTAACGGAGGAAACAAACAATGGCAGTACCTGCACGTCGCACATCAAAAGCGAAGAAAAACAAACGTCGCACTCACTACAAATTGACAGCTCCAACTGTAAAATTTGACGAAACAACTGGTGATTACTCACGTTCACACCGTGTATCTTTGAAAGGATACTACAAAGGACGTAAGATCGCTAAAGCTGGCGAATAAGAAGGAGGAGTCAAATGCGCGTAAATATTACACTTGAACACAAAGAATCTGGTGAACGCTTGTACCTCACTTCAAAAAACAAACGTAACACTCCAGACCGTATCCAATTGAAAAAATACTCACCAAAATTACGTAAGCATGTTGTGTTTACGGAAGTGAAGTAGACCTTCAATACGTGTCACTAGACAGCAAAAACCGCCTATTTTAAGCGGTTTTTTGTTTTGCCAAAATCAGTGTATTACAATATATTGAGATTTAATCTCTACCTTTTTCTCTACCTTTTTTGCCGTCTGATAGAGCCTTAATATCGGGTGCCTATTGCGAAAATCAGATTCAGTAACTGCTTTTTCTTCATGATGGATTTAAGAATATTTTCAGAAAATTTCAAGAATTTGTTAAGGGAAGTTGTTTATCATAAGGGCAATTTTAAAAGATAAAGTGAGATTTTTTATGACTAACGCAAAATCATTCTTTACCAAACAAGGGCAAACAAAAGGGTATGGTAGTATTCGTACCGCTAAATGGGCCAAAGGTGCTGTGGCAACATTGGCATTGGGGGCTACAACTGTTGTGCTAGGAACGGGTCAGGCTGTATCTGCACAGGAGTCGACAGATGCGACAAGTACGACAACGTCATCGGCGACTGAATCCGTTGACAACGAAACACTGGTGACGCAAAGCAGCGAAACAGTCGAGACTTCGGATAATACCGCAACGAATGACGTTTCAGATGCTAGTGAGACAACATCGGATTCAACCCTCACAGCGGAAGTTGCAGCAGAGGAAATCACAACTGATACGGATACAGTCACTGTTGAAACCAATGCAGCAGAGACAACTGCAACAGATGATAGCGATGCAGAAACCACAGATGCTACTGAGAGTGAAGAAGCTGAAGTAACTGAGACTACAACCGCTACTGAGGAAGTTCAAGAAACGACAGCATCGGAAACGTCGACTGACGTAAGCGATGAAACAGAGACAGCTGTTTCTGAAGACGCTTCCGAAGATGATACGAACGGAGAATCAGTGGCAACGACAATTACTTTTGCCGATGAAACAGTGATAGCCTCATCGGATAGTAGCGTGACTATTGATGGTACTACCATCACAATTAATGAGGCAGGGACTTATCAACTAACGGGTTCAGGTTCAGGTTATACTATTACTGTGGCAGATTCTGTCACAGAGGCTGTGACCATTGAACTAGATGGGGTTACCCTAGATGCGACCACCATTACTGCCCTGACAGATCTCTACATCACAGTCTTATCGGATAGTTCATTAACCTCTACAAAAACAACCATTGAAACAGCAGGGGCCCTGTATATTACAAGTAAAAAGAACAGTGAGCTAAGCCTAGCTTCTTCGGAAGGGCATACCATTAAAGCTGACAGTGTGACTTTGGACAATGCGAATTTGGTATTGACAGCAACAGCTAAGGATGGTATTCATGCAACAACTTTCTTAGACATATCAGATTCGACGGTCACAATTATAGCTGGAGATGATGGTATTCAAGTGGAAGACGATACTGATGTCAATTCTGGGGATGTTACAATCACCGATTCGACCGTCACGATTACCTCAGCCGATAAAGGAATTACTGTTAGTGATGCCTTGACGATTAATGGAAACACGGTTCTCACAGTGACAGCTGAAGATGAAGGTCTTGAGGCCCGTCTGATTACCATCACAGATGGTGTTGTTACCATTGATGCGGCAGAAGATGGTATTAATGCAACAGAATGGACCACCAAAGATGATGCGGACTTGTCTAATTTAGTAGATGCTAGTGCAACTATTGAAAATGATGTAGCCATCGTAATAACAGGTGGCACAGTGACGGTTATGGCTGGTGCAGATGGTTTAGATTCTAATGGCGATATCACTATTACTGGTGGGCAGGTTTATATTTCTCAGACGGGTTCAGGGGATTCGGCCTTAGACTATGATGGGACTGCTATCATTACAGCAGGGACGGTCTGGGCTATTGGGAATCAAGGCATGGCCCAAGGCTTTTCAACAGGATCAAGCCAATCCTACCTTATGGCTAATGTTTCAGGAAATGCAGGTGATACGATTACAATCACAGATGAATCAGGAAATGTGATTGCTAGTTCAACGGCATCGGTAGCTTTTGGGCATCTTGTCTTTTCGACGGAAGCTCTAACTTCTGGATCTACGTATACAATAACTGTTTCAAGTGGCGCGACTGTAAGTGTTACAGCTTCCCAAGAAACATCGACGAGTGGATTTATGCCAGGCGAGATGGGGGTAATGACACCTCCAGAAGGACAAATGGGATCATTTCCAACTGATGGTAACATGCCAACTCCACCGACAGATGGTTCAACGCCCCCAGAAATGCCCAGCGGCACACCCCTGAATGTTGAGGAGGCAACCCTGCCAGAGGTTACATCTAATGCTAGCACGACTGACTTTGATACCTCATTAACCACTGAAGCAGAGCTTAATGCTGAACCTGCCGACGTCGAAACCGAGGCTACCCAAGTGTCGTCAGATGCCAATCCTATTACTGAGGAAGAGGACTCAAGCGTTCTACCAGCAGAAGAAATAGAAGAGACTACTCGCTTACCTCGTAGCCCGATGGGACATGCAACCCTTCCAACAGAATATGGTAAAATAAGTGAGTCACCCGCTACTCCTGACCCAAGACGTAAGGCTGACATAGGGAAACTTCCAAGTTATGACGCCCATGTGGAACCAGCATTTACCTATCAAGCGGGAAGAAAGCCGAATAATCATGGACAGAGTGATAGCAAGCAAGTGGTTACAAACGCAAAAGCATTATCGACAACTGCTAGTAAACCAAAGAAAGCCTTAACTCAATCATCATCTTCTTTGACCAGTCTTCCATCGACTGGGACTGAAGACGCGACAGAAGTATCCACCTTTGGCATGGCAGGGTTGACAACTGCCATTGGCGCCTTTCTTTTCCGCAGAAAAAGAGTGCATAGCCAAGAGTAATTATCCTTAGCAGAGAATCCTAGTTTTTCAAAGTTTTTAAAATCGTTTTGTTAGCATGGCATAGGACTGTTATGCAAATAGACTAATGATAAAAAAGAGAACCCGAAATGTTACAATCGTCTAAACTAGAGTGAGTCTAAAACTTGTCAACACGATGACACAACCCCCTATGAAACGTCTGTTTCATAGGGGGGTTCATGGGGAGAACTGTTTATTGAGGGATCAGCTTAAATCGGTGAGACGCCTTATAGCTGGAAAAGCCCTAATTTTGCTTCAATCCAGTCACTCATAGGTTTTCATAATCTTTTCTCATAGCCTGGTAGACAAGATGGGTTAGGTAGCAGTCGTTCAAGGCTCTGTGCAAGGAGCGTTGGTCGAAGTGGTAATAGCTTACTAGATCATCTAGGCGATTTCGAGGAAGGCTCAGATAGCGCCTAGCTAGTCTCAGGGTATCAATCATGTCATTTGGGAAGGGCTCGTTAATAAAGCGATAAGAATGGTCATATAAAAAATTGACATCAAAATGAACATTGTGGCCAAGAACAATGTCATTTCCTAAGAAACGCTTGAATTCTTTCAGAACCTCTCCGATTTCAGGGGCTCCGCTGACCATGTCATCTGTGATACCGGTTAACTGTTTAATAAAAGGGCTCAGTTTTTCATGGGGATTAATCAGTGTCGAGAAATGCGCATCAGGTTCATTATTTCTGATGCGGATGGCAGAAATTTCAATGATTTTGCCCAGTCTTTCAATTTTACCGTTTGTTTCGATATCAACAACGGTATAGTCAGAAGTAAATAGGAGGAGGCTTTTTCCTTTAAATTCTCTTTGATATACCATCATAGCCCTTTCTAGTTTTTGAGTAGGTATTGTGCCAGACCATCATGAGTTGGAACTCTCTTGACCACCAAAAAGTCTCAGGCTCGTTTCAGCTACTGGAAAACCAATGATGGTATGAAGATCGCCTGAAATCTTACTGATGAGTCTAGGGTCCAGTTCCTGAATGCCATAGGCGCCAGCCTTATCCAGTTGTTGTTTTTGATGGACATAATCATCAATGACCGTTTTTAATGCAGGATAGTAAGGGGAGAAAGTGACCTCGGCAAGGGTGTAAAAAACATCGAGGTAGTCTCTTGTCCTGAGGCAGACTGATGTGACCACATAATGGGTTTTCCCTAAATAGGATAGGAGCATTTGCTTGGCTTGGAACAAGTCCGCTGGCTTATTTAAAATAGCATCTTCAGAAACGACGATGGTGTCGGCAGAAATGTAGAGAGTATCTTCTGATAAGGGCCGGTTGGACTTGGCTTTGGAAATTTCACAGCAGGTCATAGCGGCGCGTGTTAAAAACCCCTTATCGGCAAAGAGTCCCATAAAGTGTTCTTCAATCACGCGTTCATCAATAGTTACTGGACAAATATCTGGGTTAAGGAAGTCCAATAACGCTTTGCGACGCGGTGACGCTGATAATAGGGTAACGTGATGAAAGGGCTGCAGATGCCCCCTTTTTTCGTAATTGTAGACAAAAGACACGACTATTTGCCTCTCTTTCTTGGGTTAAGTGGGCAGACTTCATTTCTTCGGGGCTCTAAAGTACTGCTGCCTTTTTTTGGTCTGGCGGATGCTAGAAGTTTTGGATAAAAAAGGCAAGCTCTGTCAGTGATTCTGACAAGATGCCTGCCTTTTTATTTATCCTTATTTATCAGGGGTTAAAATCATTGGAATGATAATCGGCTCGCGCTCAGTCTTCTCAGATAGGAAAGGTCTGAGGGCATTTACGATAGCACCGTTAACTGTTTGAATAGAGGCATCCTTGTTTTTGAGGGCAACACGAATAGCGTTAAAGAGCAGACGCTGACTTTCGCGAATCAGCTCACCAGACTCCCGCATGTAAACAAAGCCACGGCTGAGGATATCTGGACCAGCCAGAATCATCTGGGTCTTAAAATCAACAGTAGCAACGGCAATGACAACACCATCTTCTGAGAGATCATGGCGGTCGCGCAGAACTGCGGCTCCGATGTCACCGATGCGGTTCCCGTCTACATAGATATCTTGAGCATTAAAGTGACCCGAAATGCGGGCAGAATCTTTGGTTAGCGCCAATACATCTCCATTTTCCATGATGAAAGTATTTTCTTTAGGAACACCAGTATCAACGGCAAGGCCAGCATGAATTTTTTGCATGCGGTATTCCCCGTGGACGGGCATGAAATACTTGGGCTTGATCAGGCGCAGCATGAGTTTTTGCTCTTGCTGACCACCGTGACCTGAGGTATGGATGTTGTTGATTTTACCATGAATGACATCAACACCAGCTTCGGTAATGGTGTTGATTAATTTGTTAACACTGGTCGTATTGCCAGGAATTGGGCTAGAGGAGAAGATGACTGTATCACCTGGTTGCAAGGTCACTTGACGATGAGTTCCGTTTGCGATACGGGCTAGAGCTGCCATGGGCTCTCCTTGGCTTCCTGTACAAAGAATTAACACTTCACCAGCTGGGTAATCTTTGATCGCATTTGGCTCAATCAAAGTCCCTTCAGGAACCTTAATGTAACCCAGCTCAATCCCATTGACAATGGCTTTTTCCATGGATCGTCCAAAGACAGCAATCTTACGTCCTGTTTTGACTGCAGCATCTGCCGCCTGTTGAAGGCGGAAAATATTGGAGGCAAAGGAAGCAAAGATAATCCGTCCATGGATGCCTTCGATGATTTTCATGATCGACTGACCAACCATTTTTTCTGAATTAGTAAAGGTTGGGATTTCAGCGTTAGTGGAGTCAGAGAGGAGACAGAGGACGCCTTCTTCCCCAAGCGCTGCCATGCGGTGCAAGTCAGCCGGCTCCCCCACAGGAGTAAAGTCAAACTTAAAGTCACCGGTACAGACAATCTTTCCTTGAGGGGTATCAATCACCACACCAAGGGGCTCTGGAATAGAGTGGGTGGTGCGGAAGAAGGACACGCTAAGGTGCTTGAAAGTCAAGACTGTATTGTGGTTAATTTCGTGGAGTTTGGCATTTCGCAAGAGACCATGCTCTTCGAGTTTACCACGAATCAAGGCAAGGGCAAGTGGACCAGCATAAATAGGGACGTTGGCTTGCTTGAGTAAGAAAGGAATGCCCCCGATATGGTCCTCGTGTCCATGGGTGATGACAAGAGCCTTGACACGGTTGAGGTTTTCGACAATATAAGAGTAATCTGGAATGACGTAGTCGATACCGAGCTGGTCATCTTCTGGGAATTTAATACCCGCATCGACGATGATGATCTCATTTTGGTATTCGATTCCGTAGGTGTTTTTCCCGATTTCCCCTAGACCACCGATGGCGTAAACGCCGACTTCTTCGGATTTTAGGTTAATACTGGACATAGATTAGAACTCCGTCAATTCAAAGGCACCAGTCTCTTTTTCGTAGGCGAGGTGCTTATCTGATAGCAACTCGATGAATTCGATATGGTAAGTGGTGTTGGCTTCAACAACTTGACGTGCCTTAATGCGGCCTTCTAATTCGTTAGCAGCATCTACTTCGAGATAGAGAGCTTTCGTCATCTCACGCTTAGGGTTAGTTGTTTTTGTTTCTTGGTAAAAAACTTTGTAAATCATAGGTTTCCTTTCATTAGTGACGGTCAAAATTGTCTGTAGGAAAATGCCCAGCTCGTAAACACAAGCTGAGAAGGGGTTATCCAATTAAGGGTAATAAATTGACCTGAATGTAATCGTACTAAAATTATATCATAGTTTTAGGGAAATGAGCAAGTTGCAGAAACGAAGGAAAACGGTTTAACAGGGATTGGTCGAAATTTGAGACTTTTTCAGTTTCAGATAGTGAACATATACTCCTAACATTCCTCTTTCTAGGTCGACTAGCTCTGGCTTCAAGATGAAAAGCTAGGTTCAGGCGGTTCAAGTTTCCTTTTTGCCATTTATTTAGTAAAATAGAGGGTGATCCTTCGGTCATAGAAATGATAGACCGAATCGTAGGGAAAGGGAATAGAATGAATATTTTAGCTATAGATACCTCGAACAAAACCTTATCTGTTGCCCTTTTATCTGGCAATGAACTATTGGCAGAAGCAACCCTTAATATTAAAAAAAACCACTCAGTCACTCTCATGCCAACAATTGACTTCTTGATAGCTCAAATTGACTGGAAGCCTGCGGACTTGGAGAGGATTGTGGTGGCTCACGGGCCTGGGTCTTATACCGGGCTTAGGATAGCGGTCGCAACAGCCAAGGTTCTGGCTCAAGCACTGGCGATTGACCTGGTTGGGGTGTCCTCCCTAAAAAGCCTTCTGAGAGATGACGCACCTGGTCTTGTTGTGCCCCTGATGGATGCTAGACGTAACCACGTGTACACTGGGTTTTATGAAAATGGCAGAGCTGTTGAGCCTGATGGGTACCGCAGTTTTGAGCAGGTGTTAACAAAACTTGCTCACATAAATCCTGACCAGCTGACCTTTGTGGGGGAGACGGAAACTTTCGCTGAGCAGATTCAAGAAATGTTGCCAAATGCAAGTGTTATCCCGAGCTTGCCCTCAGCCCATCACTTGGGTTGCTTAGGAGCTAGCATGGAACCTGTTGACATTGATCGCTTTGAACCCCAGTACCTCAAGCGTGTTGAGGCAGAGGAAAATTGGCTTCAAAACCATGAGGAGACGGACCGAGATGCCTATATTAAACGGGTCTAGCCTGACAGCCTCCGACGTGCATGAGATTTTAGAAGCTGTCTATGGAGTCTCACCTTGGACACTGGAGCAGATTGAGGCGGATTTGGAGAGGGCTGAGACAACCTACTTTGCACTAGCAGAAGCAGATAAAGTCATCGGCTTTTTAGCGATACAAGACCTAGCAGGGGAGCTGGAAATGACACAATTGGCAGTCATACCTGAGTGGCAGGGCAAGGGGTATGGGCAACAGCTTTTAGGGGCACTAAAAGATAGACCAGAGGCCATCTTTTTAGAAGTCCGAGCCAGCAATCAACCAGCCATCAGCCTGTATAAGAAGCACGGCTTTGAAGAAGTGGGTAGGCGTCAGGCTTATTACCATAATCCAACAGAAGACGCCCTCTTGATGACGCGAGCCGAGAGGAAAAAGCAGAATGAAAAACGAGAATGAGAACATGAGTGATAGATATATATTGGCTTTCGAGACATCCTGTGATGAAACAAGTGTTGCCGTCCTTAAAAATGAGGCTGAGCTTCTCTCTAATGTGATTGCCAGCCAAATTAAGAGCCATCAGCGCTTTGGCGGTGTGGTGCCAGAGGTGGCTAGTCGCCATCATGTTGAGGTCATTACAGCTTGTATTACCGAAGCCTTAGAGGAAGCGGGTGTTACTGCCAAAGACTTGTCCGCAGTAGCAGTCACTGAGGGTCCAGGCCTTGTAGGGGCCTTGCTCGTCGGGGTATCAGCAGCTAAGACCTTTGCTTGGGCGCATGGTCTGCCCTTGATTCCTGTTAACCACATGGCCGGACACCTGATGGCTGCTCGTCACGTTCAGCCTTTGAACTACCCACTCCTGGCCTTATTGGTCAGCGGAGGTCATACGGAACTGGTCTATGTTGCAGCGCCGGGTGATTATAAAATTGTCGGTGAAACGCGAGATGATGCTGTTGGAGAAGCTTATGATAAAGTCGGTCGTGTGATGGGGCTTCCTTATCCCGCTGGCCGATTGATTGATGAATTGGCTCATAAGGGTCAGGACACCTATCACTTTCCCCGCGCTATGATTAAAGAAGACAATCTGGAATTTTCATTTTCCGGCTTAAAATCAGCCTTTATCAACCTCCATCACAATGCCGCCCAGAAAGGCGAGGACTTAGTTCCAGAGGACTTAGCAGCCTCCTTTCAGGCGGCCGTTATGGATATCCTCATCGCTAAAACCCAAAAAGCGCTTGAGCGCTACCCGGTTAAAACCTTAGTCGTAGCAGGGGGTGTTGCGGCCAATCGGGGTTTACGTGAGCGGTTGGCAGCGGACATCAAGGATGTAGAGGTCATCATTCCTCCTCTGAGACTCTGTGGGGATAACGCAGGGATGATTGCGCTAGCAGCGGCGGTCGCTTATGATCAAGGTCAGTTCGCAGATTGGTCCTTAAATGCTAGGCCTAGCTTAGCTTTTGATGGGTTAGAGGATTAACTGAATATCAGAAAAATTGGGTAAAGTAATGGATAAACAAGCTTTTCGTTCGGGTCTAAAATCAGCCATTCCAACAGGAATGGGGTATTTGGGAATCGGACTAGCTTTAGGAATTATTGCGACAACAGAAGGGATGTCTCCCTTTCTTGTTTTATGGAGTAGTCTTGTGATTTATGCAGGAGCTGGCCAGTTTGCTCTGGTCAGTCTTTTAGCAACGGGTGCCAGTTTACAGGCTATTGGAATGACCATTTTTTTGATCAATCTGCGTCATTTTTTAATGGGCCTTCATACAGCAACCCTCTTTCCGTCAATGAGTCCGGCTCAAACAATTGGAGTCAGCAGCCTGTTGACAGATGAAACCTATGGGGTCATGCTAGGGCAAGATATTCGGGATGACGGGCTCTCTCCAGATTGGATGTTGGGAAATAATATTCTTAGTTACACTGTTTGGGTAGGAGCGACCTTTTTAGGGGCTTTGTTGGGAGAGCGTGTGCCAGATCCCTATCGTTTAGGTCTCGATTATGCCTTGCTTGCTATGTTTATCGGTATCTTCTCCTCTCAGTTTAGGGCCTTGGAGAAAATTGATGGGCTGGGGAATAGCCTTAAAATTTTAGGGGTTGTCGGACTTGCTTTTCTGGTAGGTGTGCTTGTTCTGCCAAAGTCTTTAGCAGTACTTGTTGCCACGCTTTTGGGGTGTGCTGTGGGGGTTTACTTAGATGAAAAATAGTTATGTGTTAGCAGCCATTTTAGTGTCCAGTTTGGTGACTGTCTTTCCTAGATTGCTTCCCTTTTTGCTGTTAAAGAAAGTGCAACTGCCAGAAAAAATCCTCAAGTTTTTAAAATACTTACCGGTATCTATTATTTTTGCCTTGACTTTTTCGAGTTTGTTTGATGTGTCCTCAGATGGTTTTCCAAAGTTACTCCCCTTAGAAACGGTCGCAAGTCTTGTTGTGGTTTGGGTTGCCTTTCGCTATAAGAATCTTCTTTTTACAGTCGGTGTTGGAGTTGTTCTAATGGCCCTCTTAAGATTAGTGTTTTAACTGATTAAGATTCAAAAAACAGACTTAATCACATCAAAGGTATCCAAAGAGTTTGTTCAGTAGGGTTGCGTACGACCTATCGGGACATTCATGGCACTGATTACTTTGACCAAGTGATTGAAGAATACTATAACCTCAAAAGGTTGGAAAAAGAGGTGACTGTCCATAATCATTCATGGACAGGCTATTGTGTGGCTTTAGAAAATGGGCAAGTTATTACAGGGAGCTTCAGAGGATACGCTCATCTCTTCTCCTGCATTTTCCAAAGCCATTCCAGGGAAACGTGGTATAATAGGGTGATTCGATTTCAGGAAAATCCCCAGGAAATGGTTGCGATAAGATCACAGAAGGTGCGCAAATCTTAGGATTTCTATTGACTGGGAGACTGCTATCAGTCGTTAGGAAAGGATTTTTGGTTGTAAAAAGCTTTCTTGAAATAGCATATGGCTTTTTCTGCACTTCCGATTTGAGCGAATAAGAGTGAGAATGGATGGCTTCGGTAATGGTGGTTATCGTAAGGAGCCGATTTAATAAGGGTTTGAACCTTTTTTGTCCTGAACATTAGAGGAGATAAAAGAGACATGGCAAAGACAGCACAAGGACGTGCCAGTGGCAAGATTATACTGATGGGAGAGCATTCGGTGGTTTATGGGAAACCAGCGATTGCCCTGCCTTTTGAGGCGGTTGAAGTATTGACAACCGTTACAGAAGGAGAAGGAGACTTAACGGTTAACTGCGCCTTTTATGACGGTTTGGTTCATGAGATGCCCAAGGTCTATGAAAGCTTAAAACATGCTATTCGGTTTTCTCTCTATCGCCTAGGCGTATCGCAAAACCCCGCTATAAAAATCGAGATAACCTCAACCATTCCTGCAGAGCGGGGAATGGGGTCGAGTGCTGCTGTAGCTGTATCAGTCGCTAGAGCTCTATTTGCGTCCTATGAAAAAGAACTGACCGAGAGCGAACTTTGGGATATTGCCCAATCCTCAGAAAAAATTGCTCACGGGAACCCTTCTGGCGTCGATGTTACCACTATCAGTCGGGAGCAGTCGGTCTACTTTGTCAAAGGACAGCCGATTGAAATCTTAGATGTCGATTTGCCAGGTTATCTAGTGGTGGCCGATACCGGGCATATTGGGCATACCCTTGAAGCCGTCCAACATGTGGCGGACTGGATAGACATAGAAAATCAGGGTGGTGCGGACCTTTATTTTAGCCCGCAAGGGCATATTGAGATTTTGGGCGAGCTTGTTGCCGCTAGCAAGGAAGCCTTACTAGATCGAGATATCAATCGCTTAGGAAAGCTGATGAATCGTGCCCAAGGGTATCTTTATGACCTTGGCGTTTCGGATGCCTCTTTAGAGCATTTAGTGCAAACAGCCAGAGAAGCAGGAGCTCTTGGAGCAAAATTAACAGGTGGTGGCCGTGGTGGTTGTATGATTGCTCTAGCCTCATCAGCCGATCAGGCTCACTCTATCGCCCAAGCTCTCGAACAAGAAGGTGCTAGTCAAACCTGGATTCAGTCCCTAGCAAAAGTCTAGCTTCTCACTAATCTGAAACTGATAAGGAGATAAGATGACAGCCATAGGACGGGCGCGTGCCCATACCAATATTGCCTTGATTAAATACTGGGGAAAGAGGGATAAGGCCCTCTTTTTACCCATGAACAGCTCCCTTTCCCTGACCTTAGATGCTTTTTATACGGACACTCAAGTGATTTTTGATGAGGCCTTAACAGAGGATCAGTTTGTCCTCAATGGGCAAAATCAAACGGATTCTGAAGTGATCAAAATTAGCCAATTTCTAGACCTTTTTCGCAGGGCATTCAAGGAAACGCGTAGGGCCCAAGTTCTATCTTATAACTTTGTACCTACTGCAGCAGGTCTAGCCTCGTCAGCGTCAGCCTTTGCGGCCCTAGCTATGGCGGTCAATCAGGCCTTAGGCCTTGGCTTAGACCGAGAAACCTTGTCGACTTATGCGAGGCGAGGGTCAGGATCTAGCACTCGTTCCCTTTTTGGAGGGTTTGTCGAATGGGATATGGGGACGACATCAGAAAACTCAGTTGCACAACCCGTAGATGATGCCGATTGGGATGTGGGGATGATTGTTATTGCTATCAATACCTCCAAAAAAACAGTCTCAAGTCGAATAGGTATGGATCATACAGTTTCTACATCGCCTTTTTATGAGGCATGGAAAGAAAGTGCCAAACATGACTTAGTAGCGATCAAAGAGGCTATTCTAGCTCGTGATTTTCAGACCGTGGGCCAGATAACTGAACACAACGGTATGAAAATGCATGCGACAACCTTATCTGCCAACCCACCGTTTACCTATTTTGAACCAGAAACCTTGCGTGTACAGAATCTCGTGAGGCAAATTCGTGAGGTTACAGGGCTTTCAGCTTATATGACCATGGATGCTGGTCCCAATGTGAAAGTGTTGTGCCGAGCCTCTGAAATGGAGCGTTTGGTTGCTGAATTGGCTAAGGACTTCCCTAACGACAAAATCATTACCAGCCTTCCTGGTCAGGCAGCTTACTGCTTGACAGAAGAAGAGTGGCGGGAAAGCGAGAGGCGTTTTTATGACGACTAAAGATAAGGTAAGGGTCCAGGTTCCCGGTAAACTCTTTATTGCAGGTGAGTATGGCGTCGTTGAGGGAGCGCCAGCCATCATAGCTGCAGTTGATAAGTATTTAACGGTTACTGTCGTGGTAGCGAGTACTGACCAAGGGAGTCTGCAGTCCTCCCAAGATCCCAACCTAACCTTGGCCTGGACCCGTTCTTCGGGCAAGATTCAGTTTCAGGAGCACCACCCCTATACCCTAGTTGCTAGAGCTATGCAGATGGCTGAAGACTACATCAGCAGTCAAGGGACTGTCGTAGAAGATTATTATAGCCTCAAAATTACTAGCCATCTAGATGATACCAGTACAGGTCAAAAATATGGTTTGGGCTCTAGTGGCGCGGTGACTGTAGCTGTTTTACGGGGCATCCTTGAATATTACCACTGCCCAGTACCAGCCTTAACCCTCTATAAGCTTGCAGCCCTTACTCATACGAGACTCAGAATGAGAGGCTCCATGGGCGATCTGGCAGCTTCAAGTTTTGGAGGACTCATTGCCTACCAACGACCAGATCGAGACTGGTTGTTAGGAAGAATGGCAGAGCAGTCTATCTTGCCTCTTATCGACCAAGTTTGGCCGAATCTACGGATTGAGCGTTTGCCTTTGCCCCAATCTCTCAAACTCTTAGCCGGCTGGACCAAAACCCCAGCCTCTACAGAACGTTTAGTGGGGCAAATGCAAGGAGGCCTCTCAGAAGAACAGGTCGATCAGCTTCATCAGGCTTTCCTAGCTGATAGCCACTCCTGCGTCGATGGCTTGATTTCTGCGTTTTTCCAAGGAAAGACCAAGGCTATTTTAGCTGGCATACGTCAAAATCGTGAGCTTCTTTTGGCTTACACCAAGCAACGCGGGATTCTCCTTGAGACTCCTCTATTGGAGACGCTCATTGCTATTGCAGAGGGAGCAGGTGCAGCCAGTAAAACCTCTGGTGCAGGTGGAGGAGACTGTGGGATTAGCTTAGTTGAAACAGCAGAGCAGGCCTTAGAAATCACCACTAATTGGGAACGAGCAGGTATTTTACCGCTTGACCTCTCCCTTGCACCCATTACGGACTAAAAAGGAACCTTTATGACCCAGCAAACGAACCGCAAGGACCAGCACGTTGGCCTTGCTAACCAACAATACCAGACTACATCTGGACCTGATCTGGAAGCTATTCGCTTTGTCCACCACGCTTTTGCAGAGTTAGATGTGGCTGACGTTTCGGCTGACAGCCAAGTAGCAGGGCTTGATTTTTCAACCCCTTTCTTCATCAATGCTATCACAGGAGGCAGTCCTCAAACCACCAAGATTAACCAACGCTTAGCGGTACTTGCTCGGGAGACAGGCCTAGCGCTGGCCACAGGCTCCGTCAGCATTGCCATGAAAGATCCCGAGGCAGCAGCATCCTTTAAAATTATCCGGCAGGAAAACCCCGACGGCTTAGTTTTCGCTAATCTTGGGGCCCACCATGGCCTTGAAAATGCCAAGCGGGCGGTTGATTTGTTAGAAGCCGATTCCCTTCAAATCCATGTCAATGTCCCTCAGGAAATCGTGATGCCAGAAGGGGAGCGTGCCTTTCGAGGCTGGCTAGATAATGTGGAAACTATTGTAGCCAATCTAGCTGTCCCTGTCATTGTCAAGGAGGTCGGCTTTGGCATGAGTAGAGAAACCATCGCTGACCTCTATCAGCGTGGGGTGCAGGTAGTGGATATCTCCGGTCGCGGTGGCACTAACTTTGCCCGTATCGAAAATGCGCGCAGGCGGAACGCTAAATATGATTTTTTAGAAGATTGGGGGCTAACGACTGTAGAGAGCTTGCTAGAAGTAATGAGTTTGCCAGCGGACAAGCGTCCACAAATGATTGCCTCTGGCGGGGTACATCATGCCCTCGATGTCGTTAAATGTCTGGCCCTCGGGGCAGACTTGGTTGGTCTTTCAGGTCAAGCCCTTCAGTGGGTGCGCCAGCCAGATAGTCTGGATACAGCTATCGAGACAGTTAAGGCTATGCAGGACCAAGTTCGTGAACTCATGACCATCTTAGGCGCCAAAAGAATTGCCGATTTGCGCCAGACCGATCTGGTCTTGCCAGCTAGCGCATACCACTGGGCCCAAGCCCGTGGTATTGACGCGACGGCTTATGGACAGCGGTCTCGCAAGTCATTTTAAGAAAAACGACACTCGATTTCGGTCGAGTGTTTTTGGTCGCCTAGGATTTTTTACAGAAAGTCAATTGTTCCGAAAAACAGAACGCTTCCCTGTTTTAACTTGCAAAAGAATTCTTTTTCCTCTAAAATAAGGAAAAATAGATTTGGTCACAGGAGGTCAGGTATGAAGGCGATTGTAACAGTTGTTGGTAAAGATAATACAGGTATTGTAGCGGGGGTAGCGAACAAACTGGCTACACTGAATATCAATATTGATGATATTTCGCAAACAGTACTAGATGGGTACTTCACCATGATGGCTATGGTGTCGACGGATGAGAAGGTTGATTTTACAGTGGTTCGTCAAGATTTAGAGGCATTTGGCCAAGAGCTCAATGTCAAAATCAATATTCAAAGCACTGCCATCTTTGACGCTATGCACAATTTGTAAGGAGCTGACCTATGGATATTAGACAAGTCACAGAAACGATCGCCATGATCGAGGAGCAGCACTTTGATATACGGACCATCACCATGGGAATTTCTCTCTTGGACTGTATTGATGCGGATATCGACAAGGCAGCTGAGAAAATTTACCACAAAATAACGACCAAGGCAGCTAATCTGGTCTCTGTTGGCGATGCCATTGCAGCAGAACTTGGGATTCCTATCGTCAACAAGCGCGTGTCGGTCACCCCGATTGCCATCATTGGGGCGGCAACGGATGCGACGGATTACCTGCCTCTAGCCAAGGCTTTAGACCGGGCGGCTAAGACCATCGGCGTTGACTTTATCGGTGGTTTTTCAGCCCTAGCGCAAAAAGGCTATCAAAAGGGCGATGACATCCTCATTAATTCCATTCCTCGTGCCCTGGCAGAGACGGACAAGGTCTGTGCTTCAGTCAATATCGGTTCCACCAAAACAGGCATTAACATGACAGCGGTTCGTGATATGGGCCGTATCATTAAGGAAACGGCGGAAGCCTCAGACATGGGCGCGGCTAAGCTGGTGGTCTTTGCCAATGCCGTAGAAGACAATCCTTTCATGGCTGGAGCCTTTCACGGTGTCGGCGAGGCAGATGTGGTCATCAATGTCGGGGTGTCAGGTCCAGGTGTTGTCAAGCGGGCTCTTGAAAAAGTTAAGGGTGAGAGCTTTGATGTGGTTGCCGAGACCGTTAAAAAGACAGCCTTCAAGATTACCCGCATCGGTCAACTGGTCGGGACTATGGCTAGCGAGCGTCTCGGGGTTAAGTTTGGGATTGTTGACCTGTCACTAGCGCCAACACCGGCAGTTGGAGACTCCGTTGCTCGTGTTCTTGAGGAGATGGGGCTTGAGATGGTCGGGACCCATGGCACAACAGCAGCCCTAGCGCTCTTGAATGATGCTGTTAAAAAGGGTGGCGTTATGGCTTGTAACCAGGTCGGTGGCCTCTCCGGTGCCTTTATCCCGGTTTCAGAAGACGAGGGCATGATTGCTGCTGTTCAGGCAGGGTCACTCAATCTGGAAAAATTAGAAGCCATGACAGCCATTTGTTCGGTGGGGCTAGACATGATTGCTATTCCAGCAGACACGCCTTACGAGACCATTGCTGCCATGATTGCTGACGAAGCAGCCATCGGCGTCATCAACCAAAAGACAACAGCTGTCCGCATTATTCCAAAAGGAAAAGAAGGTGACATGATTGAATTTGGCGGTCTGTTAGGAACAGCGCCTGTCATGCGGGTTAACGGTGCGTCCTCTGCTGATTTTATCAATCGCGGAGGCCAAATTCCTGCGCCCATTCACAGTTTCAAGAATTAATATTATTGGTTTAGAATGGATGCCTAGCATCTGTTTTAAGCCTTTTTTGTCCAATTTAAGAAAGGGGATAAAATGTTACTTGGGTTACAGGGCGGAATGGCAGTTGGGAAAACATCTGTTATTCAGTACCTTTACGACTATTCTCCAATCATTCGAGGGGTCGCTGAGGATAATCGTGAGGTGATTGAACGGTTAAATCGTCAGCAATTGGATAAAACTGTTTATGAAGATTATCTTGAAATCCAGCGGTATTGGATAGCTCATGAGATTAAACGTTTTCGTCAGATACAGGATTATCCCTATCATCTCATTGATTGGGGTGCAGAGGAGATCGCTTTTTACACCCTGCATTACCCGAGGTCTATAGGAAAGGACTGGGATATCGAGCAGGCTTTGGCACCAGAGCTAGCAGCCTTAAAGGCTTGTTATCCGGAACGGGTCCTCTATTTGGAAGCAAAACCTGAAACCCTTCTTGCTAGAAAGGCTGGAGACGTGACAAGGGAGCGGAGCTTTTTCGAACACTACACGACTAAACTCCTTCCTTATAAAAAAGAATGGCTGATGACGCAATTGCCTGTCGATGTCTTGGTGGTAGATAACTTGTCAAAAGAACACGTAGGACAATTGGTCGTCAAGTGGGCAGAACATCATTTTGAGATAGAAAGTAGTTCTTGAAATCAAAACAAGTGTTCCCTGTTTATGGTATAATGGAAGAAATAGCGAGCTAAGGAGAATGGACATGACAAAGACAACCTTATATATTGCCCGTCACGGGAAAACCATGTTTAATACGATTGGCCGAGCGCAAGGGTGGAGCGATACCCCTTTGACAGTGGTTGGTGAGCGTGGTATTAAAGAATTGGGAGTAGGTTTGAAACAGTTTGACCTGACTTTTAATGAAGCTTTTTCCAGCGATTCAGGACGGACAATTCAGACCATGGAAATCTTGCTCAACGAGCTTGGCCAGATCGATATTCCTTACACTCGGGACAAACGGATCCGTGAGTGGTGTTTTGGGAGTTTGGATGGTGGCTATGATGCTGAGCTGTTCATGGGGGTTCTGCCACGGATTTATGGGACTGAAACTGAATTTCGTAATTTAACCTACGAAGAGATGGCAAATGGCATCATGGAAGCTGATACTGCAGGGTGGGCGCAACCTTGGGATGTTATCAAAGAGCGTATCCTCTCTGGTTTTACAGACATTGCTCAAAAAATTGAAGCCCAAGGTGGAGGGAATGCTCTCGTGGTTTGTCACGGAATGACCATCAGTACCTTGGTTTACCTCATTAATCCTGACATTCCTAAACAAAGTCTTGATAACGGTTCTGTGACCGTTCTGACCTACGAAAATGGACAGTTTACAGTCGATATCGTAGGCGATATGTCCTATCGTGCTCATGGGGCAGAGGTGCTTGATGGAAGAGTTTGATATGCTAGAACCTGTTCTAGAGGACACTGTTAGCGAGGATGGTGGGACAGAAGAGGATGAGCAGGCTACGCTGAGCGAATCAGACACACCTGATAAACCGATTAGCCTGTTTACGATTTTTGTGGGATTATTGCTGGCCTTGGCCGCCTTTATTGGGATTATTTTTGTACAAGAGTTTAGCAACCCGCAATTGAGTCGAGCAAAAGAACCATTGGCTCAGGCGACGACGGATACAAAATTGCTGACCTCCTTACAATCCGCTCAAGATTTGCCCGATCTGTCTCTCGACAGCTGGGATTTAGTCTTAGTTGGACCGAACTATGTAGCAGAGGAAATGAATCCTGAACTTAGTGAGGTATCGGGTGTTCTGGTGGATAGCCGAATCGCAGAAGCGACCGCTAATTTCTTAGCGGCAGCCCAGACGGTTGATCCAAACGTACATCTTATTTTAGGCTATCGCAGTCTAGCAGATCAATCGGGTCTTTATGAGACCTTCATTGCTCAAGAAATGGAAGCACAAGGAATTACACGAGAGGGAGCTATATCTTTTGTGGATGCCTATTTCCAAGCGCCAGGAACCAGCGAACACATGACAGGTTTAGCGATTGATATGTCAACGGTGGATTATGTGAATCTCATGGATCCAGCCATTACAGCACAGTTAGCAGCGATGGCTCCTGATTACGGTTTTGTTTTACGCTATAAGGAAAGCTACCAGGCTCAGACAGGGGTTGCGGCAGAGGATTGGCATTTCCGCTATGTCGGTGTGGAGGCGGCCCGTTACATGACAGATTATGACATGCCTCTAGAAACCTTCTTAACCCGGATCGCCGCTGCCACAGGCACTGTCTTGGAATCCCGTCCATCGAGCAGTGCAGTGACGGATCAGGCAGACGTTATCGAAGCCGAAGAACAAATGGATGAAACTACTCCAGAAATGACGGAGATCACGGAGTGAACTGCATTGTTGTCAGTACTAGAACACATCTAAGGAGAGCCCTGTGCCTCTCTTTTTCATATAAAAAAGTAAGGGGTACCATCATAGGAAAAACCTATTATCCAAGCTCTTAAAATTATGGTATCATAAGATATTCTATTTTTTTAGGGGGAGTTATGGATAATCATAATTTTGAAAACGAAGGGCAGTTTAAGCGCGAGATGACTAGTCGTCACTTGCAGATGCTCTCGATTGGTGGGGTTATTGGGACAGGTTTGTTCCTGAGCTCGGGTTACACCATCGCTCAAGCTGGACCGTTTGGAGCTATCTTTTCTTACCTATTTGGTGGGATCATGGTGTATTTAGTCATGTTTTCACTGGGTGAGTTGTCGGTGGCGATGCCGGTAACGGGTTCCTTTCACACCTATGCCACTAAGTTTATCAGTCCTGGAACGGGCTTTATGGTGGCTTGGATGTACTGGCTTTGTTGGGTGGTTGCCTTGGCGTCGCAATTTATCGGGGCAGCACAGTTGACCCTTCGCTGGTTTCCAAGTGTGCCGATTTGGGTTTTTGCGACTCTTTATGCGGTGTTAGTCTTTGGTCTCAACATGCTCAGTGTGGGTTGGTTTGCTAAGGCCGAGGATTATTTCTCCAGCATTAAGTTTTACGCCATCATTATTTTTATCGTTCTTGGTGGTCTGGCTATTTTTGGTATCCTTCCATTTGAGGGAGCTTCTTCTGCACCACTTTTTGTTAATATTACGGCTAATGGCCTCCTGCCAAATGGAATCATTGGCGTCGTATCGGTCATGCTTGCAGTCAACTATGCTTTTTCGGGAGTCGAGATGATTGGGATTGCAGCTGGGGAGACGGATAACCCTAAGGCCGAAGTGCCCAAAGCCATCAAATCAACCATCGGCCTTCTGGTGGCCTTCTTTGTCTTGACCATGGTGGTCTTAGCCTCACTTCTTCCGATGGAGGCGGCTGGCGTCACAGAGGCCCCCTTTGTCACAGTTCTTGATAAAATCGGGATTCCTTATGCGGCAGACATCATGAACTTTGTTATCTTGACGGCCATCTTGTCAGCGTCAACTTCAGGTCTATACGCGTCTAGCCGGATGCTCTGGTCGTTAGCTAACGAAAGTATGATTAGTAAGAGTGTCGTGAAAATCAATAAATACGGGGTGCCCATGCGAGCTATGATTCTGTCGATGGTAGGTGTAGCCATTGCTCTTGTAGCCAGCATTTACTTTGAAGACACGATCTTTTTAGCCCTAGTTTCCATTGCAGGTTTCGCTGTGGTCATTGCTTGGTTGGCTATTCCACTGGCTCAGATTGGTTTTAGAAAAGCATTTTTAAAAAACCATACGGAAGATGAACTCGATTACAAGGCACCATTTTCACCAACATTACCATGGATAACGGTTATCTTGCTGGTGATTTCCATTGTCGGAATTGCCTGGGATCCATCTCAGCGAGCAGGCCTCTATTTTGGAGTGCCGTTCATGATTTTGTGCTATGTTTATCATTATCTACGCTTTAAAAAATGGTAGGAGGCTCTTGTGGGACGCTTAAAAGAACAGTTAGAAACAAAGCCAGTCTTGATTTTAGACGGGGCTTTGGGAACAGAATTAGAGTACCGTAGTTATGACGTGTCTGGCAATCTCTGGTCAGCTAAGTACCTGATCGAAAAACCAGAGGCCATTCAAGACTTACACGAGACCTATATGGAAGCAGGTGCGGATATTTTGACGACCTCTACCTATCAAGCGACCTTTCCCGGACTTATTGAAGCTGGTCTTTCAAAGACGGATGCTGAGAAAGTCTTGCGCTTAACAGTCGCCTTGGCTAAGACTGCGCGTGAGAAGGTCTGGAGTAGTCTCTTAGAAGAGGAAAAAGCCAAACGCTCTTATCCCCTTATCGGAGGGGATATCGGCCCTTACGCCGCCTATCTGGCAGATGGCTCAGAGTACAGTGGGGATTATGGTGAGATCACTGTGGAGGCGCTTAAAGCCTTTCACCGTCCTCGCATCGCCATCTTATTAGAAGAAGGTGTGGATTTCTTGATTTTAGAGACCGTGCCAAATGGGAGAGAAGCCCAAGCCCTAGTGGAATTGCTCAGCGAGGAGTTTTCAACGGTAGAAGCCTACCTCAGTGTGACCTCACCTAATGGGGCAAGTTTGCCAGATGGGACTCCCATAGAGCAGATTGGTAGTCTAGTCGAAATGTCTAATCAAGTCTTAGCGGTTGGGATCAACTGTAGCGCTCCTAAGGTTGTGACTGAAGCATTGTCAGTTTTAAGCCGATCAACCAGTAAGCCTTTAGTGACCTATCCCAACTCAGGAGAGATCTATGATGGCGCGACCCAGACCTGGTCTGAGGATGCAGACCACAGTCACAGCCTCTTGGAAAACACCCAAGCGTGGCAAACACAGGGCGCCAAAATCGTGGGTGGATGTTGCCGGACCAGACCAAGCGACATCGCAGACTTGAGTCAGGGGTTGCGGGGATAACTTATAAGAGGTTGGATTGGAATCCAGCCTCGTTCTATTTTTATAGAGAAAGTCCAAAAGCGTATTGGCTAGACATAACGTTAGAGAACGGAAAGTCAGTATTTCGATGAAATTGATTTTCTTGCCTTACCTCTTCGGCAGTTGATTAGGCTGGTCATTAAGAATTGTATAGCAAGGGTTACGGATCTCTAATCAAACTTAAAAAAATCTTAAGTAGTAAGCAGTAAACGTGAGTCCAGTTTCAATGAACCGTTGCTGATTAATCGTTTTTTCTATATCCGAAATTGTCTAGTCATCTGTGTAAGGGTGGAGTAGAACTCTGTTTAACTGATAAGAGTTCTACTCCACTCTTTTTTCATTCAAAAGCATCTATTTTCTTGACAGACTATATCGCAGTGTGATATATTTTATATATCGAGAGGCGATACATCGAATTTCTATATAGGAGATGCATTATAATGGAAGAAAAAATTAAGCGTGTCTATATTCCCATGACGGAGTCAGCCTTTTATATCCTATTTGCTTTGCAGGAGGAACGGCATGGTTACGAGATTACCCAGCGAACTAAGGAGCTGACAGCTGGTCAGGTGGTCATTAGTCCAGGAACCATGTACGGAACTCTCTCCAAGATGGAGAAGGATGGCTTGATTGCCTTTGTGACGGAAGTCGAGAAACGTAAGCTCTACCGGATTACAGACTTGGGAAAAGAAGTCTTAGCAATTGAGCTAGCACGGATTGAACGGTTGTATAAAAATAGTAAGGGAGAAATCTTATGAAAATAAAAAAAGAATTCAAACTATTTCTGCTGACTGATTTTGAAAAAGAGGAAATCTATCTATCGGAAATGCACCGGAAAGGCTGGAAATTTACAGGCATTCAAGGAAGATTGCTCTATTGTTTTGAAGCTTGTGAACCGGCAGATGTGGTCTATAAAATTGATTTCAAGCGTAATAACCTGTCCGATCAGGAAAGTTATCATCAGCTTTATCAGGATTACGGTTGGAAATACGTTGCAGTTTGCAATGGTTTTCATACCTTTCGCAAGTCTAATGTTGAGGATGGAGACATAGACATTTTCAGTGATGACCCTAGTAAGTTAGATATGATTGAGCAGATTTTCAGGCGTCGTTTTTTACTATTATTATTTTTTTACCTAATAGCCTTCGGCTATGGATGGGTGTTTAAGAAACCAGATTTTGTATTAGGAGTGGCGACGATTGCCGTTCCGCTGACCGTCTATCTGTTCTATCGTTTTTACCAATTGCGTAAAGAGTTAAAGGAGTAAGGAAGTTGAAGAATTGGACACCTAAGGTGCTACCAGCCCTCTCATTAAATGTGATTACTTTAGCCCTCTTTGTTTGGCCTCGTGTTGATTTCAAAACCACCAGTTTTGCAGGTTGGGCCATCAATGGTTTGGCTCTGGTGCAACTGGTGATGATTGTTGCTCTAGTGGTATTTCTTTTCAAAAAGAAAAAAGACTAGGTCCCCAGACTGATTTTTAGCACTCTTGTTAAAAGAGTGCTAATTTTTTGGTTTTTCCTCTTGACTTTGTCCCAAAAAGGGGTATAATGAAATCATGAATTAGCACTCGGTTTATTAGAGTGCTAAATATAGGGAGGTGAGGTTTTGATTACAGATCGTCAGAAGGCGATTCTCGATTTGATCGTTGACATATTTTCTCAGACACATGAGCCTGTCGGATCAAAGGCGCTCCAAGAGCGGATTAATTCCTCCAGTGCCACAATTCGTAACGACATGTCTACGCTTGAGAAGTTGGGGCTGTTAGAAAAAGCTCATACCTCGAGCGGACGGATGCCAAGTGTCTCAGGATTCCAATATTTTGTGGAAAATTCTTTGACCTTGACCCAGGTTGCGGAACACGATGTCTATCAGGTACTTAAGGCTTTTGATGATAACTTTTTCAAAATTGAAGATCTCTTACAGAGAGCGGCAGATGTTCTAGCTGACTTGACGGGTTACACTGTTTTAGCGCAGGATGTTGAAGCTAGCAGGCAGAAATTGACGGGGTTTGAGATTGTAACGACCTCTACACATACGGGTCTCGCAGTCTTTACCCTTGATGAGTCCTCGACCTTAACAAGCCAATTTGCCATTCCTAAGAACTTCTTGCCCCAGGACCTGACAACGGTTCGCCAGTTGGTGCATGAACGGTTTATAGGAAAATCAGTCCTAGACATCCATTACCGTCTGCGAACAGAGATTCCACAGATTGTCCAGCGCTACTTTACAACGACGGACAATGTGCTCGATCTCTTTGACCATCTTTTCAAGGATATTTTTTCTGAAAAGGTCTTGGTAGCTGGCAAGGTTAAGCTCTTAGAAGTCGCTGATTTTTCAGCCTACCAATATTTGGATAACCTTCAAGCGGTTGCGTCTGAAATTCGTGAAGGACTTGGCGAAGAGCAGATGCAGGTTGTTAAGGTGGCGGATAATCGTCTCTCTAAACTCTCTCAATTGACAGTGATCAGTCAGAAATTTCTAGTCCCCTATCGGGGTTATGGGGTTCTAACATTGATTGGGCCGATTACCCTTGATTACAAGCGAACAGTCAGTCAAGTCAATCTTGTCAATCGTGTGCTAAGCATGAAGTTAACAGATTTCTATCGTTACCTAAGCAGTAACCATTACGAAGTCAATTAAAAAGGAGGAAAAAGTGTCTAAGAAAAAAGAAGAAAATAAGGAGCAAGAAGAAATTTTGGCAGACCAAGAAGAGGTCTTAGAAGAGGTTATAGAAGATATAGTAGAGGAAGAAGCTCCTGAGACAACTGAAGCTACTGAACCTGAAAAATCAGAACTTGACTTGGCCAATGAGCGAGCAGAAGACTTTGAAAACAAGTATTTGCGCGCCCATGCTGAGATGCAAAACATCCAGCGCCGTTCTAACGAGGAACGTCAAACCTTGCAACGCTACCGTTCGCAAGACTTGGCCAAAAAAATCTTGCCAAGCCTTGATAATTTGGAGCGTGCTCTAGCTGTTGAAGGATTGACCGACGATGTTAAAAAAGGCCTTGAAATGGTTCAAGATAGCTTGATTCAAGCTTTAAAAGAAGAAGGAGTCACCGAAGTTTCGATGGAGAGCTTTGACCCGAATTACCACATGGCTGTTCAAAGCATTCCTGCTGACGATGACAATCCAGCAGATAGCATTGCCCAAGTCCTCCAAAAAGGCTACCAACTCCATGAGCGCTTATTAAGACCTGCTATGGTGGTGGTTTATAATTAACTAGTCACTAATGATGGGGACTAAAACGTCTTGTCATGATACAGCAACCGCTATGGTAGTTAATTCATAAACTAAAACTAATCAAGTCCGAAAAGACGGTAAACTAGGCGGTAAGTCAGAAATCTTTGATTTCGTTGACGCACCCCCGCAAGGTTGACTAGCACTTTATAGCCTGGAAGGCATATAAAGTGCAGTCAACTACTGCGCAATAAAGAGAAAAGCAAGCCAAAGGCTTGCAAAGGCGATGGTTTTCGCCGTGGTGATCGTCAGATAACAAGGATTGTTATCTGACAGGGAAATGTTGAAACCTTGGGTTCAACATTTAGGCATGGAACTCCGGAGGAGGTCGCTGCCGTCCCCACCACTTAAGAAAACTATCAAAAAAGAAATAAGATTAAAGAGGAAAAACATATGTCTAAAATTATCGGTATTGACTTAGGGACAACCAACTCAGCAGTCGCAGTTCTTGAAGGAACTGAAAGCAAAATCATCGCAAACCCAGAAGGGAACCGTACAACACCATCCGTTGTGTCTTTCAAAAACGGTGAAATCATCGTTGGTGACGCGGCTAAACGCCAAGCGGTAACAAACCCAGATACGATCCTGTCTATCAAGTCAAAAATGGGAACGTCTGAAAAAGTAGAAGCTAACGGCAAAACTTACACACCACAAGAAATCTCAGCAATGATTCTTCAATACCTTAAAGGGTACGCTGAAGAATACCTTGGCGAAAAGGTAACCAAAGCCGTTATCACTGTTCCAGCTTACTTTAACGATGCCCAACGCCAAGCGACAAAAGACGCTGGTAAAATTGCAGGCCTTGAAGTAGAACGTATCGTCAACGAACCAACTGCAGCAGCTCTTGCTTATGGTCTTGACAAGACAGATAAGGACGAAAAAATCTTGGTCTTCGACCTTGGTGGTGGTACCTTTGATGTGTCAATCCTTGAACTCGGTGATGGTGTCTTTGATGTCTTAGCAACTGCTGGTGACAACAAACTTGGTGGGGATGATTTTGATGAAAAAATCATGGACTACTTGGTGGCTGAATTCAAGAAAGAAAACGGCATTGACCTTAGCAAAGACAAGATGGCGATGCAACGTTTGAAAGACGCTGCTGAAAAAGCGAAAAAAGACCTTTCAGGTGTGACATCTACTCAAATCAGCTTGCCATTTATCACAGCTGGTGACGCTGGACCGCTCCACTTGGATCTGACACTTTCTCGTGCCAAATTCGACGATTTAACACGTGATCTTGTCGAGCGTACGAAGACACCTGTTCGTCAAGCCCTTTCAGATGCAGGTCTTTCCTTGTCAGAAATCGACGAAGTTATCCTTGTCGGTGGGTCAACTCGTATCCCTGCTGTGGTTGAAGCGGTTAAGGCTGAAACTGGTAAAGAGCCAAATAAATCGGTTAACCCTGATGAAGTCGTTGCGATGGGTGCTGCTATCCAAGGTGGCGTGATCACTGGTGATGTCAAAGACGTTGTTCTTCTAGATGTGACACCATTGTCACTCGGTATCGAAACCATGGGTGGTGTCTTTACTAAACTTATCGATCGTAACACGACCATTCCAACATCTAAATCTCAAGTCTTCTCAACGGCGGCTGATAACCAACCAGCGGTTGATATCCATGTCCTTCAAGGTGAGCGCCCAATGGCAGCAGACAACAAGACGCTTGGACGTTTCCAATTGACAGACATTCCTGCTGCGCCTCGCGGTATCCCACAAATCGAAGTAACCTTTGATATTGACAAGAACGGTATCGTATCGGTTAAAGCCAAAGACCTTGGTACGCAAAAAGAGCAAACCATTGTTATCAAATCAAATGATGGCCTTAGCGAAGAAGAAATTGACCGCATGATGAAAGACGCTGAGGCTAACGCTGAAGCCGATGCCAAACGCAAAGAAGAAGTAGACCTTCGTAACGAGGTAGACCAAGCTATCTTTGCGACTGAGAAGACCCTCAAAGATACAGAAGGGCAAGGCTTTGACACTGAACGTGATGCCGCTCAAACAGCCCTCGATGAGTTGAAAGCTGCGCAAGAAGCGAACAACATCGATGACATGAAGGCTAAATTAGAAAACCTTAACGAAAAAGCCCAAGCTTTGGCAGTGAAACTCTATGAACAAGCAGCTGCAGCTCAACAAGCCCAAGCAGGCGCAGAAGGTGCTGAGCCAACAGGAGCAGCTGACGGAAACGACGATGTCGTTGATGGCGAGTTTACGGAGAAGTAAGATGCAAAGACCGTTTGAAAATCCGTATGAAAATAGGGGACTGACGCAGTGTTCTTGCACACAAGGAAGTTCATCATTTTCACTAGGATTTTAGCTCGTGCTCAGTTACAAAAGTTACTATGGCGCATTACCTAAACGACTGACTAGCTCAACGATAAGATAAAATTGATTTTGCTTCTTCATATCCTAATGGTTTAAACTAGAATAAATTAAAAGGTGTCAAAATGTTACGGTTTGAAGAGGTTACGGAACAAAATGTATGGGATATATTAGCATTGAATGTTAGTAGTAACCAAATGTCATTTGTTGCAAGTAACGCAGTTAGTCTAACAGAAGCTTATTTAATACTCTCAAAAGGTGGTCATGTCTTCCCTTTTGGCTTATATGATGAAGCGCAGCTAGTTGGATTTATAATGCTTGGTTACGGTAAGTGCTGGGATAGTGCACCTGAAATAGCTGAGAGTAATTATAACCTTTGGAGGTTAATGATTGATAAACGCTATCAAGGTAATGGTTATGGTAAAAAAGCTGTGGAGCTAGCAACTGAGTTTGTTAATACATTTCCAAATGGCCCAGCCAAGTATCTTTGGCTATCTTATGAACCTGAAAATCGATTAGCTCAAAACCTTTATGCCAAATGTGGTTTTCAAGAAACAGGCGAAAAAGATGGTGAGGAACTCATTGCTGTTTTAAATCTTTCTTAGTTTATATTGAAATGCCCAAAATCACAGAGGTTGCACTCCAACCTCTGTTTTTGGCTAAATAGATTTATTAGTAGGAGGAAACGATGAAAAAAGTAGCTTGCTTGCTCTATCCCAATTTTTCCCTCTATGAGATTGCGCCTCTAACAAGTACGTTGGTCTTACATTTTGGTATAGAAATTGACTATATTGCTTCAAATCTTGAAACAGTCTTTTCGGAGGATGGGTTGCCCTGCGTGCCGACTAAAACCTTATCAGAGGTACAGATGGATGATTATTCTTGCCTTTTGCTGCCAGGTATGATAGATTTTACATCGGCTTTGCTGGATGATGATCTCATTCAATATTTGGCGAATCTAGATACGCAACGTCTAAAAATCGCTGCCATTTCTTCGGCTCCAATCTTATTAGCTAAGGCGGGGCTACTAGATAACGCGACCTTTACAGGTGGCCTTTGGCAGAATTTCTTTGACTATTTCGATTTCCTTCCAAAAGAAAATTTTCGCCCGCTACCCGTTTGTGAAGATAAAAATATCATTACAGGGACAGGTTTCTCCGTAAATGCCTTCTCACGAAAGGTTTTAGAAAGCTTAGACCTTGTGGAAAATGCTGATAGCTTTTTCAGAGAAAAAGAATACCTAGAGCCTAATGACTTGATTTTTACGTTTTCCGAATCAGAATTTCAAGAATTTAAGCAAAGCTTTGAAAAAATTACCATCAATAATCGGTAAATAGTGCTTCTTTGAGAGTAGCGAGAGTTAAGTCTACTGAACAAAAAAGTTAGCATTCTACTAGATTTACAGAAAGGAATAAGTGTTCTTAACAGAACACGGCTGAGGCGTATCATATCTGTTATAGATTTGAATACGCCTACGACGTTGTGAAAAAAAGAGAAATACCTCCTAGATACGTAAAGTATCTACGTCGGATTTCCTATTTTTCTTTGAGATGAAATTACAGAAAGGAATACAAGTGTTCTGAACTGAACACGGGCTAGGGACTGGGCCAAAAAGATAATTTTAACTAGGACGCAAGACGTCCGTCATTAAAATTCCTATTTTGGCGGTGTCCCCTTAACGCCCTTTGTATCTTAATTATGAACAATACAGAATACTACGATCGTCTGGGGGTTTCTAAAAATGCCTCTGCGGATGAAATCAAGAAAGCTTACCGTAAGATGTCTAAAAAGTACCACCCAGACATCAACAAGGAGGCTGGTGCAGAGCAGAAATACAAGGATGTCCAGGAGGCTTATGAAACTCTGAGCGACGATCAAAAACGGGCTGCTTATGATCAATATGGCCCTGCAGGAGCTAATGGTGGCTTCGGCGGTGGCGGCTTTAACGGTGGTTTTGATGGCGGTGGTTTTGGTGGCTTCGAAGATATCTTCTCCAGTTTCTTCGGCGGTGGTGGTGCTACTCGTAATCCTAATGCCCCACGTCAGGGAGATGACCTTCAATACCGTGTTAATGTCAAATTTGAAGAAGCCATTTTTGGAACTGAAAAAGAAGTCAAGTACAATCGTGAAGCTAGCTGTCATACCTGTCATGGCTCTGGTGCTAAGCCAGGAACTAGTCCTGTTACCTGTGGCCGCTGTCATGGTTCTGGTGTTATCAATGTTGACACACAAACACCTCTTGGGATGATGCGTCGCCAAGTGACCTGTGATGTCTGTCACGGTCGTGGTCAAGAAATCAAGGATCCTTGCCAAACCTGTCATGGGAGTGGTCATGAAAAACAAGCCCATTCGGTTAATGTAAAAATTCCAGCCGGGATTGAAACTGGCCAACAAATTCGTTTAGCAGGCCAAGGAGAAGCAGGTTTCAATGGTGGTCCTTATGGCGACCTTTATGTGGTGGTTAATGTCTTAGCCAGTGATAAATTCGAGCGCAATGGCACGACAATCCTCTACAACCTAGACATCAGTTTTGTCCAAGCAACATTGGGAGACACAGTGGATATTCCAACAGTTCATGGGGATGTCGAAATGACGATTCCAGCAGGAACACAGACAGGTAAACGATTCCGCTTGCGTGGAAAAGGAGCGCCTCAATTGCGTGGCAATGGTCAAGGAGATCAGTTTGTAACGGTTAATATCGTCACCCCAACCAAACTCAATGACCGCCAAAAAGAAGCTCTCAAAGCCTTTGCGGAGGCCTCAGGAGAGTCTGTTCAGCCCGGCAAGAAAAAAGGGTTCTTTGAGTCCATTAAAGATGCCCTCGAAGGGGAATAAAACACTAAGATAAAAGCTGATTCGTCAGCTTTTTTATTTAGGCTCTATAACTGTCCCCGTACAGACACCGAGAGATTTCGTTGACTTCCCCCTTAAAAAGCGTAAAATAAGGTCTATGACACGATACAAAGCCATTATTTCTTATGACGGAACGCTCTTTTCAGGTTTTCAACGCCAGCCAGAAGCACGGTCTGTTCAGGAAGAATTAGAAAAAACCTTGAAACGCCTCAACAGAGGACAAGAAGTGACCGTGCACGGAGCGGGTCGTACCGATGCGGGTGTCCATGCCTATGGTCAAGTTATCCACTTTGATTTGCCGGAAGTGCGGGATGTGGAGAAGCTCCGCTTTGGCCTAGATACCCAGTCGCCAGATGACATCGATGTGGTGGCAGTGGAGCAAGCTTCAGACGACTTTCACGCCCGCTACAACAAGCACAGTAAGACCTACGAGTTCTTGGTGGACAATGGCCGTCCGAAGAATCCCATGATGCGGCACTATGCTACTCATTATCCGTATCCGCTGGATTTGGCACTGATGCAGGAGGCGATTCAGGACTTGGTTGGTACCCATGATTTCACGGGGTTTACAGCTTCTGGGACCTCGGTCGAAGACAAGGTGCGCACTATTACAGAAGCTCGGGTTGAGCTGGATCCGCACACTGGTTTTCTCGTTTTTACCTTCTCAGGAAATGGCTTTCTCTATAAGCAGGTCCGCAATATGGTCGGCACCCTCTTGAAAATCGGGAATGGCCGTATGCCTGTTGGGCAAATCAAGGTCATCTTGGACAAGATGGACCGCAATCTAGCTGGTCCAACCGCTGCCGGAAACGGCCTCTATCTAAAGGAGATATACTATGACAACTAAGTATTTATTAGCGATTTCAGGTAATGACATTTTTAGTGGCGGTGGCCTCTATGCGGACCTCTCGACATACTCAGCCAACGGCATTCATGGCTTTGTGGCAGTGACCTGCCTGACAGCCATGACAGAAAATGGTTTTGAAGTCTTTGGAACGGACCAAACTGTCTTTGGCCACCAATTAAATAGCCTCAAAAACGTGCCCTTTTCAGGGATTAAGTTAGGTCTCTTGCCCAATGTGGCTGTGGCCGAGCTGGCCTTGGACTTTGTCAAGGCTCACAAGGACATTCCCATTGTTTTGGATCCTGTTCTGGTCTGCAAGGAAAGCCATGATGTCGAGGTCAGTGCGCTTCGGGACGAACTCCTCAAGTTCTTCCCCTATGCCACCATCATCACCCCTAACTTGGTAGAAGCGGAGCTTTTGGCTCAAAGGCCAATCAAAACCCTCGAGGACATGAAGGCAGTGGCTAAGCACCTCCATGACTTGGGTGCAACCAATGTTGTCATCAAAGGCGGTAATCGGTTCAGTCAAGAAGTGGCCCTCGATGTCTTTTATGACGGTGTGGACTATACGGTTCTGGAGTATCCAATCCTTGAGACCAACAATGTTGGGGCAGGTTGCACCTTTGCCTCTAGCATCGCTAGCCAGCTGGTCAATGGACAACCTGTCAAGGAAGCAGTCCGCTTATCCAAGGATTTCGTTTATGAAGCCATTCGTCATTCCGATCAATATGGAGTAAAACAACACTATGAAAAAGACTAACCTACAAAAACTAACGCTTTTAGCTATTTTGACAGCCCTGACCATCACCATGGGCAATATCTTTCGCCTGCCAACGCCGACAGGTATGGTGACCCTTCTAGATGCTGGGATTTTCTTTACAGCCTTTTATCTAGGCAAGCGTGAGGGAGCCATCGTCGGTGGTCTATCAGGCTTCTTGATTGACCTGATTGCGGGTTATCCTCAGTGGATGGTGGCTAGTCTTATAAATCACGGCTTGCAAGGGTATTTTGCAGGCTTCAAGGGAAAACTCTTTTGGCTCGGACAAGCCTTGGCGCTTGTCAGCATGGTTGGGGGCTATTTTGTCTTCTCAGGTTTCATGCATGGCTGGGGCGCAGCCCTAGCCGATGTGCCGCATAACATCATGCAAAACCTTGTCGGGGCAGCCCTTGGCAATGCCCTCTACCGTCTCTTGGTTGCCGCAAAAGTCGTGGAGGCCTAGTCAGATGAATCTTGAAAAACTTTCACAGGAAACCAAGCTGATTCTAGACGATATTCTGGAGCGCAGTGCCATCCAAAAAGGTCAAATATTTGTCCTTGGCCTGTCGTCTAGCGAGGTTGCTGGTGGTGTTATCGGTAAGGCTTCTAGCCGTGATATCGGTCAGGTCATTGTCAAAACGATATTGGACGAGTTGACCAAGCGTGGTATCTATCTAGCTGTCCAAGGCTGTGAGCACCTCAATCGAGCCCTAGTCGTTGAGCGAGAATTGGCTCTGCAAAAAGACCTTGAAATTGTCAATGTCCTTCCTAGCCTGCATGCAGGAGGTAGTGGCCAATTAGCAGCGTTTGATTATATGGCGGACCCTGTTGAGGTGGAGTTTATCACTGCTCATACAGGCCTTGATATTGGAGACACGGCTATTGGCATGCACATCAAGCACGTTCAAGTTCCCTTAAGACCGGTTCAGCGGGAATTGGGAGGGGCTCACGTGACCGCTCTGACCACGCGTCCTAAACTGATCGGTGGAGCGCGTGCCAGATATCAGACGGATGACATTCGTAAATTTTAAGAAATCATGGAGTGAACCATAGAGAAGCTTGGGACTATTATCCCAGGCTCTTTTTAGTGATTTCAGGTAAGTACCAATGACAAGGAACAGAGATGTGAAAGATAGCAGTAAGCCCTTGATTTTGATTGAATTGGCAAGGAAATGAAGACAGGGTCATGCCCCATTGGTATTGCAAAGTGTCTTGTTGTCTGAGCCAAACTTATTTTCAGGAACAAGCCTGGCTTAGTTTTAACACTATTAGTTCCAATAACGTAAAATGATAGCGTTTTCTATCAAAAAATGATATACTTTAAGTGTTGTAATATATTTAAGAAAATCAATAGAAAGGATTCTTTTATGCAAAAATTAACTCAATTTCCCCACGATCGAAAGTTCTAAAATGGAGTTAGCCACTTTCTAGTTGAGAAAAAAGTATACAAAAACACCTCAGAGAGATATAATGTAGTTCACCACAAACACA
>NZ_JAUSTM010000014.1 GCF_030812835.1 Streptococcus moroccensis
GATATTTGGGTCTTCCAATCCGATTAAATCTGTGGTATTCTTAAGATGTTCCATATGTGTCTTTCTAATGAGTTGTTTGGTCACTTTTCATTATAGATCATATGTGACTTTTTTTCTACACTCAAAAAGGCTCCATAATCTCCGTAAGGTTTTTACCCACTACAGAAATTATAGAGCCAGCTTTTTCTAAAATGGCTATCTGCCTTTTTGATTTGCGTTTAGCTTCGGTCTAGGAGAAATCGTTACGTTAAGAAATGTTATGAAATAAACCTAGTATAATCATGCAAAAGGTGGTATAATAAAACAATATTGTTTGGAGGTTATTATGGATTATATTTTAGAGGTCTTGCCCAACCTGTTAAAGGGAGCGGGTGTTACAGTCCATCTATTTGTCCTTGTTTTAGTTTTATCTATCCCTTTAGGCGTT
Source organism: Streptococcus moroccensis (assembly GCF_030812835.1). GTDB lineage: Bacteria > Bacillota > Bacilli > Lactobacillales > Streptococcaceae > Streptococcus > Streptococcus moroccensis. The sequence continues at coordinate 428 of NZ_JAUSTM010000014.1, forward strand.
GTTTTAGCCTTTTTACAGAGAATTGCCTTTAAACCCTTGCAATGGTTTTTACAAGTTTACGTTCTAGTTATGCGGGGAACACCGTTATTATTACAGTTAATCTTTGTTTACTATGTTCTGCCAAGTGTCGGCATAACCTTTGATCGGATGACAGCGGCAATTATTGCTTTTACCTTAAACTATGGGGCTTATTTTGCAGAGATTTTCCGAGGGGGTATTGAAGCCATACCTGCTGGTCAGTACGAAGCTGCCAAAGTTCTCAAACTAAGTTCTTTTCAAACGGTTCGCTACATTGTTCTTCCTCAGGTCATTAAAATTGTCCTTCCAAGTATTTTTAACGAAGTTATAACCCTGGTCAAAGATACCGCCTTGGTCTATGCTTTGGGTGTTGGGGATCTCCTCTTAGCCAGTCGAACAGCTGCTAACCGTGATGCTAGTCTTGCGCCTATGTTTATTGCAGGGGCCATCTATCTTCTGATGATTGGTGTGGTAACACTGGTCTCTAAGAAGGTTGAACAACGCTATAATTATTACAGATAGGAGGAATCATGTTAGAACTAAAACATATTTCAAAACGATTTGGCGATAAACAGATTTTTTCAGATTATAGTTTGGAGATTCCTGCTGGAGAGACATTGGCAATTGTAGGGCAGTCTGGTGGTGGGAAAACAACCTTACTTCGAATGCTAGCTGGCTTGGAATCTATTGATTCAGGCGAATTAGTTTATAATGGGGAATCACTTCCTCTAGAGCATTTGGAAGAGGCAAACTTGTTGGGATTTGTCTTTCAAGATTTTCAGCTCTTTCCGCATTTATCGGTAATGGAAAACTTGACGTTATCACCAATGAAGACGATGAACCAAACCAGGCAAGAAGCTGAGAATCGTGCGAATGCCCTCTTAGAGACCCTAGGTTTAAGTCAGCATGCGTCGGCTTACCCTTATTCATTATCGGGAGGTCAAAAACAGCGGGTTGCCTTGGCTAGAGCTATGATGATTTCACCAGAAATGATTGGATTTGATGAACCGACGTCTGCACTTGATCCGGAATTAAGACGGGAAGTGGAACGGCTCATTCTTGATAATAAAACGTCAGGAATTACCCAGATTGTTGTGACACATGACATGACTTTTGCGCAAACAATTGCTGATCGTATTATTACCATCGAGCCAAAACATTTCTAAATATTGGCTAGATAAAAATCACACCTTAACTTATTAACAAAAGGAGAAAATAATGAAAAAAATCGTTAAAGCAGCTGCCTCATTGGTAGCCATTATTGGTCTTGCAGCCTGTGGAACTAAGGCATCGAATGATGCTCAGACAGATAGCTGGGAGCAGATTGAACAAGCAGGTAAAATTACCATTGGATTTGACAATACCTTTGTACCAATGGGGTATGAAGATACTTCTGGGGAAAATGTCGGTTTTGATATTGACCTTGCAACAGCTGTATTTGATAAATACGGTGTAAGTATTGAATGGCAACCGATTGATTGGGACCTAAAAGAAACAGAACTGAACAATGGCAATATTGACCTCATTTGGAATGGCTATACAGCGACAGATGCGCGTCGTGAACTCGTTCTCTTTACAGAGCATTACATGGCAAACGAGCAAGTACTCGTGACCAAAAAAAGCTTAGGTATCACCAACACAGAAGGCATGACGGACAAGGTCTTAGGCGCTCAGGCGGGATCTTCAGGCTATCAAGTGTTTACAGACGAAGCGAGTGTGCTTAAAGAGTTAGTGGCTACCAATGATGCCAATCAATACGCAACCTTTAACGAAGCTTTGATTGACTTAAAGAATGAACGGATTGATGGTCTCTTGATTGACCGCGTTTATGCCAATTATTATTTGGCCCAGGAAGGCATTTTGGATGACTATAATGTTATCGTACCAGGTTACACCAGTGAAGCCTTCGCTGTCGGTGCTCGTAAGGCAGATAAAACCTTGGTGGACAAGATTAACCAAGCCCTAAAAGAACTCTATACAGATGGAACTTTCGGCGAAATTTCAGATAAATGGTTTGGTGAGGATGTCGCAGCGGACGACATCAAATAAGTAGAGAAAGAGTCTCAAAGAGGCTCTTTTTTTGATATAGTAAAAAACTTCACACATTCTTTACAGCAAATGCATCAAAACAAGAAATAAATAGATTAAACTAACACTTGTAAAAAGAAAATGAGGAGAATCTTATGACATTCAACCGAAAATTGCTGCAACGGCTAGGGATCATTTTAGCGTCATCTACGCTTATTTTGACAGCTTGTGCGACACCTTCTCAGACAGAAAAGACAGGTTCGGTGGCTACTACAGAAACTGTATCAGAAACGTCTTTAGATATCGCAGCAGCAAATGATGCCGAGCTCGCTAAAGAAACTGCTGCTGGAAAAGAAGTGGAGATGTACGACACCGAACGTCCTAAAACAGAAGATTATTCAAAGGTCAATCAAAACCAAGCCAAATATGTCTTTATGTTTATAGGGGATGGGATGGGTGTGACACCCGTTACTGCAGCGGAAAATTATCTCGGGTTTACACGGACAAATGCAGGAGAAGTTTTTCCAGATCGGATGAACTTTACAGAAATGCCAGTTGTCGGCTTGAAAACACAATTTGACTGCCATTCCTTTATCCCAGACTCAGCATCAACAGCAACTGCTTTTGCGACAGGGATCAAGACACAAACCAATACAGTTGGGTTAAGCGGAGATTTTTCAAAGGCGGCAGATTCAGTTGCTGAAAAAGCAAAGCGTGCTGGAAAATCTGTCGGGATTCTTTCAACGGTAACCTTGAACCATGCCACACCAGCTGCCTATTATGCCAATGAAGAATCTCGCAATTCCTACTACGAGATTGGTGCTCAGATGGCAGAAACTAATTTTGACTATTTTGCAGGCGGCTCTTTAAAGCATCGGACAGGTAAAGAGAAAGATCAAAAAGATCTCTTTGATATCATGAAAGACAATGGCTATACTATTGTTGAAACCGCGGCAGATGCTGAAAAAATAGATAAAAATTCTGAAAAAGTTTATTGGGTAGCTGAAGAACTTCAGGATGACGGTGCCATGACCTATGCCATTGACAAGACGGAACAGAGCCAGAGTTTTAGTGATATGGTGGCTAAAGGCATTGAAGTGATGGAGGATAATCCAGCTGGCTTCTTTATGATGGCAGAATCTGGAAAAATCGATTGGGCTGAGCACGCAAACGATGGTGTAACCACCATGGAAGAGGTTATTGATTTTCAGGAATCCATCCAAGTTGCTATTGATTTTTATAACGAGCATCCAGACGATACCTTAATCGTGGTTACTGCTGACCATGCGACGGGTGGTTTTACAATTGGAAATGAATCAACTGGTTATGAAACTTATTTTGATTTGTTGACCAATCAAAAAGGGTCACAAACCGCCTTCAATGATATCGTTACTTCAGAATTGGAAAAAAATCCAAACATGACGTTTGAAGAATTTGCTCCAAAGATTGAAGAATTCTTTGGACTGATTCTTGATGCAGATGCACCAACAGAAATGATTACAAATGCTGAAGAAGAAGACTATTTGAAGGTTCAAGCTGATAATCGTTTACGGTGCTCAAAAGAAGAATATGAAGCGCTAAAGGTGGCCTTTGAAGAATCCAAGAAGGATTCTGCAGATCAAAACACCAATTATGGTGGCTATATACCAGTTTCCATTACAGCAACTCGAATCATTAATAAAAAGGCTGGCTTAGCATGGACTACAACGGATCACTCTGGAGACAAGGTTCCTGTTTATGCCATGGGTTCAGGTGCTTATATGTTTGATGGTGAATTTGATGATACCGACATTGCGATTCGTGTTGGAGATGCTATGGGCTTTAATGGCAAAGTGACGGGGCCGACAGATGGTGGTGAAACCGAAAGTCTTAAACCAACTGGTGTTGGTCTTGCTGCACCAGAATCGTAACCAATGGATGGGATTTAATAAGGCATAAGGGTCAGGGACGTGTCCCCGCCCTTTTGCTCATAAAGAGAGGTAGTTATGAGAAAGATTACGTTTGTATGGATTGCTTTATTGATGTTGGTCGGTTGCGAACAGGCTCAAAACACCTTGTCATCGCAAGAGAGCTTACAACAGGCTGAGGTGGTAAGCTTAAAAAAAGTATTCAAGCAAGAAGAAATTTTATTACCAGACCAATTATTCAATAAAAAGAGTTTGGCTAGCTATGAAGACATGTATGCTTACTTAGAAGGTTTATATGGAAAACCGGTTGATTTGGAAAAAACAGAGTCTGCTGAGGGCATTTATTTAAAAGTTGCCTATTTTTTAGATGAACAGACAGGAACTCAATATTTTGTTGGACAAAATACAATACCGGAGTATGGGCAACTTTCATACAGTTATTTTGGAATCATTGCCTATTCACCAGAAGCTTTAGATGTGGCACTTCAAAAAACAGATTATTATGCTTACAAAAAACAGATTTTAGTTAGCAATTCTCATAATCCTTTTTACCATAATGGAACTGGCATAACTTACCGTAAGTTAGCGGTCACAGATGATGAGATGGCCTATGGTATTTCCATTTTTGATGAGAAAGAGTATACCCTCTATAATGAAGCAGTTTATCAAAAAACGGAGTAAAAAATGGCAAGAAAGCAAAGATTAATGCTTATCGTGAAAGGGTTCTTCCTCCTTTTTCCAGCCGCCCTAGCGCTACTGATTATTGGACCAAGTCTTGGAAATCAATCAGGCGGGCAGACCCTTTCACATCAAGGACACACTCATTTTCCACTGGCATCAAAATTGGCTACTAATAAGTCACTAATAGTTGGTCATGTTCACCAAACAGCTCAAACGACACTAGATACACCTTGGAATCTTAGTAAAGCAGAGAATCTTAGGCAAAAGTTGATGACTTATAGACCTGTTGGTCAAGGAAACTATAAAGAATATTTTATGGGAAATGGTATCGACTGGCAAGGGACAGAACTGCCTAAAGGCCTCGTTCAAGAAAAGGGACAAGCTCTTGTTGATGGCAAGGCTCAGGATTTTCGCTATTCTCAGACTGCAGAACAGCCGGGCTGGCATATTGTTGCTGTTTTTTCAAATCAAGAAGATCCTTCTGCAGAGTTGAAACATACCTACCTTTTTGTAATTGCTAATGGTCAAGGGCCAATAGTGCTAGAACCCCAACGAAGAGATGGGAATCAACTTCATCTAACGAGTCAGGTGGATCAGGAAGTACAAGCCTTGTTTAAATCTGTTGTCGATGGAGAGAGGTAGAAAAAGATGTTAAGTATTAGATTAGTAGATAAGGAAAAAAACCATAGATGCCATCACCACCATGACCATCATTTGAGTCATCATTTGGGAGTCGATCATGACTCCCAATCGATAAGTCGGCAAATGGGAATTGTTGGTCTTATTAATTTGGCCTTTGCTGGGATGGAACTTTTTTTTGCTGGGCGATTTCGATCGACAGCTCTTTTTTCAGATGCCATTCATGACTTAGGAGATGCTATTGCTATTGGCCTATCCTGGTTTTTTGAAAAAGTATCAGGATTACCAGCAGATGATCAGTACCCTTTGGGATACCGACGCTTTTCCCTGTTAGGAGCCTTAATTTCATCTAGTGTGATGATTGTAGGTTCCCTAATTGCCATTACGTTCGGTTTACTATCTCTGAGAGATCCTTGGCCTGTCAACTCTAAAGGTATGCTTATCGTTGGAGTCTTGGCGGTCTTTGCAAACTTAGTATCTACCTATGTCTTGAGAGGAAAAGATTCAGTAAACGGCAATATGTTGAATCTTCATCTTTTAGAAGATGTGTTAGGGTGGATAGCTGTTATTCTTGTAGCCCTCATCTTACAAGTCACAGACTGGTATTTTTTAGACCCACTCTTATCTATCGGAATCGGGCTGACAATGTTGATTAAAACGGTACCGACTTATTTAGATATTTGTCAAATTTTCCTTACAGGATTACCTAAATCGATAGAATTAACCAGAATTTATGAAGCGATTGAAAAAGTTTCAGGTGTTAGCCAAATCGTAACGAAAACCCCTATCACAACAGATGGACGAACGCTCATCATGGGGTTGAAAATAGAAACGGCCTTAACCTCAGTAGAGGAGCAATATCGGTTGAAAAAGCAGGTTAAGGAACAACTCGAATCTTTGGATGTCAGACAGAGTTTCATTGAGATAATACCTGAGAAACGACAACGATTAGAAGGGCATCAGTAAGATAAGAGGATTAGAAGAAGGATGTCATAAGCAAATTTTTTCCTATTTTTCAAATTTTCAGATATAATACGATACATAAAGGAAGTATGAAACCATGTATCAAGTGATTGAATTATTTGGAGATTATGAACCCTGGTGGTTTTTAGAGGGTTGGGAAGAGGATATTGTAAGCTTTGAACTCTTTGAATCCTATGGTGAAGCACTCAGCTTCTATCAAATGAAGGGAGAGCAATTTGCGCAGCTTTTCCCTAAAAAAGAAGAAAAACGAGACCAGCCGGACCAGGATGTCATGGTAGCTTTTTGGAATCCTGACGAACAGCGTTGGTGCGAAGAATGTGGTGAGAATTTACAACAGTTCCATTCTCTGCTGATCAGAACAGTCTCTGAATCGGTAACACCGCTTTCGAAAACAGTGTCCGAGCCTTCATCCAAAGTAAAAATCTGCCGCCTGCAAAAAGAAGCCTAAACTAGTAATGCTAAAAAAGTTGACATTTTTTGTCGACTTTTTTTGTTTATTACGAATGTAAAAGTAAGGGAGCATTGGCTAAGAGTTGGTTCAGAAAAGATGACCTGTCGTATTAAAGAGTCAATACTAATTGGCGATCAATAAGATGTATCACTTTGAGAGGAAGGTCAGGAAAGGAAGAGGAATGGTACAAGAACGTGCAAAACAATTGATTGCCGATGCGGTAAAGGACCGCATTAGTGATCTTTACTTTTTACCCAAGGACACCCATTTTGAATTGTATCGCCGTCACAATGATGAGCGGCAATTTATGGGAGAGTTTCCTTACGATGACATGCAGGCCATCGTTGGGCATTTCAAGTTTGTTTCAGGTATGAATGTCGGAGAGAAGCGTCGGAGCCAGCTTGGCTCTTGTCAGTATGATTATGGAGAAGGAACGATTTCACTCAGGCTATCAACGGTTGGTGACTATAAAGGACATGAGAGTTTGGTCATCCGGCTCATCTATGACTTGGACAAGGATTTGTCTTTCTGGTTTGAAAATGTTAAAAAACTATCAGATGATGTGAAAGGAAGAGGACTATATCTCTTTTCGGGACCTGTCGGCAGTGGCAAGACCTCTCTGATGTATCACTTGGCTCGTCTTCGTTTTCAAGGCCAGCAGGTCATTACCATTGAAGACCCAGTCGAAATCAAACAAGAGGAGATGCTCCAACTGCAACTCAATGAAGCGATTGGATCAACCTATGATGATTTAATCAAATTGTCGCTAAGGCATCGACCGGATTTACTGATTATAGGAGAAATCCGGGATAGTCAAACAGCCCGGGCTGTTGTCCGCGCTAGCTTAACAGGTGCTACCGTTTTTTCAACCATACATGCCAAGTCTATTAGTGGTGTTTACGATCGCTTGTTGGAGTTAGGCGTAACGCCAGAGGAGTTAAAAAACAGCCTTCAAGGCATTTATTACCAGCGTTTATTAGTAGGAGGAGGTATCGTTGATTTTGCCGATCAAGACTTTGAAAATTACCAGCCAACCAAATGGAACCAGCAGATTGATCAGCTTTTTGAAGCAGGACATCTCTCTGAACGTCAGTGGCAAAGCGAAAAAATTAAAACTGCTTAAACAAAAGAAAGTTATTGCTTTATTTAATAATCTCTTTCATTCAGGATTTAACTTGACCGAAATCATTGATTTTCTAAAAAGAAGTCAACTCCTAAGTGACCCTTATACTGATGTGATGCAAAAAGGATTAGTAGCAGGACAACCATTTTCACGCATCATGCAAGAATTAGGTTTTTCAAGTCAAGTTGTAACCCAGTTAAGTCTGGCTGAGCTCCATGGTAATTTAGCCCTCTCTTTGGAAAAGGTCGAAGCCTATCTAGGTCAAGTCCTATTAGTCAAGAAAAAACTGGTTGAAGTAGCTACCTACCCAGTTGTATTGCTTGGCTTTCTAGTCTTTCTGATGTTGGGGATGAAAAATTACCTTTTACCTCAGATGACAGATGGTAATCTGGCAACGGTTTTAGTCGGGCACTTTCCTTCGATTTTCTTAGGAATAGCCTGTCTCAGTGTTCTGATAATTCTTGGTATAAAGATTTGGATGAAGCGGACAGCACACTTACCGGTAGCTTGTTTTCTAGCTCAGCTACCCGGCCTTGGTCGACTCGTCAAACGTTATCTGACAGGATATTATGCCAGAGAATGGGGGAATCTGATTAGTCAGGGTTTGGAAATGCCTCAGATTTTAGATATCATGGTTGACCAACCCTCTAAGTTATTTGCGGAAATCGGTCAGGACATGAAGCAAAGCCTATCAAATGGTCAAACCTTTCACGAAAAAGTGAAGGACTATCCTTTCTTTGAAAAGGAACTCTCACTCATGATTGAGTACGGTGAAGCCAAATCCAAACTCGGTCAGGAATTGACCATCTATGCCCAAGATTGTTGGGATCGATTTTTTACTCAGGTCAATCAGTTAATGCAACTAATTCAACCCCTGATTTTTATCTTTGTCGCTCTCGTCATCGTGCTGATCTATGCAGCCATGCTCTTACCAATATATAACAACATGGAGGTTACATTATCATGAAAACTTTAAAAGAAAAAATACTTAAAACAAATACGAAAGCGTTTACATTGATTGAGATGTTAATTGTATTACTTATCATCAGTGTTTTGTTACTGCTGTTTGTTCCTAATTTAAGTAAGCAAAAGGACAGCGTGACTAAAACAGGAAATCAAGCTATTGTCAAGGTGGTTGAGAGTCAAAAGGAACTCTACGCTATCGCGAATCCAACAGCTGGGGAACCTAGCGCTGAAACGTTGGCAAGTGAAGGTTATATTACCAATGACCAATTGGAAACTTACAACAACCATGTTGCGGGAGAATAAGGATTGGAAGTCCAGTGTCAAAGCTTTTACGCTGTTAGAGAGCCTTCTGGTTTTAACCATCATAATCAGCCTGACTATCCTGTTATCTTCTCAGGTCAAACCTGTTTTTAGCAAGGTGCGCCAGCAGTTATTTTTCCTTGAATTTGAACACCTCTACCGAGAAACACAAGAGCTAAGCCAAGCGCAGGGCCAACGACTGACGCTTCAATTGTCTCATGGTGCTATCACCAACGGCTACCAGACAGTGACTCTTCCAGAGGATATCACAGGACCAAACCAAACAGTCGTTTTCGAGACGCATGGAGGTAATAATTCTCTCCAGAAACTAAGCTTTCAGACACCGACGCAAAGCGTCCATTATCAATTGTATATAGGGAGTGGTAAATATAAAAAAACAGCAGATTAAAGCTTACATCCTTTTAGAATCCTTAATTGCAACAGCCCTTTTTGCCCTCTTGGTAGGGGTTGTTTTAACTGAAATCGACACGAGTCGAGCGCGTCAAAATGCTTACCTCCAACAAGAGGAAGGTTTTCAAGTTGCTAAAATGGCGTTGCAAACAGGTGTCGACCAGTTGAGCCTTAACGGTCAAGAAATAGTTATTTCAAGAAAGGATAAGGGGTTAGAGATTAGCCAGAAAGGAGATATACTTGTCAGCATTAATGAACAGTAAGGTTAAAGGCTTTACCTTGCTAGAATGTCTTGTAGCCTTACTGGTCCTTTCTGGTAGCCTTTTGGTATTTGATGGGCTTACTCGTTCCCTTGCTCATGATGTCTCCTACCAACAACAACAACCGACCAAAGATTGGTTAATTTTTTCAGAGCAACTGCGCCAGGAATTAGACCAGAGCCATTTGGTTAAAGTGGAAAACAATCGTCTCTATGTTAAGAAAGGAAATCAGGAGTTAGCCTTTGGCCAGTCACGTCAAGATGACTTCAGAAAAACAAATTGGGCTGGATTAGGCTATCAACCGATGGTCCAAGGTGTTGCAAACAGCACTATTTCTGAAAGAGACGGAGTAATCTATATCACTTTAGTATTTGAATCGGGTTTAGAAAGGGAATTTGTACATGCCATGGAAAAAGACCGTTAGAGCAGGAATCCTTCTTTATGCCCTCTTGATGCTCGCCCTCTTTAGTCTACTTTTGCAGTTCTACCTTAATCGCCAAGTGATGCTGGCCCAAACCAATCAAGCCAACACTCATTCTTTAACGGCCTATGCCATGGCTCAATGGACCAAGGAAGCGGTTGAACAAGACTTGGAAAGTAAAGCAATCGTAGCAGATGAACCTGATATTGAGAGGATCGAGGATGCTCAAACTACTGATCAAGAGAGTAAGGCCGATCAAGATAGCAGAGATGAGTCTATTGCTACACTTGAACCGATTGAAGGTCAGGCGCATTCAGAGCCTGTTGCTCAAGAGAGAGAAGAGCCACTGTCTGAAAAAGTAGCGAATACACCAAAGGTGAATCATGATGAGGAAAGCTTATCTAAAGGACAACTTTATTTTGACAAAGGGGAGGCTCGTTACCAGCTCGAAGACGGCCAGTTAAAGGTGGATGTTCAGTTAACGGGTGGGCAAGTCTTTCAGTACCAATTCCCTATTAATAGCGAAAATCACTGATTTTTGGTATGATAAGACTATGAATTTTGAAAAGATTGAAGCAGCTTATGAGTTGCTCTTAGAGAATGTTCAGTTGATGCAAAATCAATTGATGACCAATGCCTACGATGCCTTGATTGAACAGAATTTAGCCTATTTAAATGAGACAGTACAAGACGGCACCATTCAAAAAAACAATGAGGCTTTGAAGGCTTTAACGCTTTCTAAAGAAGAATGGCGACGTGCCTATCAATTTTTGCTGATTAAGTTGAACCAGGCGGAGCCCTTACAGTATAATCATCAGTTTACACCGGACAGCATAGGATTTTTGATTGCATTTGTGATTGAAACTTTAACAGTAGAAGACCGTTTAGAAATCTTAGAAATCGGCTCTGGTATTGGGAATTTAGCCAATACACTGCTCAACAACACTCAAAAAGACCTGGATTATCTAGGAATTGAACTGGATGATCTCTTGATTGACTTGTCCGCTAGCATGGCAGAAGTCATGGGAGCAGACGTTCATTTTGTGCAAGGAGATGCGATTCGTCCCCAACTTTTAAAGCCTTCTGACATTATTCTATCGGATTTGCCAGTCGGCTACTATCCAGATGACAGCATTGCTAGTCGCTTTTCAGTAGCATCTAAAAAAGAGCATACCTATGCCCATCATCTCTTGATGGCTCAGTCTATTAAGTATTTAAAAGCGGACGGCTATGCGATTTTTCTAGCACCTAATAACCTTTTAACGAGCGCTCAAAGCGATCTCTTAAAGGTCTGGCTTAAGGAGGAGGCACAACTGGTAGTTATGATTAATCTGCCAGAAACTCTGTTTGGAAAGAAAGAGATGGCCAAATCACTCTTTGTTTTTCAAAAGCCAAAGGTAGAATTTCAAGAGACCTTTGTCTACCCATTACAAAGTTTACAAGATCCTGAGACTTTACAGAATTTTAGTCAGGTCTTTAAAAAGTGGGTTTTGGAATATGCAAATTAGTCTAAAATCTGTTATAATGGTGGAAACGCTTTAGAAAAAAAGGGGAAAATGATCAATGTCAAAAACAATTGCAATTAACGCTGGGTCATCAAGTTTAAAATGGCAACTCTATCAGATGCCTGAAGAAACAGTATTGGCTAAGGGGATTATCGAACGTATCGGATTGGATGATGCTATTTCAACCGTAAAATTTGATGGTCGCTCTGAATCACAGACCTTGTCAATTAAGGACCACACTGTTGCTGTTAAGCTTTTACTAGAAGACTTGAAGCGCTTTGGCATTATTTCAGATTTTTCAGAGATTACTGGCGTTGGCCATCGTGTCGTTGCTGGTGGTGAAATTTTCAAACAGTCAGCCTTGGTAACCGACGAAGTTCTTGCACAAGTTGAAGAATTGGCAGCCCTTGCTCCGCTTCATAATCCGGCTAACGCAGCTGGTATTCGAGCATTTAGAGAAATTCTGCCAGATATTACAAGTGTGGTCGTCTTTGATACTGCCTTTCATGCTTCTATGCCTGAGGTAGCCTACCGTTACCCTCTTGAAGATAAATATTACACAGACTACCAGGTTCGTAAATACGGTGCTCACGGGACTAGCCATTTTTATGTTGCCCAGCAGGCGGCTGATATACTAGGCAAACCGCTTGAAGACTTAAAACTCATCACAGCTCATATTGGAAATGGTGTATCTTTGACTGCTGTTGATGGTGGGAAATCTGTGGATACCTCAATGGGATTCACTCCGCTTGCAGGTCCGATGATGGGAACACGCTCAGGAGATATTGATCCGGCGATTATTCCTTATTTGGTAGAGCATGTTCCAGGTTTGGATGACGCGGCTGCAGTTATTAATGTTTTAAACAAAGAATCAGGAATTTTAGGCGTTACAGGCCGTACGAATGATATGCGTGATTTAGAAGCAGGTGTTGAAGCTGGTGATCCTAAGTGTCAGTTGGCCTATGATATGTTTGCAGATCGTCTCAAGAAGTTTATCGGTCAGTACTTAGCTGTTTTAAATGGTGCGGATGCACTTGTTTTCACAGCCGGTATCGGTGAAAATGCCGCAAACTTACGGGCTAAGATTGTTGAAGGTTTGACTTGGTTTGGTCTTGATATTGATCCTGAGAAAAATGTCTTTGGTACTACGGGTATTATCTCAACAGATGCAGCGCGTGTTAAAGTTTTGGTCGTGCCAACCGATGAAGAATTGGTGATTGCTCGAGATGTTGAAGCCCTCAGAGGATAAATCGTTATAAAATCTTAACAAAAAATAGGAAAAAATATCAGCTCTCTTTGATACCGTGAAATCAAAGGGAGCTGATTCTTTTGTTATTGAGCCATATTTTTCCAGGTGATAGGCAACATTTAGAGCTTGTTTGATGTGATTACTATCCCTTTGACAGTCTTAATTGATTTGACTTGAAGATTATCTGTTTTTTTGCATCCTCTACCTATGCGTCTCTGAGTTTCCGAGTGAGTTTTTAGTGATCTCTTATCAGTAATGTAAACTACCGGCAACCCAGCCGGTACACAGGGCAGCGGTAATATTGAAGCCACCAGTGTGGCCATTAATATCGAGCACTTCACCTGCAAAATGCAGACCAGGTACTTTCTTGCTCTCCAGTGTTTTTGGATTGATTTCAGTCAAGTCTACACCCCCTTTGGTCACAAAGGACTTAGGTAAGGACATTTTGCCAGTGACTGGTATAGGGAGTTGTTTGAGGCGCTCTAAAAGGTGATCACGTTCTTTATGCGTGAGCTGTTTTCCTTTTTCAGGGAGGCCGTCACAGTAGAACTCAGCGAGACGCTCGGGTAGTATGGTTTTTAGGGTATTCTTAAGCGATTTTTCACGGTTCTCGTCTAATAAGGCCTCGAGGTCTTGTTTGGAATGATTGGGGAGGACATCGAGATAAATGGTCTCACCGCCAGAGACAAAGCTGGAAATCCGTTGGGCGGCTGGTCCTGAAAGACCAAAGTGGGTAAAAAGAAGGTCGTGGGTGATGATATGTTTCTCATAGGATAGGGTCACATCATCAAGAGAAATTCCTTGCAACCTTTTGTGAGGGAAGTCCGTCATCAAAGGACTTTCGGCGGCTTCCATGGGTGTGACCTCAAGCTTAAAGTGTCTGGCGATATCGTGACCAAAGCCAGTAGAGCCGGTTGAAGGGTAGGACTTTCCACCGGTCGTCACGATTAAGCGCTCGGCTTCAAAGGTTTGGTCCTTGGTTTTGACAATAAACCTGTCTTCGGGCCGCTTGACGGAGACAACCTCAGTTTGAGTGGCGATGGTTACACCGAACTTAATCATCTCATCCACCAAACACTGGATGATGGTCATCGATTTATCCGTAGTTGGAAACATACGGCCGTGGTCTTCTTCTTTAAGTTTTACTCCCCGATCTTCAAAGAAGCGAATGATGTCCTGGTTGTCAAACTGGGAGAAGACGCTATATAAAAAACGGCCATTGCCAGGAATACCAGCAATCACATCCTCTAAGGGACCACAATTGGTCACGTTACAGCGACCACCACCTGTACCAGCTAATTTTTTCCCAAGTTTTCGGTTTTTATCAATCAAGAGAGTCCGTTGGCCATAAGTGGCTGAACTAATTGCTGCCATCATTCCAGATGGGCCCCCTCCAATAATAATAGTATCATATGTATTCATAGTTTTATTCTATCATAATGCCTTGGAAAATTTGACAGGAAAGGCCTGATGTGATACTATCTAAGATGATATTATTTAGCGAGATGTAGAAATGGGATTGATATGTCAGTAGAGAAAACCGTCAGTGAAATAGCCGATATTTTAGGAATTAGTCGGCAGGCCGTTAATAATCGGGTTAAGGCCTTTCCAGAAGAATTTGTGGATAAAAATGACAAGGGAGTGACCGTTGTAAACCGGGCTGGTTTGATTGAGCTTGAAAAACACTACAAGAAAACCATCTTTGAAGATGAACCGGTAAGCGAAGAAACCAAGCAACGGGAATTGATGGAGATTTTAGTCGATGAAAAAAATGCTGAAATCGTTCGTCTGTATGAACAGCTCAAAATGAAGGATGAGCAAATCGCTGCTAAAGATGAGCAAATCCGCATCAAGGATGTTCAGATTTCCGAGAAAGACAAGCAATTAGACCAGCAACAACAGTTGACAGCCAAGGCCATGAATGACCGAGACACCTTGAAATTAGAGCTCGATGAAGCTCAAGCTCAAGCAATAGCTCAGGCAGAAGCCCAAGCTCAAGAACAAGAAAAGAAAGGTTTCTGGGCGAAGTTATTTGGTAAATAAGGAGAGGCCCGAAAGGGTCTTTTTTGATGAAAGGAACTCAGATGAAAGTTTTATCTAGCTACATAGCCTTAGATTTGGAGTTTAATCAAGCCAATGGGATAGAGGAAATTATCCAACTCTCGGCCGTAAAGATGATTAACCATGAAGAAGTTGAGCAGTTTGACACCTATGTTTATACGGACACGCCATTACAAAGCTTTATCAATGGTTTAACGGGAATTACGGCTGATAAGGTTGCTACCGCCCCGGAAATATCACAAGTCATAGCTTCATTTGCAGATTTTGTTGGGGACTTGCCATTAATTGGCTACAATGCTCAAAAATCAGATCTTCCCTTGTTGCTTGAGGAAGGACTAGATTTGACTAGTCACTACCAGGTTGATGTTTATGATGAGGCTTTTGAGCGCAGAAGTACGGATCTTAATGGCATTATTAATCTCAAATTAACCAGTGTAGCAGATTTTCTTGCTATCAAGGGTCGCGGTCACAATAGCCTTGAGGACGCCCGCATGACAGCTAAGGTTTATGAGGCCTTCTTAGAGTTGGATGCTAATAAGGCCTACCTATCTCAACAAGAACAGGTCACTACGGATAATCCCTTTGCTGCTCTAGGAGGTTTCTGGGAGTAGCAGGTACGTTGACAGGGCTGTCAACTAAATGTCACACGATTTTTCAAAAAAAATAAAAAATCCCCTAGGGTCAGGGATTGCTCATACCCCTAGGTCATGTGCTATAGTAAGGGCAGAAAGGAGGTGAGATGAAATGTCGTTAACCTACACAACAGGAGAGATGGCCAAGCTAGCAGAGGTTTCTGTCCGAACTGTTCAATATTATGACAAGCGTGGCATTCTTCAGCCGTCCAGCCTAACAGAAGGTGGTCGTCGTTTATATAGTCAAGCTGACTTGGACCGCTTGCAGATCATCTGTTTTCTTAGAGAGCTTGATTTCTCGATTGAGCAGATCAGGTCAGTCCTAACAGAAGACAATGCTGGTCAAGTTTTAGAAATGCTTTTAGAAGATCAAATTAGCCGTCTTAAGGCAGAAGTGTCTGATAAGAAGACCAAGCTTGACAGGACTGTAAAGCTTCTAAATGGCCTGGGCCGAAATCAATTCAACTCCTTAGACTATCTGAACGACATTTCAAGGCTCATGAAAAATAAGGATAACTGGCGTCGTCTGCAATGGTGGTTTTACCCACGGCTCTTTACAGTCATTGCCCTCTATGGTCTTGGTATTTACTTAGCGACAGTGGTATTTGAGTCTAAGTGGCTGATGTGGTTGAGTATAGCTGTATTTTTGATGGTACTAAATGGCTTAATCTATAGTTATGTGCTGAAAATCGAATACCTTTGCCCCGTTTGTCATAAGACTTTTGCCCCATCATTTAAAGAGTTTGCAGTTGCTGGCCATACACCTAGAACCAGAAAGGTAACCTGCCCTCACTGCAAAACCAAATCTTACTGTCTGGAATTGGCCAAAGAGGTGTGAAGGAGAATAATGAAAAAAGGAGCTGATTCGTCAGCTTCTTTTTGGTTGGTCTCATGGATGTTCACAGAGCTTGGTAAATTCAAAAAGTTTTGGGGAATATTGTTGAACTAGAAATGGGGCTGATGCAGCGAGTAGGCAGTTATCTGAGGAAAGGGCACGAAGATAACCTATCAGTTGGCTAGTAGAGTAGAACGGATTAAAATCAAACGTATCACTATGGCCGGACTAGAACAGCTGTTTTTGAAATAAAAAAGTTGATAGTATTTTCATTTTCGTTTAACGTCAGAAGACGGGGTGTTCTTTACAAGATTACAGGTTTTCGTTAGACAAAAGGAAGTCTTTGATAGCTTTTGCTACTTCATGGGGCCTATCGGTATGAGGGCTATGGCCAACTGCTAGCAATTTTTGGATATCAATGGTTTGGGGGAGTTGCTCTATCATCTCTGTTTTCCAATCAGGGCAGTTGCGTGTCTGTGAAATCAACAAGGTAGGACAGGTAACCTGAGGGAGAAAGCCTTGGCAATGCCGCTGAAGGGATAGCAGCTCCTTAAGAGCTGTGGGGTTCAGGTTTAATTTCCAGAGGCCATCTTCCGTTACTATGTAATTAGCTAAACTAGCTTTATGAAGGTTTTCAGACCAAAAAAGAGCATTTTGCTGTTCTTGGGCAATGATCTCCTCTGGATTTTGGAAGACTTGTTGTTCCAGATAAGCTCGAGTTTGTAGCCATTCGTCTTCTAGACTGACTAGGGCATCAAGATTAAAATAGCCACCATCGAGAAGAATAAGGCTTTCAGCAGTCTCGTAGTGGCTCGCTAAGTAGGAAAAAAGCATAGCGCCCATTGAATGCCCAATCAGACGAAAAGGTTCTGCTATATTGACCCTCTCTTCAAACCAAAGGTGCAGGTCGATAAGATTAGTAAGAATCGTGTCAAAAGCCTCTCCATGTCCAGGTAATTCAAGAACTGTTACAGGAAAGGGCAGGTGAGCAATCAAATCCATGGCATGATAGGGATTACTCCCAAGGCCACCTAAAAAATAAATCGGAATCATAAACTTATGATAACATAAAAAACGCCAAATGGCGCTTTTCAGTTTTAATAGTATTCCCCTTGGCGGTAGTTCCAAGAATTAAAGTGATCGGATAAGTGCATCATAATCTTGTCAATATCAAGGCCTTTGCGGATAACAACTGGACAAGGCTCGATAGAGCGACTATCCGCTCCTTGCTCAGGAATTAAGGTTCCCTCTGAATCTACCATTGAGACCATGACCCCTTGTTCGTAGCGCGTTTCAATGGTTTTGTCAGGCTGGATAGAAGCCACGTAATCATCTGCCTCCAAAATGAGGTCGACCTTGGAAGCAATGCGCTCCCCAATTCCCTCGACCTTGCCACGGTTTCCTTTGCCAGATGGGTTAGCAGAAGAAGCGTAGACCATTTTTCCTTCAGATTCCCACATTTCTTTAGCAATTTGTTCGCCGGCTACTCCAAACTTAATCACAAAGCATGAGGTGCCGCGGACATCGGTCATCAACTCTTCACGTCCATCTCCGTATGCTTTGAGTTTTTCAAAGGCTTCTGGTTTCCATGGTAAAATGCAGCCAAGAAGAATATCTTCATCCCAATGTTTTTGGTAAAAGGCATCGATTTCAGGAGTTAACTGCGCAAGCTTACGCAATTCCTCCATGCTGCCACAAAGGACAACACCTGGTTTGTTGCGTTTACGTTCTTTCGCGTCAAATTTACGTTCCAATCCCTCTTTATCACTGGTCATAATGATATAGCCGACCTTGGTCGGACAGACAATAAGGCCACCAGTGTTTTGTAGAATAGCAAGACCTTCTTGAGAAAGGTTACCATCCCAATGCAGTTGTTTAGTCATAAAAATCCTCATTTCTAATCGGAAAATTCTGATGAAAATTTCAATTTTCAGATAATTCATATTATAACAAAAATAAAAGAAAAAGCAAGCCTGTTTGGCCTGCTAAAACAAATCCTTTAAAAATCATCAAAAAATTTTGATATGTCTTGACTGAGTAAACCTATTTGGGCAACTTTTATCTAACGACTAGAAGGGAAGTTTGCCTGCAAAAGCACCCATAGACTTTTCAGTAGCTTTATCGATTTGAGCTAGGGCATCGTTAACAGCTTGAAGTGTCATTTCTTGTAGGGTTTCCAGATCGTCAGGGTCAACCACATCAGTCTTAAAGTCGATGGCTTTTAAGGTTTTGTCCCCTGAAAAGGTAGCGGTCACTAAGTCTTGGGCAGACTTACCGACAAAATCAGTCGCTGCCAACTCTTTTTGACTGCTTTCCATCTGTTTTTGGAGTTTTTGAGCCTGTTTCATCATTTGTTGCATATTCATCATAAGATTTTCTAGATTCCTTTCGTATCAAGGGTTTGGGCCCTGTTGTAAATGAATTATTGCCTGAATTTAAGGCAAAATAATATGTATTTATTACTATTTAATAAGTATATCATAGAATATATTAAATAGGCTAGAATTAATTGTCGAAAATGCTAACATCATTTTAAAGTTTTCAGTTGATTTTATAAAACAACTTATTTAAAAATTTTATAAAATAGTCTTGACAAAGAAAATTAAGATGGTGAAATGAAAACGTAAACAAAACAAGGTGTTACTCCACAGAGGCACTACTTGAATGCGAAATTTCAGTTTAAAGACTGGTTTGGCTATTTTGAGTAGACCCTGTGGTTTTATTTTGAGGAGGTTATCATGCTAGTTATCAAGCAAATCAATAATAATGCTGCCATAGCAAAAGATGCTTCTGGTACAGAAATAATTATTTTAGGCAAAGGAGTAGGATTCCCGAAGACACCTTATGAGATAAAGGATATGTCAAAAATCGAGCGAACATTTTATGATGTTGATTCACAATATTTAGAAATGGTTGCTTCTTTGCCCCAAGATGTGTTAATGGCAAGCGCTGATATCGTTGAACGTGCTGAAGTTGAATTAGACAGTGTCTTTAATACAAATTTGCCTTTCACTCTAGCTGACCACATCAATTTTGCCATTGAAAGAATATCCAAGGGGATTGATATCACTTCCCCAATTGCTTATGATGTAAAACATTTATATCCACAACAATACAGTATTGGTAAGGTTGCAATAAATATTATTCAAAAGGCAACGGGACATCTCTTACCTGCTACAGAAGCAGTTAATGTGGCACTTCATTTAATTACAGCTCAAGCTGAATCAGGAGATATGCACGATATTATAAAGTCTGTTGAAATTATTTCTGAAATTCGAAAGCTCATTGAAAGTAACTTAGATATTACAATTGATGAGGAATCCTACCAGTTTTCGCGGTTTGTTATGCATCTTCGCTATCTTATCAAAAGGCTTAACGGAGGGAAGCATACCCATAAGGATTCTACCATGTTGAAAACAATGAGTAGAGAGTACCCTAAAGAATATTATTGTGTTCTTAAAATAACAGAATATCTTAACGAAAAATGGTCCTGGACCTGTGATGAAGAGGAGATGCTTTATCTCTTGATTTATGTTACCCGATTATCAAATAAAACTTAATACAACTAAATGGAGTGTTAGCTTAGGCGCATAACCCATAGTGAAGAAAGTAGAAAAGGTCTTGGACTCTTTCTGTTTTCTTGACTATGGGTTTTTCTTATCAAAAAGAAAGGAAAAGTTATGGTAAATAATGACATCAAAAACACTATTATATTGCTAGCAGGTGATTATAGCAATGTCATTAATGAGCATCAATCTAAAAATATTTTAACACTAAAAGTTAAAGATAGAAGTGTTGTTCAAGTGGATGAAATTGAAAAACTTGACGAAGTAACCTCAATTTCAGTCGTACAAAATAGGATTCGAATCCTATTGATAAAAAAACATACAGAAGAGGATGGAATAATGTCAAAAAAGAGAGATTTTAAACAATTAGCCAGTACTATTGTGGAAAATGTTGGTGGTAAAGATAATATCAATGGTTTACGTCATTGTATTACACGCTTACGTTTTCGTTTGAAAGATGAAAATTTAGCAAATAAGAATGTGCTGGAAAACACAGATGGTATCATTTCTGTAGTTAAAGGTGGCGGAGAGTATATGGTTGTGATAGGTAATGATGTTGTAAAAGCCTATGATGCCGTTAATGATGTACTAGGAATTTCAGAAGGTCAGTTAGACCAGCATGCCTCAAGCGTAGATAAACAAAATCCTATCATGAAAGTCATCAATGCTGTTGTTGGAGCAGTTATGCCGGCTCTGAATTTTATTTGTGCTGGCGGTGTTCTAAAGGGACTATTAACAATACTTTCAATGACTGGCTTGTTGGATGCTAAAGATGGTTTATACATTTTAATTAACGCGATGGGGGATGCTGTATTCTTCTTCCTTCCAATAATTTTAGGGTATAACTTTGCCAAACACATGAAAGGAGATCCCTTCCTTGGTTTAGTCATTGGAGCAATTTTATGTTACCCAGCCGTAAATGGAGTAGATCTTAAACTATTTGGTATAGCTACTAAGGCTACTTATACAAGTTCTTTCTTACCTGTTATTGCCATTACAGCAATTGCCGTTATTATTGAACGATTCTTGAAAAAATATATTCCAAGTGTTGTTTCAGGATTTTTAGTACCCGTAATAACCCTTTTGATAGTTATTCCATTAGGATTTGCTCTTGTGGGACCATTTGTTAACGAAGCAAGTAATGCTGTAAATGCTGGTTTAAACTTCTTATTAGGAAGTTCGCCAATTATTGCCGGATTAGTCTTTGGTGGCTTGTACCAAGTCATGGTTTTATTTGGCATTCACCAAGCTGCAACATCTATTTCATTCATGAATGTCTTATCAGGAAAACCTGACCAAATTATGGCAATGGGTGTATTAGTATGTTTTGCACAAGTTGGTGTTGTTTTAGCTATTTACTTAAAAACAAAAGATAAAAAATTAAAAGGAATTGCTTTACCAGCGGTTATTTCTGGTTTATTTGGAATTACAGAACCTGCTATTTATGGTGTGACGCTTCCAAGATTAAAAATGTTTATCATTTCTTGTATTGGTGGTGCTTTAACAGGAGCATTTATTATGGCAACTGGTGTTACCATGTATAGTTTTACTGGATTAGGTTTAGTGACTTTCCTAGGTTTAGTCTCACCAAAAAATCCTGATTTTATTTTACCAATAATAGCTGCCTTAATAGGTTTTGTCTTCTCATTTGTTGCTACTTTTGCCCTCTATAAAGACAATGATAGTGACTTAGTAGTATCAACTGAAGTAGCTGATGATAAGAGTAAAGACACAGTAGTAACATATACTGTAAAAAGCCCATTAGCTGGTATAGTCCATGAATTGACAGAAGTTCCAGATCAAGTATTTGCCTCAGGTGCTCTTGGTAATGGAGTAGCAATACAACCAGAAACAAATGTTGTTTATGCACCTGCAGATGCAACTGTAACTGCTCTTATGCCTTCAAAGCACGCTATCGGTTTAACCCTAGATAATGGGGCAGAATTATTAATCCATGTTGGTATTAATACAGTCAATTTAAATGGACTGTATTATGATTACTTGGTTAAAGAGAATCAAAAAGTTAAAGCCGGAGAGCAAATAATGACATTTGATAGACAAGCTATCGAAGCAGTCGGATATAAAACTATAACACCTATTATTATCACTAACTCTGGTGAATTTGGAACAATAGCTGTGTTAGCAAAAGACAAAGTAGAAGTAGGAGACTTACTATTAGATTTTTCAAAATAAGGAGAAAAAAATGACTAAATTTCCAAAAAACTTTTTATGGGGCGGAGCTATTGCAGCTCACCAAGTTGAAGGCGCCTGGGACGTAGATGGTAAAGGTCCTACAGTAATGGATATGGTAACCAGTGGTAGCCATACTATTCCAAGAATTTATGATCCCACTTTATCTGACAATCATTTTTTCCCTACTCATGAAGGTATTGATTTTTTCAATCATTATCCAGAAGATATCGCATTATTTGCTGAAATGGGTTTTAAAACATTGCGTTTATCTATTAACTGGACTCGTATCTTTCCAACCGGAATGGAAGAAGTAGCAAATGAAGCAGGACTACAATTTTATGATAAGGTTTTTGATGAATGCTTGAAGTATGGTATTGAGCCACTTGTGACTTTATGTCATTATGAAATGCCATATGCACTAGTAGAGAAGTATAATGGTTGGGCAAGTAGAGAAGTTATATCTTGCTTTGAAAAATTCTCTAAAACGGTTATAGACCGTTATCATACTAAGGTCAAGCGTTGGCTAACTTTTAATGAAATTAATGCTGGCACATTATTTACAGGTGTTGTTATGACTTTGGGAATTGTTAAAGATTATCAAGGACCAATGTTGGATGCTCCAGCTAGTGAAGCAGAGAAGTTCCAAGCATTACATCACCAGTTTGTTGCTAGCGCACGAGTTGTTAATTATGCGCACCAACATTATCCCGAATTACAAATGGGGAATATGATTGGTTTCTTACCACAGTATGCTTTTACTCCTAATCCAGCAGATATCTTGTTGGCACAGGAAAAAAATAGAATCGTCAACTGGTTCTGTTCAGATATTCAAGTCAGAGGAAAATATCCTACCTATGCGCAGCGATTCTTTAAAGAAAATAATATTCAACTAAAAATTGAAGAGGGTGATTTAGAAGATTTGGCTAAAGGTCGAGTTGACTTTTATACCTTGAGTTACTACATGTCATTTTGTGTGTCAACTGATAATAATTTGGAAGAAACAGGTGGAAATCTTTTAGGTGGTATTAAAAATCCATATTTAGAGGCTTCTGATTGGGGCTGGCAAATTGATCCTAAAGGACTACGTTGGTTATTAAATGAAATCAATGATCGTTATGAAATCCCGATTATGGTAGTTGAGAATGGTTTAGGTGCTTATGATGAGAAATCTTCTGATGGTAAGATTCATGACGATTATCGATCAGCTTATTTAAGAGAACATATCATTCAGATGGCTGAAGCTATTGAGGATGGTGTCAATCTGATTGGCTATACACCTTGGGGTTGTATTGATCTTATCAGCCTATCGACTGGCGAAATGGCAAAAAGATATGGCTTTATTTATGTTAATAAGTTTGATGATGGAACTGGGGATTTTAGTCGAGAAAAGAAAGACTCATTTGAATGGTATAAAAATGTTATCGCATCTAATGGCGATAGGCTTTAAGAATTGGAACCTAACCTATATAGGTTCTTGAATATTTAACCTCCCTATTATTTTTTCAATTGAAGTATTGAATTGAAAAAACTATTGTATACAAATTTATACTTAACAAAAATCAAAAATTACTTTTTTATCTCTTTCTTAAAAGTGCGGACGCTCAAAAGGTTTGGGGAACCTTTTGAGGTGAGAAATAGAGTTGACAAAGTCAACATCAAAACCACCTTCGGAGTTTCATTGCTATTTTTGATTTTGGATGAGTATTAAAAAGCTTTCCTCTATTGAAGAAAGCTTTTTTGTACATTTCAGATACTGTCTTTGTCTATTTTTTGTCTTATTGTAATAAATTTAAGTTATTTTAGTTTAACTTAGTAAATATTAAATGGCTTTAAATCAATCTTTCTGACGATTGCAAGACTTAAAAAATCGTGGAACAAGTCTTGCATATTCATCATAAGATTTTCTAGATTCCTTTCTTAGAAGGGCTTAGCCCATGTGTGTTAGGTGATCAAAATGACCGCTTTTCTAAAAATTAGGGAAACCATTGCCTACTCCCCTTTTCTCCATCCATTATACCATGGAAAAGAAACAAATTAAAGAATGAGGCTAGGAAAACAGGGTTAGATGAGCTGGTCCTCTGGGATTCCTTCGGCATCCAAGAGCTTTTTAATGCGGTCGAATTGCAAGCGGAAATGGTCTAGACGATGCCCGTCAGAACCAATAGAATAGCGCTGACAACCCAAATCATGGACGAGGTGAAGGGCATACTTGTAAAGCTCTTCATGCCCGTAAAGGTACATGCTTTTAGCATTTAATTCAAAGGCTAGGCCATGAGTTATCATTTTTTGGAAAATGCGAATGAGTTGTGGTTCATAGACTTTTAACTGGTCAACCTCAAGATCAAAGAGTCGAAAACCATAATCAAAGTGCGCCAGAACATCAGCTTCAACCCGGCCAATGGCATATTCTAAAAGATCCAGATATTCGCGGATGACCTGGTCAGGATGAAAATCTTTGACCTCATCATCCAGGTAGTCATTGGTGCCATTGTGATGGACAGAGAGTAGCTTGAGGTCATAGTGTTTACCCTCTAAATAGTCCAGGATATCCTGTTCCCTTGGCTGATAATAACCAATTTCGATTCCTGTTTTGATACGATTGCCATAACGCTCATTTAGCCCCTTAATATGGTCAACATAAGCCTCATAATCAGGGGCATCGTCTTGCTTGGTATAGGGGTTAGAGTAGTCAAAATGCTCAGTTGTAACGATTTCACCAGGGTAGTGATCGAGGTAGGCTTCAAAACTTTCGTCAGAGTCGTATGAGAAGTAGGTGTGTAGATGGTTATCGCGCATGCTAATCTCCTTGATTGTCATTGCTACCATTATACCAAATTAAAGGTTCAAATGGTTTTTAGGACCTAAATGGCCAAGGACAAAATTATATTTTCCGAAAGAATGGCAAAAATGATGGCAAAACTATTGAATTTTCTGACAAATAGAGGTACAATAAGAGAAATACTAAAACGACGACAGAAAAAAATCCCAAGGAACCAACAGAGAGTACGTGAGGTGAGAGCGTACACCCTTAGGAGAGCACATTCTGGAGTGCATGTTCGAAAAAAACTGATGAGTAGGGCATGACGGTTGGCTCACGTTACGAGGGAAGTTTCAAACTTCATGAGGGTTACAGGGCAATCTGTGACTAAATTAAGGTGGTACCACGTAGTAATACGTCCTTTTAACAGTATTAGCTGTTAAAAGGTTTTTTTATACCGTTTAAGAGGTTTTAAAAACTGCAAAGGAAGTTTAAGGTTACGGAAAAAGTCAGTAATAGCCTAACCCGATGGAAGGAAGCTGACGATAAAGAGGAGGAGACAGAGATGGCGCTTAAAGGATTACGACAAATGGAGCCATATATTCCAGGGGCACAGCCAAAGGATGCGGATATGATTAAATTAAATACCAATGAAAATGCTTATCCACCGAGTCCTGCTGTGGCTAGAGCCTTGGAAGAGTTTGCTGTTTCGGGACTGGCGCGATATTCTAGCTTGGATCAATCCCCCTTAAAGGAAGCTCTTGCCCACCAACTAGGGGTTTCCAAAGAGCAATTGATTATCGGTAATGGAAGTGATGACATCCTTTCACTGGCTTTTTTAGCCTTCTTTAATTCGGAGGATCCGGTTCTCTTTCCTGATTTGACGTATGGCTTTTATAAGGTTTGGGCAGACCTTTACCAGGTTCCTTTTAAGGAAATTCCTCTGGCAGATGATTTCTCGATTGATTTTGAGGACTACAATCAAGTCAATGGAGGCATTATCATTGCCAATCCCAATGCGCCAACAGGATTTGGGAAATCCTTGGACGCTTTGGAAGAGTTCTTAAACGCCCATGAAGACGTCGTGGTGATAGTCGATGAAGCCTATGTTAACTTTGGTGGCCAGACGGCTATTCCTTTATTAAAATCCTACCCTAATCTTTTTATCACACGGACTTTTTCTAAAGATGCAAGTCTGGCTGGTCTGAGGGTTGGGTATGGCATTGGGCACCCCGATTTGATTCAAGTGATGCAGGCGGTCAAGGACTCTGTCAATCCTTATTCTGTCGATAGCTTGGCAGAGAGCTTAGCGACTGCCGCAGTCAAGGACTGGGAATATTACCGTGACACTTGTATGCGGACGATGGCGACAAGAGATGCCTTCTCAAAGGGATTAGAGGCTTTAGGCTTTACGGTCTTAGACAGTCAGACCAATTTTGTCTTAGCCAAACCCAACCACTGTTCTGCTAAAGCTCTGTTTGACCATTTGGAATCTCGGCATATCTATGTTCGTTATTTTCCTAAGAGCGAACGCATCAAGGAGTATTTACGGATTTCCATAGGGACTGATCAGGAAATGGCGACTGTCCTAGAAGCGATGAAGGAGACCTTGACAGATGACTAAAACTCAATTACCCATAGGGATGCGCGATAAGCTCTTTAAACGTGCCAATTCTATGTACAAATTGGAGCACGATATTTCAGACTTATTGATGGATAAAGGCTACCACCGCATTGAAACACCGACTCTGGAACACTCGGACGTCTTTTCCAATACCATTAACACGAATTACTACAACCTTTTTGATAAAAAGGGCGCCCTCTTAACTCTACGACCAGATATTACCAGTCAGATCGGCCGTGTCATGGCTTCGACTCGCGTTCAAGCTCCTATTCGCTTTTCCTATTCAGGCAAGGTCTTTTATTACAATGAAGAATTGAGGGGCTTGGTCAATGAGCGCACGCAAGCGGGTATTGAATTGATCGGCTATCCGGTCCAATCTGCCCTTCAAGAAGCTGTTTTAACAGCTAGTGAGGCCTTGCAAAAAGCTGGTTTAACCCAATACCATTTTGAATTTTCGCATGCCCGTATCCTGCAAATTGTGTTTGAATCTTTGGCCTTAGATGAGGAAAATCAGGCCAAGCTAGAAACACTGATCAGAGATAAAAACATTACAGGTCTTCATGCATTCACAAATATTTATCCAAGTGAGTTTTCCGATTTGTTGAAGGCATTACCCTATCTCTTTGGAGATAGCCAGTTGGTTTTGAAAAAGGCAAGGCAACTGGTCAAAGATGAAGCTATTTTAGAAGCATTGGATAATCTAGAAACCCTGATTCAAAGTCTATCACCTGATTTAGCAGGAACAACCATTGATTTAGCACAGCTTTCGACTCAGGATTACTACACAGGTATTCTGTTTAAGGTCTTTAATCCGAAAGTGCCCAATGCCTTCATGTCAGGCGGCCGCTATGATAAGCTTTTCAAGCGTTTTGGTGGCGAAGACTTGACGGCGGTTGGATGGGCCATTGACATTGATGCGATTTATGATGCCCTAAAGGATTCACTCTTATATGAAGGAGGTGAGCGGTGATGACAAGACCAATTACGATAGCCCTAACCAAGGGGCGCATCGAAAGCGACACCGTCAAGCTCCTGACACGCGCAGGGTTTGATCTTTCTTTCATGGAAGATAAGGGCAGGCATTTAATCTTTGAAGATCAGGCGCAACAACTGCGCTTTCTACTGGTCAAGGCACCAGATGTGACCACTTATGTCCGGCATGGCGTGGCTGACATAGGCATTGTCGGTAAGGACGTTCTCATGGAGCATCCGACCGGTTACCTAGAAATGCTAGATCTCAATTTTGGACTTTGTAAATTCTCGGTGGCTTCTACCAAAGATTACCAGCCGAATGACCACAAACGGAAAGTCATTGCGACTAAATACCCAACGGTAGCGACGGATTTCTTTAATCAAAAAGGGGAAGATGTGGAAATTATTTCCATTCAAGGGAGTGTTGAAATCGCTCCGATCATTGGCCTAGCGGATGCTATCGTCGATATTGTGGAAACAGGCTCTACCCTTGTGGCTAATGGGCTCGAAGTTTACGAAGATATTTGTCGTATTTCAGCGCGTTTAATTGTTAACAAAGCAGCGCTTAAAAACAACCCATCTGTCTTAAATTTTATTAAGAAAATTGAAAAGATGGTTGGAACAGAGGAGGTACCTTTCACATGAAACGTTTAAAAGGAACAAATGAGGAAATCGCCCGCATTCTGGCTGAGGAACAGGTGGCTTTAACCCAACAAAATATAACCGTTGAGGCGACTGTTCGAGAAATCATCCAAGACGTTAGCCAAAGAGGCGATGAGGCGCTTAGAGAATACACAAAAGCTTTTGATGGTATAGAAATCACGGATTTTAGGTTGTCTGAGACAGCCATCCAATCAGCCTATAACACCATTGAGCCAGACGTTCTAGCGGCGCTTAAACATGCGGCCGCTAATATTGAATCCTACCATAAACAACAAATGGAAACAGGCTTTGAAGATCAGCCTGTAGACGGGGTTATCCGAGGCCAGTTGGTTCGGCCCATCGAACGTGTCGGCGTCTATGTGCCAGGTGGAACAGCTGCCTATCCGTCTTCTGTCCTGATGAATGTTATTCCTGCTAAAATTGCAGGAGTCAAAGAAATCATCATGATTACACCACCTCAGCAAACCTTTAATCCAGCAATCTTAGTTGCGGCTGACTTAGCAGGTGTTGATCAGATTTTCCAAGTTGGAGGTGCTCAAGGAGTCGCGGCCTTGGCTTATGGGACGCAGACAATTCCTAAAGTGGACAAAATCACAGGACCAGGAAATATCTATGTTGCGACAGCTAAGAAAGAAGTGTTTGGTCAAGTCGGCATCGATATGATTGCAGGGCCCTCTGAAATTGGAGTTATTGCAGATGAGACAGCCAATCCGGCCTATGTAGTTGCTGACTTATTGTCCCAAGCTGAGCATGATGTGTTAGCCCGTGCGATTCTAGTGACTAACTCAGAAAAGTTGGCAGATGCGGTTGAGATTGAACTTGAAAAGCAATTAAAGCAACTGCCACGAGAAAACATAGCGCGCCCATCGGTGGAAAACAATGGACGCATCATTATTGCTAAAGACAAGGGCAGCATGTTTGCTCTGATGAACTTAGTAGCACCAGAACATTTGGAAATCGCTATGGAAAATGCCTATGACTATCTGGATCAGGTTGAAAACGCCGGCTCCATCTTTTTGGGTCATTACACGAGTGAGCCAATTGGAGATTATTACGCTGGAACCAACCATGTCTTGCCGACAACGGCAACCAGTCGGTTCTCATCAGCCCTTGGTGTTTATGACTTTATCAAGCGCATCCAGTACACACAGTATTCTAAGGCAGCCATTCATGAAGCTGAGAAGGATATCACGACCTTAGCCTATTCTGAAGGCTTACAGGCTCATGCAAAAGCTATTGAAATCAGAAAGGATTAACCGATGAGAACAGCAGCCATTGAACGCAACACTTTTGAAACAAAAATAAAACTAGAACTCAACCTCGATGCTCAGGAACCGGTAGACATCGATACAGGAGTTGGCTTTTTTGATCACATGCTCACCCTGTTTGCTAGACATAGTCGGATTTCCCTTATCGTCAAAGCTGATGGAGACCTTCATGTGGATAGTCACCATACCGTAGAAGATGTGGGAATTGTTCTTGGTCAAGCTATTAAAGAAGCGCTGGGAGACAAGGCCGGGATTAACCGTTATGGGACGAGCTTTGTTCCCATGGATGAAACCTTGGGCTTGTCAAGTCTAGATTTATCTGGGCGCTCCTATTTGGTTTTTGATTGTCAATTTGACAATCCTAAACTTGGTGCCTTTGACACGGAGTTGGTCGAGGAATTTTTCCAGGCCCTTGCCTTTAATGTTCAGATGACGCTCCACCTTAAAATTATGCATGGAAAAAACAGCCATCACAAGGCAGAAAGCCTCTTTAAGGCCACAGGTCGAGCTTTGCGGGAAGCTATTACCATTAATCCAGAGATTCATGGGGTAAATTCAACGAAGGGGTTGTTATGATTGTTGTCATTGATTATGATGCTGGTAATACAGCCAATGTCCTAAGAGCCCTCAAAAAATTGGGAGTTCAGGCCCTATTATCTGCTGACCCGGATCATATTTTCTCTGCTAAGGGCTTGATATTACCGGGAGTAGGAGCTTTCCCTGCTGCCATGGCAGAACTGGAAAGGCGTGGGCTCGTTGAGGTGATTAAGCAAGCAGTTGCTGAGGGAACTCCTCTTTTAGGCATCTGTTTGGGCATGCAGTTATTAACAGAAACGGGTTTAGAACATCAAGAGACCCAGGGGTTCGGCTTTATTCCAGGCGTCTGTCGCCAAATTCCTCATCAGGTAGGGTATCCTGTCCCTCATATGGGTTGGAACGCTTTAGAAGTCGAACAGGAAACAGCTTTGACACCAGGTCTTGAGGACCAGTCCGTTTATTTTGTGCATAGCTATTACACAGATGTCCCAAAAGCATACATCGATGTCACGGCTCAATACAGTTTGACAGTGCCTGCCATGATTCATAAAGACCATGTTTATGGGGCCCAATTTCACCCTGAGAAATCCGGTGATGTTGGCCTAGGAATTCTATCGAAATTTGTTGCCCTCTGCCAGTAGCAGAGCAAGGCTTCAAGAATAGGATAGAGCGACTGCTTTCATCTGTACAGCGAAAATCGATCATCGGATTTCGCTTGACGATCAAATGGCTGAAATAAGGAGAAACGAATGCAAATTTTACCTGCAATTGATATCAAGGATGGCCAAGCTGTCCGTCTCTTTAAGGGAGATTTTAAGCAACAGACGGTTGTTAATCCGGATGTTTTAGGGCAAGCCCGGCTATTTGCCGATGCTGGGATTGCCTTTATTCATGTGGTGGATTTAGATGGGGCCATAGATGGCCAAGCGACCAACCGAGACCTCATTGCGAGCATCAAAAAAGAGACTGGGCTTGGTGTTGAAGTTGGTGGTGGC
The DNA here is from genome assembly GCF_030812835.1 of Streptococcus moroccensis. Taxonomy (GTDB): domain Bacteria; phylum Bacillota; class Bacilli; order Lactobacillales; family Streptococcaceae; genus Streptococcus; species Streptococcus moroccensis. The sequence goes on from NZ_JAUSTM010000014.1 coordinate 31,475, forward strand.
ATCCGGACAATGGCCCAAATTCAGGATTACCTCGATGTCGGTATTGACCGTGTGATTATCGGGTCAATGGCCGTCAAGAATCCTAGTTTCGTTCAAGAAGCCATTGAAACCTTTGGCGCGGATAAAATTGTGGTCGGCATCGATGCTAAAGCGGGGATGGTGGCCACAGAAGGCTGGCTAGAAACCTCGGATGTTCACTTTTTAGACCTAGCCAAAGCCATGGAACAAAGGGGAGTCCAACTTTTTGTTTATACGGATGTGGACCGAGATGGGACATTAACAGGCCCTAACTTTGAACATTATGAAGAGTTAGTTGCCCAATTAACCACTGCTAAGGTCATAGCCTCTGGAGGTATTGCAGAATTAAATGATTTGATCCAGCTACAAGAAATCGGCGTAGCTGGGACTATCGTTGGGAAGGCTTACTATAATGGCAATATTAGCCTAGAGGAATTAAAAAAGGTGGAGAACTAAAATGCTAGCAAAACGAATTATTCCCTGCCTGGATGTGAAGGATGGCCGTGTGGTCAAAGGGGTCAATTTTGTCAATTTGACGGATGTTGGAGACCCAGTTGATTCAGCGCGTGCCTACTATGAAGCGGGCTGTGATGAACTGGTATTTCTAGACATTACAGCAACCCATGAAGAACGGGAAACAACGGTTGAGATGGTACGCCGCGTTGCGGAGCAGGTCTTTATTCCCTTTACCGTCGGTGGTGGCATTCGTTCAGTAGAAGACATGAACAAGATGCTCAAGGCGGGTGCAGATAAGGTAGCTGTCAATTCCTCAGCCATGGCTAACCCGCAACTGATCAAAGATTGTGCTCAGAAATTTGGGAATCAGTGTGTAGTTGTTGCCATTGATGCTCGCAAGGAAGACGATGGTAGCTGGCATGTCTATGTGGCTGGGGGACGTAAGGACACAGGTAAGGACCTAATCGCCTGGGCCCAAGAAGTGGTCGCCCTAGGAGCGGGTGAGATTTTGCTGACCTCAATGGATAAGGATGGAACCAAGTCTGGCTTTGATCTAGACATGCTCAATCGCGTGGCAGAAGTGGTCGATGTGCCTATCATTGCATCAGGTGGTGCGGGCCATCAGGAGCATATCTTAGAAGTCTTTGAAAAGACCCCCGCCACTGGGGCACTCGCGGCTTCTATTTTTCACTACGGCGAAGTCAGTATTAAGGAAGTCAAGAAAGCCATGAAAGCTCATGGAATTGAGGTGCGACAAGCATGACAACTGTAAGGATTGATTTTGAAAAGCAAGGGGGTCTGGTCCCTGTCATTGTGACCGATTATCAGACCAATGAGGTGCTCATGTTGGCCTACATGAACCAAGAAAGCTATGACTTGACCCTAAAAACCCAGCAAATGCACTACTGGAGTCGGTCTCGCAAGGAACTCTGGCATAAAGGAGCGACCTCCGGGCATTATCAGCATGTCAAGTCGATTCGAACCGATTGCGACCAAGATACTTTGCTGATCCAAGTAGAGCAAGAGGGCGCGGCTTGTCATACCGGGGCCTATTCCTGCTTTTACCAGCAACTATGGGCCCAAGAAGGAGAAGAATGATGATGTTAGAAGAATTGTATCAAAGTGCTCAAAGTCGCAAGGAACAACCCAAAGAAGGTTCCTACACCAATTACCTCTTTGAAAAGGGGATCGATAAGATTCTCAAAAAAGTCGGAGAAGAAGCGACTGAGGTGGTGATCGCAGCCAAAAATGCCGACAAGGTAGAAATGGCTAACGAAGTGGCGGATCTTCTCTACCATCTAGCCGTTATGCTGGTTGAAACTAATGTGACTACAGAAGATGTTCAAGCAGTGTTAAAAGAGCGTCACGGTAAAAAGAGCCGTATTCAGGACCGCAAAGAGGTGACAGATTATTAAGCCATGCGCTCTAAAAATCAAACAGAAACGGTGTTGCCTTGATGGAATGACTCCCAAAGATAACCTGTGTCGCCTCGACTCATTTTGATTTAAAGGCTTATCCAGACAAATGAAACCTCTCCCAAAATCTGCCTTATCAAGGCGATTTTTTGGGAGAGGTTTTTGAGGACTACTGCGGATGAAATAAGGAATCAGCAGGTAAACTCTTGGAGTGAAACAGGCTCTTTTAAATTCAATAGAGTTGTTTTACAGGTCACGAGCTACATTGAGGCAATCGATGACAGCTTTTATTGGACTATTTGATTCATTCCGAATATCGGGATTAATATAGGTTGAGTTGGTTAAATTACCTCAAGTTCCAATAGGAATAATTCATTAATCAATATATAATTCGTGAAGTAAGCTCTCTGCTGTTGTTGTCGGCATGATTCGGACACGGTTAAGTGTTAACATGCCATTATCCAAACTGGCTAGACCGGGATTGGTAGTAGTGGCCATTTTGTAACCAGCAGCCTCAGCAATGGCTAAGGTGTCTGGTGAATATTTCCCAGCTGGATAAGCCAGGCTAATGGTGTCTTGCTCCAGAAAACTGTCTAAATAGGCTTTGCTCTCAACCAATTCGTGTTGCTGCCTTTCGATGGTGCTAATGGCAAGGTCAGGATGGTTGACAGTATGTGCCTGAAAGGACATGCCGTTGCCTTTCATCTCCAAGAGCTGTTCGATAGAGAGGTGTCCGTGATGGCCTAGGGTTCCGATGATGACATTATTAGTCGCCTTGATTTGGTATTTTTTTAGGATAGGGTAAGCAATCTCATAAAAATCCCACAAGCTATCATCGAAGGTTAGCCAGACGACTTTTTTGCCCTTGGGAAGGACATTCTCAGTAAGCACCTTGTAGGCTTCTTCTGGAGTTAGGCTATAGTAACCAGCCTCTGTTAAGGCTTTTAAGTGACTTTCAAAGACATCTGGCGCAACGATTAAATTCGCATTAGGAGCTTCGGCAGGATCCATGATGTGGATAGCATGGTACATCAAAATCGGCACTTGAACAGGCTGGTCTTGCTTTTCCCAATCTAGCTCATCATCTGCTGATACTGGTATGTCTTGAAGAGAATCTGAGGAATTGAGTGTAGTCTTAGTTTGATTTTGCTGTAGGTGCTTTATCGACTTTTCTTGAGGCCTTGACCAAAAATAAAGCGTTAAAAGACTTCCAAAAGCCATTAAAAGAATGAGGCTCATAAGGAGAGACAGTTGGCGGTTGGCTCGCTCTCGACGCTTTTTGATTAGAGTTTTCCTATTCATAAATCTATTATAGCAAAAACAAAGAGATAACTATAGTTACAGTTTACTATCATAAAAATTTTACCTACTTAAGGATATCCTCAATACTGTTCGTTAGCCATTCGTTTGCGAATTAACATTCACTGGTAAATGAATCTGAGATTTAGCTAAATCAACAGTGATTTGCCAGCTATGATTATCCCTCACGGTGTGCTCAAAGTCGGTTGTGTAGAGCACGATGCGAATGGTATCGCCTTTTTTGAATTTGTAGACGGTCGGCTGGAGCGCAAAGTTGACGGTCATCCAGGTATCAGGTGTGACAGGCTCCACCGTCATAAGGTCGGTACGGTTTTGCAGATTGAGGTGGCCCTTGGTAACGACACGATAAGGTGTCTCTGGCATGGCTAATTCTCTCAGGTCTTCTTGGGCAAAGTTGCGCCCATTGTCTACAGAGCGAGGAGCGATAGGCATAGGGATAGAGGTAATCCGTTTGGCTGGGCCAAAATCCAACACTTGAGCAGAGACGAAGCCTTTGGAGGTGCTTGATTTCACTCGTAATTCCAGGTCAATCGGACCGTTCAAGAAGAGATCTTCCTCTAGAGTCAGGTCAACAGTCACCTGGTTAGCCTTGTCCATGAAGAGGTCTTGTTTAAAGGCATTGAAGTCCTTGTCATAGCGGGCAAAGGTTTCTTCAGCATACTGGTTTTCAATGTCGGCTTTCTTATCTCCAAGGCTGAGAGTGACTTGTTTCTCACTGCCAAAAGCATCTAATGTTTGCCAGCTCTGAAGGGCAGTATTGTCCTGCCAGATGACTTCTGGTAAGCTATAGGCGCTATCGTGCCCTAGGAGACGTTGGCTCAGGAGAGCGTTCATGCTTTCCCTGTAGTCAATCGATTGCCAGTTGTTCATGTAGACATGTTCTCCTAGGTGGAGAAAGAGGTGTTTCTTAGTTTCAGGCAGGAGGCGCTTGAAGACATTGTAGACATGAACTGGTTTTACATTCCAGTCTTGGAGGCCATGGGTGTAGACGACTTCAGCCTTAATCTTATCGATATGAGGTAGGTAGTTACGATCTTGCCAGAATTGGTTGAAGTCTCCGGTATCCCGGTTTAAGTCCCTGGCCATCTGGGCGATGAAGGCTTTGTGGGCATCCTTGGTTTTGAGGAAATCACCAGCTTGGAGGGACTTGGAGTAGGTCAATTCTGCCAAGCTATCAAGGTCCTCTCCTGGATAGCCGCCTGGGCTGACTACAAGGCCGTTTTCCCGGTAATAATCGTACCAAGAAGCAATGCCGGCTTCTGCCATAATGACTTCGAGGCCGTCAACACCTGTGGTGGCGAGCCCTGTTGAAAGGGTTCCTAGATAAGATATCCCAGAGGTGGCTACCTTACCGTTAGACCAAGTCGCTAGGACCTGCTTGTCTCTTTTATGGCTGGTAAAGGCCACGGCTCTACCATTAAGCCAGTCAATCACAGCCTTGAAGGACTGGATTTGGCGGTAATCACCGCTGGTCATCATCCCTTGAGAACCGAGAGTGCCGATTCCTGATACGTAAATATTGGCCATACCCCGGGAGAGGAAATAGTCATTAATAGTAGTAAAACGTCCTTGATAGGTAAAGGTCTCTTCCGCTTCATAGGTTTCAGCGGCTGGTGCTGTACCTGCAAGGAGTTCAGGTTGCCTTGGATCCCTAACCGTGATTTGACGGCTCTCTTTGTCCAAAAGATCACCAGCCATCTTATAGAGGGCCTTATCACTGGCAACGTCATTAATCCCCTGCTGATAAGGGCTGTTAGTGATAATGGCTGGCACCTTTCCATCATAGCGTGGACGAACGATATTCACCTTGACCAAATCAATCTCACCGTCGTCATCCGTGTCAAGTCTCGTTTCCACATAGACCACTTCACGGATGAGATTATGGGTGGTAAAGGAGGAAAGCACCTTACCGTTGAAGAAATGGTAGCTATTATCCTGAGGGATCAAGTCCTGTGCCACCAAATGGTCTATCAGGGTATTGCCAGACTTCTTACGGGTATTGAGCAGCTGGTAGATATTGGTAATTACATCTCCGTATGTAATTGGAAAAGCCAGTTTCTCCAGGAATTCTGACAGATTGTCATAATCCACTCCTGGCACAAAACCGAGCAGTTGCAGGGCAACCTGATAAAAAATGTCATCGGTCAAGGGGCGGTCTGACTGGAAAAAGTCTAGAAGATCGGTATTTTCATCGGCAAGCAGTGTGGATAGAGGATAGTCCGTGTCTGTATAATTAAAAAAAGTCTTACGAACAAAGGTCTCAAGGTTAGCCTTATCAGACTGATCAGCCGACAGGGCAAATCCGAGTCCTTGGAGCTCTTTAAGCATCTGCTCTTTGGAGACAGGGGTGTAGGAAAATTGATTGTAGCGCATGGTAATCCTTTCTGCTAACGGGGAGAATGGTGTTTATTGGCACCTAGCTTTTCCAAAAATCGTCCTATTAGGGCAGGGATTTGAAACAGCTACTTTTCGGACGATTGAGGTTTTCATATGATTCGATTGATTATTGAAACCATAATCTAATAGGACATCACTAGTTCTATTATACTGAATACAAGAGGGATTGTCTAAAATTTATTATGAAGGGGATTTGAACTAATGTGAGAATATATTTGGGAACAGGAAGATAAATGAACGCTCGTTTGAAAGCCTTTTAGGCGAAACCGTTAAATAGTTGTCAAAAATGGTAATTTCCATTACAATATATGGTATGGAAAAAGATATGAAATGTATGGAAATCATACCCGTATTAAAAGTAAACAACCGCTTTTTGAACGTTGATTTTTACACAAATCAGTTAGGCCTTAAGGTACTCCATGAGGAGAATGCCTTTGCGGATTTAGGAAGTCATGGCGAGAAAAGAACCCAGTTGATTCTTGAAGAATCTCCTTCAATGCGCACACGAAAGGTTAAAGGCCTTAAAAAACTATCTCAAATTGTGATAAAAGCTCTTGTCCCTGAAGAAATTGAGCTCTTGCTCGGTTTAGGTGTGCCTTATCGGGAGCTTTACCAAGGGCCAAGGGGCTGGGCTTTTACCACCATCTCACCAGAAGGGGATGCTTTTTTGCTACATGCGGAAGAAAAGTGTTCAGATCTCATACCTTTTGAGGGCCAACCAGTCTTTAAGAAAGTTGTTACAGAGTTTGCTGGTTTGAGTCGGTTTGAAGTAGAGTCAATCAGTATTCGCAGTCAACACGCTCAGGCAAGTATGTCCCTCTGGGAAACATTGTTAGAAAATCCTCCTGTCCAATTTGTTCAAGAATTAGGACCTGATTTAAAGGTAGCTAACTCGGAAACTTGGGACCTGACAGGTGTTGAAGCGACGGTTTCTTCTGAACAGTCACTAGTGGCCTTAGCTGAATTGGCACGTGCGCAACATTTACCGGTATTTTTAGATAAAAAAGACCGCTTTTTAACTGTTACCGATCAAAATGGACTGGATATTACCCTACGAAAATGACAACAATTCAAGATAAAATTCAAAGCCAGATAGACCAAGGACTTTACCCTGGAGCTAGTCTGGCTCTTTATGACCATGGAAAATGGCAGAACGACTATTTTGGCACCATAGATGGACATCAACCCACCGAATCAAACTTAGTCTATGACTTAGCCAGTGTGTCAAAAGTCGTGGGTGTTTCAACAGTCATGATTAAGCTTCTCAAAACGGGTCATCTCGCATTAGATACACCTTTAAAAGTCTATTATCCAGCGGTTACAAATCCAAATGTCACCATCCGAGAACTCTTGACGCACACCTCTGGGATTGATCCCTTCATTCCCAATCGTGATAACTTGGGTGCCAACGATTTAAAAACTGCAATCGACCAGATCAAGGTGAGCGATCAAAAAATGTTTCACTATACGGATATTAATTTTATCCTGCTTGGTTTTCTCTTAGAAGAAGTCTTTGAGAAAGACTTGGCCAGTATTTTTGCGGAACAGGTCTTTAACCCCTGGCAGATGTCAGAGACAGGATTTGGTCCTGTTTTAGGAGCTGTGCCGACCATATCGGGAATTTTAGATGGTCAGGTACATGATCCCAAAGCCAAGGTACTGGGACATCATTGTGGGTCTGCAGGCCTCTTTTCCACCCTTTCAGATTTACAGCTCTTTTGCCAGCATTATTTAGAGGATGAGTTTGCAGAGAATCTTTGGAAAAATTACACTAATGGAGAGAAAACGCGGTCTTTGGGTTGGAATTTAGATGGTGACTGGATTGACCATACGGGCTATACAGGACCTTTTGTCATGATCAATCGTAAAGACCAGCAAGCTACTATCTTCTTGACCAATAGAACCTTTGCCTATGATGACCGTCCTCAATGGATCACTAAACGCAGAGAATTAAGAGATATCATTGAGCAAACTATGCAAAAAAAGATTAACTCATGATGCCACGTCACCGATATTGCTATAACCAGAAAAGCCCTGATCAACTGATCAGGGCTTTAGATTATGATCTATTAGTTGTTAACCAACTCATCTACAGAATCATCAAGTGAGAGCACTTCATGGAAGACACGTTGTGTCAACTCAGTTTTTTGTTCTTTAGTGAGGTACTTAGTGTTAACACAGTAACCTGAGATACGAACGATAACATCCTCGCCATCCATAATTTTCTTATAGACATCGTTAAGGTCCATAACGTTCAAGTTAACGTGTTGGCCACCACCTTCAAAGTAACCATCAAGAATGGTAACAAGGTTCTTCACTTGCTCCTCAAATGTCTTACCAAGTGCTTTTGGTGATACTTGAGTGGTGAGGGAGATACCATCGTTAGCGTGGTTGAAGTTTAATTTTGAAAGTGAGTTTAAGTTTTGCAACCAACCACCACGAGCTTTAGACGTTGGGTTAGCACCTGGTGGGAAGAATTCTACTTTAGAAGTGTTAACAGAGCCATCTTCGTTAAGGAATACACCACGGTGAACTGGAGAGTTACCAGTTTGTTTAGAGTAAGCAACGTTTGAAGTGATGGTTAAGATTGATACAGCTGCTTCAGCATTCTTGTAAAGTGGCTTGCTAGCAAGACGCGTATAGAAGGCTTCCATCAACCATTTCGCAATGTCATCTACACGGTCGTCATCTTCACCGTAACGAGGGAAGTCACCAGTTACTTCATAGTCGTAGATGAAGCCATCTTCGTCACGGATTGGTTTAACTTGAGCGTATTTAATCGCTGAAAGTGAGTCAACTGTGTTTGCGAATCCACAGATACCGAATCCCATGTTAGCACGAAGGTGAGTTGGCAAGAAGGCCATTTGTACTGCTTCGTAGTTGTACTTATCTGTCATGTAGTGGATGATGTTCATCGCATCTACATAAGTGTCAGTCAACCAATCAAGGGCGATTTCAAAGTTCTTGATAACTTTATCGTAGTCGAAGACGTCTTCATTGAATTCTTCAACACCATCAAAGACTTTGTAATCTTTGTGAACATCGTCATAACCATTGTTCCATGATGACAAGAGACCTTTAAGAACGTTAACACGAGCACCGAAGTATTGAATGTTATGACGTTTGTCTTCGTTTTCTGGGTCAAGTGGAGATACACAACATGAGATACATGACATTTCTCCATAACCGTCTTTGGCCATTGTTGACACACCTTCGTATTGGATAGATGAGTGCTTGTGGCTCATTGCCATACAGTAGCGACGGAAAGCATATGGTAATTGGTCAGACCAAAGCACTGTCAAGTTTGGCTCTGGTGAGTTACCGATGTTATCAAGGGTGTTGAGGAAACGGTAGTCCATTTTTGTCACGCGGTGACGGCCATCGTTACCCATACCAGCCATAGATGTTGTCAAGAAGGTTGGGTCACCTGAGTAGATTTCGTCGAATGATTTCGTACGTGCAAATTTAACCGTACGAAGTTTCAAGACGAAGTCGTCTACAAATTCTTGGATTTCAGACTCTGTGAAAGTACCGCGAGCCAAGTCACGTTCTGCATAGATATCAAGAACGATAGGCACACGTCCAAGAGAAGTAGCAGCACCATTGATGACACGGCAGACTGCCATGAAAGCGATGTTGACCCATTGGATAGCTTCTTTAGTGTTCATCGCAGGTTTGCGAACATCGACACCATAGTGGTCACCGAGTTTTGCAACTTGTTGCAATGCTTGATACTGAAGGTTGATTTCTTCACGAAGACGGATAGATTCTTCATCAATTTCAGTGATCGCATTCCAGTCAGCAACTTTTTCTTGCATCAAGTAATCTGCACCATAAAGGGCCAGACGAGCGTACATACCGATGATACGACCACGTGAGTAGGCATCAGGAAGACCTGAAACGTGGTGAGAGTGGCGAGCACGACGAATATTTGACGTGTAAGCACGGAAAATACCGTCGTTTACAGTTGTCGCATGTTTTGTGTAGATTTCATGAAGGACTGGATCTGGCTCATAACCGTTCTCAATCAAAGTGGTTTCAGCCATACGGATACCACCTTTTGGCATGAAGTTCAACTTGAAGAGTTCATCGTTTTGGATACCAAAGATCACTTCATTGTCTTTGTCGATGAAACCAGGACCGATATCAGCGATAGAAGTCGCACGGTCGATATCCATAGGGAAACGTGTGTCTTCGTAATGTGCTTTAGTGTCTTCGATGATTTTCTTAATTTTTAGTGAGCGCTCAGTTGGGCCTGCTAAGAAGCTTTCATCACCATCGTACGGTGCGTAGTTTGCTTGTACGAAACGCGTTACACTGGCTTTATCTTGCCAGTCATCACCTTTGAAGCCTTCCCAGGCTTGAGCGAAAACATCTTCTGTCACGTTAGCTGTTTTAACTGTTGTTGACATTTGAGTTCCTTCTTTCTTTTTATAGCTTTTACAACTACAATTATAACATTTGGAAATCGTTTACACAAGGGAAGGGGTTGGTGTAAACGTTTTCTTGTGTTATTTATTTTACACTGATTAATTAGGTTAAATCCTAAATTAAGAATGTTAAGTGAATCACATTACAATTTTTTGACAATTTAATAAAGAGATGTCGTTTTCATATTAATTTCAAAAATAAGCTATAATATAAGCTATAAGAATAGAAGAAAACTGAGTTAGAATGGAGGTGCCATCATGTTGATTTTTCCCTTAATCAATGATACGAGTCGAAAGATTATTCACATTGATATGGACGCTTTTTTTGCGGCTATCGAACAAAGAGACAATCCTAAACTCAGGGGCAAGCCTGTTATTATTGCGCGTGATCCAAGATTTTCAGGAGGTCGGGGCGTGGTCTCAACAGCTAGTTACGAGGCCAGAGAATTCGGAATTCATTCGGCTATGTCGGCAAAGGAAGCCTATGAGAGGTGTCCTCAGGGAATTTTTGTCTCAGGAAATCATGAGAAGTACAGCCAGGTAGGGCAGCAAGTCAGGCAAATTTTCTATCGCTATACAGATCTTGTTGAGCCGGTCTCGATAGATGAAGCCTATTTAGATGTTACAGTGAATAAAATAGGAAGCCAATCGGCGATTAAAATTGCCAAACTTATCCAGAGAGACATCTGGGAAGAACTTCATTTGACAGCTTCAGCAGGGGTTTCTTACAATAAATTTTTAGCTAAAATTGCATCAGATATGGAAAAACCTCACGGATTAACCGTTATTAAACCTGATGAAGCTCTTTCAGTCCTCTCTCAACTACCCGTTGAGAAATTTCATGGTGTAGGGCGAAAAACCGTTGAGCGGCTACATGCTATGGGGGTATATACAGGAGCTGACCTGCAAAGTGTCCCAGAGATGACCTTGATTGATCGTTTTGGTCGTTTTGGATATGACCTCTATCGAAAGGCACGAGGGATTTCCAATGCTCCCGTCAAGGTTGAGAGAACTCGAAAATCGATTGGCAAAGAGCGGACCTACAGCAAGTTTTTACGTACAGAAGAAGACGTCAAAAAAGAACTAACAAATCTTAGTTTACGATTAGAACAAAGCTTAGAGAAACATCAGTTAGCTGGACAAACAATCGTTTTAAAAGTTCGTTATGAAGATTTTGAAACCTTGACGAAGCGTCAAACATTACCCACTGCTATAGCAACAGCAAGTGAGATTGACCAAGTAGCACAAAGTATTTATGACCAGTTGTCTCAAAATTCCTTAGGCATTCGCTTGCTAGGCATCACTGTTACAAAATTGTCCACCAAATAGCATATTTTGAATGCGCTTTCACAAATATATGTTATAATAATATAGAATAAAATTATTTTTGGAGGATATCCTATGCGTTTATCTGGAAAAGTTGCTATTGTGACAGGTGCTGGATCGGGAATGGGTTTAGAAACGGCTAAGCTGTTTGCTCAAGAAGGTGCCAAGCTTGTTTTGTCTGATATCAATCAAGACCGTATTGATGCCTTGGTTGATGACCTCTCATCTCAAGGTTTCACAGTTGAGGGCGTTCTGTGTGATGTTTCTGACCGTTCATCAGTAGAAGGCTTATTAGCAAAAGCAATCGAAAGTTACGGCCATTATGATATTCTGGTTAATAATGCTGGAATCATGGATGGTATGGAAGGAATTGAGTCGGTTACAGAAGAGAAGTGGGACAAGATTTTTGCTGTTAATACCAAATCCTTACTCTATGCGATTCAACCAGCAGTTCGCTATTTTAAGGAAAATGGTATTAAAGGAAGTATCGTCAACAATCTTTCTTTAGGTGCTCTTTATGGTGCTAGGGCAGGTGTGGCTTATACAGCATCTAAACATGCTGCTGCAGGAATCACTAAGAACACGGCCTTTATTTATGGGCCTGATGGCATACGTTGTAATGCTATAGCTCCAGGGGCAGTTGCAACGAATATCAGCGAAACGATGACAGATGTGGATATGGATAGCGCTCAGCGGATAGGTCTTGGTCGAGCGACTATGCCTCATCCAGGGTCTCCTCTGGAAGCAGCACAGGCTATTCTCTTCTTAGCATCCGATGAAGCAAGCTATATCAACGGTGCTATTCTGACAGTCGATGGAGGCTGGGCATCCATCTAATCGTTTGAGAGACCAGCAATTGACCTAATACTAAAAAACGAATGGGTTTCCTTCTAAGTAAGAAGGAAACCCATTCGTTTTGGGTAATTGGTAAGACAAGTCTTCAAAGGAGTGCATTTGTCTGGAAAAAGTGCTGGATATCCTCATCGCTGATACCAATCATAGGGTCAATGCTGAGGTAGTTATCAGCTGTTAATCGATAGGATTGGCTCTTGGAGGAATCGTTTTGTCTGATCATAGAGGCATAAGCGAGAGTTGCAGTGGAGTTAGGTTGACTGTCAATTGCCTGATTGGACGTTTTTTGGCTATCGTGTTCAAGAGAGGGTTGGTCACTGGATGCTGATAAGGAAGGACTCGACTGTTCCTGGCCAAACTGTTGAACCAAATAGGTTTTACGTGCGGTTCCTGTATGGGCGCAAGCATAATCAAAGGCTGAGAGATTCCCAAGCAAAATAAGTTTACTTTTACTTCTCGTGATAGCAGTATAAAGAAGGTTTCGCTGAAGCATTCGTTTGCTACTGTTGGTCAAGGGAAGGATAACCACGGGAAACTCACTGCCTTGTGACTTATGGATCGACATGGCATAAGCAAGGGTGATTTTATACCACTCATTGCGAGAGTAGATAACTTCACCGCCATCAAAGCTAATGGTCAGTTCGTCCTGTTTGCTGTCAGTGTATTTGGCGGGTAAGAGGTCTGTGATATAGCCTAAGTCTCCGTTAAAGACATTACTTTCCGCATCGTTGACCAGGTGAATGACCTTATCTCTATTGCGAAAGACAATATCGTTAAAGGCAAACTCGATTTGTCCATCAGATAGGGGATTAAGCTGGGCTTGCATGAGTTGATTGAGTTGGTCAATACCAGCTGTCCCTCGGTACATAGGGGCTAGAATCTGGATGTCTCGCGCTGCAATGCCACTAGACATGGCAGCAGAGACAATTCTGCCAACCATCTGTGGGATATGGTCAGGTTGAGCTTCAAAGTAAGAACGGTCTGCTTTTTTTTGAGTGAAGTCAGCAGGCAATTGGCCTTGGCGAATCTGGCTGGCCAAGGTCACGATGGTGGAATCCTCAGACTGGCGGTAAATTTTTTCCAGTTTGATGCTAGGGATGCTGTCGACTGTTAAAAGGTCGGCCAACACCTGGCCTGGATTGACCGAAGGAAGCTGGTCGCTATCCCCTACAATGAGGAGTTGGGTATTGCCTGAAATATTAGATAAAAGTTGGTAAGCCAACCAAGTATCCACCATGGAAAACTCATCGACAATGATAAACTCGGCATCGAGATAATCATTGAGATAGCTGACTTCGTCATTCGATTCTCCCGTTAAGCCTAAATGACGGTGAATCGTCGCAGATGGTAAACCGGTGAGCTCATTCATTCGTCTGGCTGCACGACCTGTCGGAGCTGCCAGCATAATCGGACAATCACCTGTCACCTTGGTCAAATCGATCTTGTGAAGACGAGCATAAACGGCAATTAGGCCATTGATAATTGTTGTCTTCCCAGTCCCAGGTCCACCTGTTAGGATGAAGACGGATTGGTTGATGGCCTTGACGATAGCTTCTTTTTGCAGGCTGTCGTAGGTAATTCCTTGCTCGTTTTCTAGTTTAGCAATTTCTTCTAAAATAACTGATTCTTGAAAGATTCGCTCAGGACCATGCTTCATGAGACGTTTTAGCTGGGCTTCAATGCCTTGTTCAGCAAAGTAGAGGCTGTTATCGAAAATTTTAGTATCGATTTGTTGGACCTTATCAGTAGCAATGAGATTGCCAAGTTCCGAAGCAACTGCTTCTGGCGAGACCTCGATTTGTCTCGCGTCTTCTAGCAGATAAATGGTTGTTTCTAAGAGGTCTCTAGCTTCCACATAAGTGTCGCCTGTCTCCATGGAACGGCTCAAGAGGCTGTGAATGAGTCCTGCTCGAAAGCGCTCTGGGGCATCGCTTTCGATATCAAGAGCCTCTGCAATCCGATCGGCCAGTTTAAACCCAATGCCTTGGATGTCTTCGACCAATTGATAGGGATTGTCTTCGATGACTTGCAAGGTCGTTTCCTTATAGGTATCTTGAATCTGAAAAGCTAATTTATTAGGGATACCATAGGTGGCTAGCTTTGCCAAAATCATCTCTGTCCCATAATTGGCTCGCAATTTTTCTAAGAAATTGTCACGGGCATTTTTAGACAGACCTTGAATCTCAGTCAATTGCTCAGGTTCAGCTAAGATCCGGTCGATGGTCTCTTCCTCGCCATAGGCTGTTACAATGCGCTCAGCTGTTTTTTGACCAATTCCTTTGAAATGATCGCTCGAAAAGTATTTAACCAAGCCCTTAGCACTAGGCTTACTACGCTCATAGCGGGTAATCTTAAGCTGTTGACCATATCTAGGATGTTGGACAATCTCCCCATAGAAACGGTAGTCTTCCCCTTCAATAACATCAGCAACTGTACCTGTAACGATAATTTCTAAGTCATCGTAGTCATCGTAGTCTGTCTCATCAATAGTGAGGACTATAATTTTGTAGAAATTACTTGGGTTTTCAAAAATAACCCGTTCAATCGTTCCAGAAAAAAAATATTCCATGGTATCCTTTCCTATATGAGAAAACCCAGCTCTTAAGCTGGAGCCGGGTTTTTTAAAACAAATCCATATTGGTAATCGGCCAATAACGAACCTTGACCTCGCCGACGAGGCTTTCTTCTGAATAGGTACCGACATGACGGCTGTCTTTAGAGACAATGCGGTCATCTCCAACAAGGAAATATTGCCCTTCAGGAACGGTAACCGTAAAGTTGCTATTGTAATTGGCATCTGTTGTAAAGGTCTGGGATTTTAAAGCGAGCTCTTGAAAGTAACTATTGTAACTGTAGGTTTCTTGGAGTTTATCCTTTTTAAAGGCTGCAAGGTACTCTGCAAGGTAAGGTTCGTCTACAACTTCACCATTGATGGTGAGGACATCATTGTTAAAATTAACCACATCGCCAGGCATTCCGATGACCCTTTTCACAATTTTTTTGGTTTCTCCATTATCATCAACAGAATTGGCAACGACGACATCAAAACGCTCAATATCAGTATGCAGCATAACAATAAGCATTTCACGATCCTTCAAAGTTGGATCCATGGAGTGGCCTTCGACAGTAACGGGATTCCAAATAGTATAGCGTGAGATGAGAAAGAGTCCCATGATTAAGATAAATCCGCCCCATTCTCTGAGGAACTTTCCAAAATTAAATTGATTTTTTTGTCTTCTAGACATGGTTAAGATCTCCTAACTAATTTCTCTGCTTTTTCGGTGTTTTTAAAATGAAGTTTAGCGGTTTGATGAAGCGAGGATCGGCCGTAGGCTTGTAAGAGTTGGGCAGCAACTTTATCAGAAGCTGGACCAGCTCCGCTAGGAAGCTTGTAGCCGACCTGCTCTCCCAAATCGTTTAGTTGGTCTAAAAACATCGCTCGGGCAATGATTGATGAAACTGCAACAGCTAAACATTGGCTCTCAGCCTTTTCAATCAGCTGAACAGGTATGAGCAATTGATTTGGCTCATTGGCCACATACTTTTTGTAATTTTGTGAGCTGGTAAAGGCGTCAATAATGATCTGCTCGGGTGTTTCGATCTTTTGAAGAAGCAAGTAAAGAGCCTGGTTATGAAGAGCGACCTTGACTGAAACCGCATTGTGGCGACTGGGGACAACTTCGTTGTACTTGGAAGGTGACAATAACAAGGCCTGATGAGCGATTTCTTTTTCCAAAATAGGAGCAATCTGTAGAATTTTAATATCTGTCAGGCTTTTTGAATCATCAACACCTAGGGCCTTGAGCCGAGAATGTTGGTCGGGGCGCACATAACTGGCAACAACCGCAATACCTCCAAAGTAGGAGCCGTTCCCAACCTCATCAGAACCAACCGTCGATAGAGCTTGATTCACTCGAGAAGGTGTGAATGAAAGCCTGTCACTGGTTTTTTTATGATTATCAGTTGTGGTCTGCCACTGACTGGCTAAAGCTCGGGCCTCTAGTCCCTGAAACATGACCTTGCCGGAAGCATAGACACTAATGGCTGTCCCATTGACTTTAAAAAAGTGCTTTTTATAGGGGTCATTGTTGGGGCTACTGTAGCTAGCATAATGAGCAGTCAGTCGACTGATCTCATCATCAGTCAAAAGCAAAACGATTGGATTCATAGGTTTTATTTTACCATAAAATTAGGAAAATGACCGTGTCAAATGGTCAAATGCCTAAAAATAAGGTATAATGAAGGTTGAGGTAATTTATGGCAAACTTAAATCGATATAAATTTACATTTTCAGACAAACAACTAACCCTAACTACAGAGCACGACAACCTATTTATGGAAGAAATCGAACGGGTCGCTAAAGAAAAATACCAGGCTTTACAGGAGGAAATGCCAACTGCAGATTCTGAGACTTTGGCGATTTTACTAGCCATTAATACCCTGTCTGTTCAGTTAGCTCGTGAAATCGAGTTCGAAAAGCAAGAGGAGGAATTAAATCGCCTCCGCAAAAAATTGTTGGAGCATATTCAAACATTAGAAACCTCAGCTGAGGAGGCTCTATCATGATTTCTTTAGGGATTCTACTTATCTTAGCATGGCAATTTTACATTGGTTACCGTAGGGGACTCGGTCTTCAAGGTACCTATTTCCTAGGGAGTCTAATTTCTCTTTTTGTGGCTAGCTTATACTACCGTCCTTTGGGGCAATGGCTCTACCTATGGGTACCTTATGCCAGTGCTGCTGAAGGTGCCTCTACCTATTTTTTTGACCAAAGTCAACTCTTTGAGTTAGATCAGGTCTTCTATGCAGGATTGGCTTTTTTTACCATCTATTTATTAGTGTATGCAGTCATCCGTTTCTTGGGGCTTTTTCTACATATTTTTGATCTTGAAAGTTTAGATGTGCCTCATACCAGAATTGTTGCTGGCATTATGTCTGTATTTGTTTCTTGGCTTGGCATTGAAATGGTGTTAACAATTTTGGCAACGGTGCCGATAGGATTAGTTCAAGACAAACTCCATGAAAGTTTAATGGTTCGTATCATGGTTGATACACCTTTGGTGTCTCATTTTTTGAAGAACCTATGGGTCACAAAAATATTGGGGTAGGGCTTGCCCTCCCCTTTTTAATAACCTTAAAAACAGCTATTACATAATCATATGGTCAATGGATAACCATGAGATATTTGCCATACACATTTAATGAGTTATCTTTTCTGACTCAAGAACTAAGTTGACCAGCTGTGATAAGCATGACGAATAATTGAAAGAACAAGAATGAACAATAAGATATTAGAAACATTAGAATTTGAAAAGGTCAAGGCCCTGTTTGAGCCTTTTTTAGTCACTGCCCAAGGACGTTCTGAACTGCAGGTAATAGGGCCGTTAGCAGATATGAAGCGGGTCCAAGGCCAGTTTGAGGAGCTCGCCGAAATGGCTGATATCTTTGTGGAATCGCCTCACTTTGCCCTAGGGGAAACAAAAGACATCAGTGGTTTAGTGGCTCGTCTAGCTCTAGAAGGTCAACTGAATATAGAGGAATTTTTGGCCCTCAAGCGCCTCTTAGAAGTCACCAAGCACCTCAAGGACTTTTACGAGGACTTGGAAAATGTTCAGCTGACGCAGTTATCGCGCCTTTTTGAAAATTTAGAAGTCTTTCCACACCTCCAAGGTAGCCTCCAGTCGATCAATGATGCAGGTTTTGTGGAATCTTTTGCCAGTCCAGCATTAGCCAAAATCAGACGGACCATCCAAGAAAGCGAAGACCAATCGCGTCAGGTCATGCAGGACATCCTTAAAAAGCAGGGGGAAATGCTGGTCGAAGGGATTATTGTTAACCGAAACGGTCGCAATGTCTTACCCGTCAAAAACACCTACCGCAACCGGGTGCCAGGAATTGTCCATGATATTTCGGCTTCAGGTTCGACAGTCTACATTGAGCCTCGAGCTGTGGTGACCCTGAACGAAGCCATTACCAATGCCAGAGCAGATGAACGCCATGAGATTAACCGCATCTTGACTGAGTTGTCTCAGATGGTTCAGCCCCATCACGCTGCTTTTAAAAACAATGCTTGGCTGATTGGGCATATTGACTTGGTGCGCGCCAAACACCTCTTTGCTAGGAAGTACCAGGCAGTCGTACCAGAAGTATCCGCAGATCATAGTATTCAACTCTTAAATGTGCGGCATCCTCTCTTGGAAAAGCCAGTACCGAATGACCTTTACTTTGGAAAAGAGTTAACGGCCTTGGTCATCACAGGTCCCAACACTGGTGGTAAGACCATTATGCTAAAAACGCTGGGACTGACCCAAATCATGGCCCAGTCAGGTCTTCCCATTCTGGCTGACCGAGGGAGTCTTGTGGGGCTCTTCCACCAAGTCTTTGCGGATATCGGTGATGAGCAGTCAATTGAGCAGAGCTTATCGACCTTCTCAAGCCACATGACCAATATCGTTCGCATCTTAGAAGACGTTGACCAAGACAGTCTGGTCCTCTTTGACGAGTTAGGGGCAGGGACTGATCCCCAGGAAGGGGCAGCTCTGGCCATGGCGATTTTAGACGACTTGCGTCTCCGCGGGATTAAGACCATGGCAACGACCCATTACCCGGAGCTCAAGGCTTATGGGATTAACACGCCTCATGTCGAAAATGCCAGCATGGAGTTTGACACGACGACGCTCAGCCCGACCTACCGCTTCATGCAAGGGGTTCCTGGACGGTCCAATGCTTTTGAAATCGCACGACGTCTGGGCCTATCGAGCATTATCATCACGGAGGCCCAATCCCAAACCCTGGGCAATACCGATGTCAATCAGATTATCGAAAAATTGGAGCAGCAAACCACCGAAAGTCGTAGAAGACTGGATAAGATTAAGGAAGTTGAGCAGGAAAACCTTAAATTTAACCGTGTGCTCAAAAAGCTCTACAATGAATTTAGCCGAGAAAAAGAAAATGAGCTGGACAAGGCAAGGGGGGAAGCTCAGGAAATCGTAGATTTAGCCTTGGCTGAAAGCGAGCAAATCCTCAAAAACCTTCACGACCAAGCCCAACTCAAACCCCATCAAATCATCGAAGCCAAGACCCAACTCAAACAGTTGGTCCCTGAAGAGACCAAGTTAGCTAAGAACAAGGTGCTTAAAAAGGCCAAGAGTCAAAAAGCGGCTAAGGTAGGCGATGACATCATAGTCCTAGCTTACGGGCAACGCGGAACCTTGGTTAACCAGCTCAAGGACGGTCGCTGGGAAGCCCAGGTCGGCTTGATTAAGATGACGTTGGCTAAGGATGAGTTTGACCTTGTTAAAAAGGAAGAACCACAAGTCAAGGCTAAGCCCGTCAATGTGGTCAAACGTGCTAACACCAAGGGGCCTTCAGCCAGACTTGACCTGCGTGGCAAACGCTACGAAGAAGCTATGCAGGAACTGGATGAATTTATCGACCAAGCCCTCTTGAATAACATGGCGCAGGTCGATATTATCCATGGGATTGGGACAGGGGTCATCCGCGAAGGAGTAACCAAGTACCTAAGACGCAACAAAAACGTCAAATCATTTGGCTACGCCCCGCAAAATGCTGGCGGCTCTGGCTGTACCATCGCTATTTTTAAATAAACAAAAATCCCAAGTTCAGAGAGAGCTTGGAATTTGACCGCCTGTCTGAACAAAGAGCATGGCTTAAACTTGCTTAAGCAGTTTAACATAAGCCTTCTTTGACAACAGGGAAATACTAACTCCGTAGCAGATTTGAGACAAAATGGTTCTTTTGGAGTACAATGACAGTAGATAAAGTTTTAAAAGGAGACACATTATGACTCAAGCCGTAACAGATGCAACATTTGCGCAAGATACCGCTGAAGGCGTTGTTTTGATTGACTTTTGGGCAACTTGGTGTGGTCCATGTCGCATGCAAGCGCCAATTTTGGAACAATTGTCCCAAGAAATCGATGAATCAGACCTCAAAATCGTCAAGATGGATGTGGATGAAAACCCATCAACAGCGCGTGAATTTGGTATTATGAGCATCCCAACCTTAATGTTCAAAAAAGATGGCCAAGTGGTTAAACAAGTGGCCGGTGTTCACACCAAAGATCAAATCAAGGCAATTTTAGCTGAGATTGGATAACCAAAAAAGCCTAGAAACAGTTTGTGTTTCGTGGCTTTTTAGTTTCTTCGGTGCTTGATTAGTCGACAAGGGCTAATGGCCCAAGTCGTCTTTATTGATGAGATGTAGACCATCTGGTTTAAGCTCGTAAAAGCTTTCGCAAACGTCTCTGAGAAAGAGGCGGTCGTGAGAAATAGTGACAATAGCGCCAGGAAAGCTTTGAAAGAGCTGGCGGAGTTCGGGTTGGGAGGTTGGAGAAATGTTCCGACTGGGTTCATCCAACAATAGAACAGTTGGTTCTTGAAGGACAAGGTTTAAAAGGAGCAGTTTAGCGCGTTGACCACCAGAAAGCTGGGCGATGGGGTGTCTGGCTTCCTCACGGGTAAAGTTGAGCAAGGCTAAATGACTGAGTATTTTTGTTTCATGTTCCTTTTCCTCAGAAGGATTGAGAAATTCTAGGGGAGATTCCTCTAAAGGCAGAAGGGCTTCATAGTGCTGTGGCATATAGGCGACCTTGATATCAGGTCGGCCTTGAAGCCTTTGGTACAGGATGTTGAGAAGGGTTGATTTTCCAACCCCATTAGCTCCAATAATTCCGATACGATCTTGCCCTCTGAATAAGAGATGGATATTCTGGGAAAGGACTCGCTCAGGTGTTTCGAGTTTCAGGTTGTGAAGCTGAAGAAGGACTTTTGAGGCTGGCAAAGGTGAGATATTATTAAATCTCAAACTTATGGCATCTTCTTTAGTAGGAATTTCTGTGAAGTCCTCACTTTCTCTTAGAAAACGGCGTTCCTGTGACTGCAAGGTTTTCATCTTTTTGGCGAGGAGTCGTCCCAGCACATCATTTTTAGTGGTTCTTAGGCGGTGCTGAACGGCCTGTTGTTGTTGCTGATTATGGGCCATGGTGGCCGCATGTTCTTTGCGCTCCTTCTTGCCAATCTTGGTATCTTTGGCAAATTGGTGATCTCGCTGTGTTTTATAATCGTCGTAATCGAGAGATTGGACCTGAGTTCTAGCCTCGGTTCGCTTTTTAATCCGTTCTAAGTGAACAACCTTGGTAGCTACCTGACTGAGCAAGCTTTCATCGTGGGAGACAAAGACAACGGTCTGTGGTAATGTTTGAATGGTATGTTCTAACCATTTCAAGGTGTCTAAATCAAGATCATTAGAGGGTTCGTCAAGAAAGAAAACCTCAGCGTCGCTGGCAAAAAGTTTAATGAGCTGAACCTTTACCTTTTCCCCACCAGATAGGCTCCCTAGTTGCTGATTGCTGGCAAAACGATCACTGTCAAAAGACAATTCACTGGCGTAACGGTATAGCTTTCCATAGTCGAGCAAAGTCATCGTATCCCCGAAGAAGTAGTCGTTAAGACTAAGGCTTCGAGCTTCTGCAGGCAAGCTTTGAGGAAGGAAACCAAGGGTTGAAAATTGACGATGGATGGTGCCTGAGTAACTGGCGTAAGAAGCAATCTCAGTTGGACTCATTAATAGGTTTAAAAGGGTGGACTTGCCGTTCCCTTCTTCGCCAATGAGGGCAACCTTGTCTCCTTTGTTAACAACAAGGGTAAGATCCTTGACCAAGTCTTTTAAATCCTTGAGGTGAGTAATGGTTAAGTCTTGAGTTTGAAGTATCATTTGGGTCATAGAGTCCTCCTTTTTAACTGAAAAGAAATTGGCCTTTACTGAACAGTAAAGACCAAGGAACTCCAAAATAACCCAATATCACCTTGTCGGCTCATGCTTTGGGGAAAATAGCGTTATAAGGGCACACAAAAATCTTTTCTATTCAGTATTTCAGTATTACTGCTGGAAAAGATTAGTTGCGCATGTCTCCCTTACCTCCGTATCATTTGAATTTAGTTTAGCATATAATAACTCTAACGTCAACCGCTTTCATTGAAAGAAAAATCAATATTTTCTGAAAATTGCTTGACAAGACTAATTATTGTGATAAAATAAACAAAAAAAGATTACCGATTGACGTTTTTCAGAAAGAATACACGGAGCTGTTCTGACTGATAAATCGACGGAACTCTGGAGAGACCATCATGAGGATGGCGCCGAAGGGGCAAGGGATACCACCGAAACTCTCAGGCAAAAGGACAGAGCAAAAGCAATTGCTTTTTCCTACGATTTGCAGCCAGCCATCTCGGCTGGCTTTTTAGCTGTCATCGGAAAGGAGCCTTTATGTTAAAATTTTTAGAGATTGTCGATGCTTGGATATGGGGACCACCCCTTTTGTTCCTTTTAATGGGGACTGGGCTCTATCTGACCATTCGTCTTGGTTTTTTACAGTTACGAAAATTGCCCAAAGCGATTCGCCTGATTTTTAAAGCTGATAACGTTGGACACGGAGATGTATCAAGTTTTGCGGCTCTTTGTACGGCTTTGGCCGCTACTGTTGGTACGGGGAACATTGTCGGGGTAGCAACAGCGGTTAAAGCTGGTGGACCAGGGGCTCTTTTTTGGATGTGGGTGGCTGGACTCTTAGGGATGGCAACTAAGTATGCAGAAGGCGTCTTGGCCATTAAATACCGTCAGGTCAATGCCGACGGCAGTATTTCTGGTGGTCCTATGTATTACATCACCAGAGGACTGGGCGAGAAGTGGCGTCCTCTAGCTATTTTCTTCTCCTTGGCCGGTTTATCTGTAGCGTTTTTTGGCATGGGAACCTTTACTCAGGTGAATGCCATCACAGGTGCCCTTCAGGGGAGTTTTAATTGGTCGCCCACCATTATGGCCCCTTTATTGGCTATCTTAGTTGCTATTATCACCTTTGGTGGCATACAATCGATCTCTAAGGTATCGACTAAAGTGATTCCTTTTATGGCGCTATTTTACCTTCTAGCTAGCCTCTGGATTGTTGTGCTCAATTGGCAAAAAATGCCAGAAGTGTTAGCGATGATTTTTGAAGGGGCCTTCACCCCAATGGCTGCATTAGGTGGCTTTGCAGGGTCAACCCTTCGAACAGCTATGCAAAACGGGGTAGCGCGAGGCGTCTTTTCAAATGAATCGGGGATGGGGTCGGCCCCTATCGCAGCAGCAGCAGCAAAGACCGAGTGGCCAGCTGAACAAGGTCTTATTTCAATGACCGGGACTTTTATTGACACCATTGTTATTTGTAGCTTGACCGGGATTGTTTTATTACTAACAGGTGTTTGGTCAGGTGATGCTGCAGGAGCTGCTATGACTCAGGCAGCCTTTAATACCACGATGCCAGGTATCGGTCCCTTGATTCTAACATTGAGTTTAACGCTATTTGCTTTTACGACTATTTTGGGTTGGAGTTACTACGGAGAACGGTGTTTTGAATTTATTTTTGGTCGAAAAAATATTGTGGTTTTCCGTGTCCTTTTCGTCTTAATGGTCGGCTTAGGTGGTTTTTTAGAGCTAGACTTGGTCTGGGTCTTAGCGGATATCTGTAATGCTTTAATGGTCTTTCCAAACTTAATTGCTGTTTTAGGATTATCACCCGTTATTATTGCAGAAACCAAGCGCTACTTAGATCATTTGGAGTAGGAGCTTGTGAGAGTTTTTGATATAATGGTAACCATCAGGAAGGGAGCATTATGTCAACAGTGATTCAAAATTACTTTACCCAGTTTGATGGGGAAGCCTTATTAACAGCGTTGATCAGTAAAACCATTTCTTTGGTTTTGCTAATCATAGGATTTTTTATTCTTAAAAAACTGATCCAATTTATCGTTCAAAAGGTTATTTCGCCATCTTTAAAATTAACTCATGACAATAACCGGCAACATACCTTGACGCGGTTAATTGAAAACACCCTCAACTATGTCCTTTACTTTTTCTTGATTTATTCTATTTTGAGTATTTTGGGCTTGCCTGTGTCCTCTCTTTTAGCGGGTGCTGGTATAGCAGGCGTGGCCATAGGGTTAGGAGCTCAAGGGTTTCTTTCAGATTTGGTCAATGGGTTCTTTATCCTTTTAGAGCGCCAGTTTGATGTCGGAGACTCCGTTACGTTAACAAATGGAACCATCAAATTATCCGGTTATGTTTATAGTGTTGGTATTCGGACAACACAAATTAGGGATTTTGATGGAACCCTTCATTTTATTCCCAATCGCAATATCCTTGTCGTTAGCAATCTGTCGAGAGGAGATATGCGGGTTCAAGTTGACCTGCCTTTAGCAGTCACGGTTAACCTTGAAAAAGTCTATCAGATCATTGAAGGGGTCAATAAGGAGTTGGTGGCTGAGATGCCAGTGATTAAACAAGCGCCAACAATCTTTGGGCCCCAGCTAGCAGCGAATGGACAGACAGTTTTGAGAATTCATCTTTTTGTTGAAAATGGCAAGCAATTTGCGACCCACCAAGCTGTTTACCGACGCTACCAAGAAGCCCTCAGGGCTGAGGGAATTGAATTTATCCAACAACCTTATACCTGGAAATAAAGGATGTTGAAAGAGATGAGGTCTGTAATTTCTCCCGAATACCTCTGCAACTCCTCTCAAAGAGGCTGCTGATTCGCTGATGAAGGTTAGCTTTCTCTTTATTTAATGCTTTAAATCGAATTGGAATAAAAGATTAGGTCAAGTAAGAGCTGTGCCCAACAGCATTGCTTCGTGAACGAGTGGAAATCTATTATGGGTATTTCTAATAAATCAGAAACTTAAAAAGTTTGGGACAGTAGGTCTGTCTCAAACTTTTTTTAGTATTATCTTTAGAGTATTAGCGGACCTTTCATGACTCGAGGTAATGGATAAGTCTAAACGTTTAAGATCTTCATTTGCTAGGAATGAATTACCAAGGGTAAATATACGTGACACGACCTTGGGCGTTGGTAGGATCGAACCAACCACGGTAGTTGGCAATTTGTTTTTGCCCCATGTAGTTGGATTCTAGGACTTGGATACTTGTGTCGGATGCGACAGAAGTGACGTAGGCAACATGGCCAAAATCTCCACCATCCCAAACAGCAATAGCACCGACGGCAGGCGTCACACCAACGGAATAGCCATTAAGGGCAATCGCATTTTCGTCCCAATCTTTGGCATTGCCCCACCAATTATTAACCCAAGGCGCTAATTCTTTCACAGCCCAAGTACATTGACCAATTGGATATGAATTGCCATAATCGGTAGGAGTATTAAGAATCACACCTTCAACATCCTGAGTGCCAT
Organism: Streptococcus moroccensis; assembly: GCF_030812835.1. Taxonomy (GTDB): domain Bacteria; phylum Bacillota; class Bacilli; order Lactobacillales; family Streptococcaceae; genus Streptococcus; species Streptococcus moroccensis. Next base: position 56,933 of record NZ_JAUSTM010000014.1, read on the forward strand.
AGGGATCTGAAGAATTATAAGACTGCGTTTGAGGCAGAGTCGCTGAGGTGCCTTGAACCTGCAAGACATCGCCTGGGTTGATGGTATCGTATATAGACTTTCCATTGTTACTAGCTAATTGAAAAGCATCCATCCCATAAAAGCCAGCGATGCTATAGAAGGATTCCCCCCACTGAACAGTGTGGGTGCTTGATACTGGCGTTACAGGGGGCAAATCAGCAACTTGCAAAATATCTCCAGGATTGATGATATCGTAAATAGATTTCCCGTTATTGACAGCCAGTTGATAGGTATCCATCCCGTAAGCTGTCGCAATACTATAGAAGGATTCTCCAGATTGGACTGTATGGCTAGCTGCTTCTGCAGATGAAGTACCAAGGCTGCTGACAGCTGTTACTGTAGCGATAGCCATGCTTGCTTGCCCAAACGACCTAGTTGTCTTATGCGTCATATTAAACTCCTCTTATCATTCTTTTTATGGCGTCACATACTATCTATTATAATAGAATAAAAGGTTAGAAATATGTCGTTTTCCTATAGTTTAAATGAAGAATATATCAGTCTATAACAAAAATGTATTAAAAAGGTCTCCCGTATTATCAGGAGACTCTTACTTGTAACAAAAATTAAACAATTCCTTGGGAGATCATGGCATCAGCTACTTTTTCAAAAGCAGCGATGTTCGCTCCAGCTAAATAATCAATTCCCAAATCATAAGTTTCAGCTGTTTCTTTTGCAGTAGCAAAAATGTTGGTCATGATATCTTTAAGGCGAGCATCCACTTCTTCAGTGGACCAAGACAGGCGTTGGCTGTTTTGGCTCATTTCAAGAGCAGAGACAGCAACACCACCTGCATTAGCTGCTTTGGCAGGTCCATAGAGGACACCATTCTCACGGTAGGCTGTAATAGCAGCAAGGTCAGAAGGCATGTTAGCACCTTCAGCCACAGCATAGACACCGTTAGCTAGAAGCTGTTTAGCCTTATCGCCATCAATCTCATTTTGAGTGGCACACGGAAGAGCGATATCAGCAGGACCGTCATAGTTCCAAACAGAGCCTTCAAAGTATTTAGCGCTGGCTTTTTCAGCAGCGTATTCAGTCAAGCGAGCACGGCGTTTCTCTTTAACGTCAACTAAAAGATCGAAATCGATACCTGTTTCATCGATAATGTAACCATTAGAATCTGAAACCGAAATAACTTTGGCACCGAGCTCAGTCGCTTTTTGAACGGCGAACTGAGCAACATTACCAGAACCAGAAACCAAGACCGTTTGATCTTTGAAGGATTTGCCATTGGCTTTTAGCATCTCATCTGTGAAGTAGACCAACCCATAGCCTGTTGCTTCTGGACGAATCAATGAGCCACCAAAAGCAAGTGGTTTTCCAGTTAGGACACCAGCATCAAATTGGTTGAGGCGTTTGTATTGACCAAACATATAACCAATTTCCCGTCCTCCAACACCGATATCACCCGCTGGGACATCAAGCGAAGGACCGATGTGCTTTTGCAATTCTGTCATAAAGCTTTGGACAAAACTCATGACTTCACGGTCTGTTTTGCCTTTAGGATCAAAGTCAGATCCCCCTTTACCGCCACCGATCGGTAAGCCTGTCAAGACATTCTTATAGATTTGTTCAAACCCGAGGAATTTCAAGATAGATTGGTTAACAGTTGGATGGAAGCGAAGACCTCCTTTATAAGGACCAACAGCTGAGTTGAACTGCACACGGTAGCCACGGTTTACCTGAACCTTACCGTCTTTGTCAGTCCAAGGAACACGGAAAGAAATCACGCGTTCAGGTTCAACAATGCGCTCCAAAATATTTTCTTCAATATATTCTGGATGTTTTTCAAAAACAGGCTCTAGTGTGTCAAAAAGTTCCTGCACAGCTTGGAGAAATTCAGTTTCATGGGGGTTACGCGTTTTAACAGTCTCGAAGGCTTGGTCAATGTATGTTTTTGCTGCTGTCATTTGTAGTCTCCTTAATTCATTTGATGGTAAATTATATCACATCAAAACTTTATCTGTCAATCAGAAAGTTGGAATTTTCAGAAAATGCTTAATATTTTTTCAAGAACGAAAGTTCTAAAATGAAGTTAGCCACTTTCTAGTTGAGAAAAAAGTATACAAAAACACCTCAGAGAGATATCATGTAGTTCACCACAAACACACTAGAAAGGCTCCCTGAGATGCAACATCATTAT
>NZ_JAUSTM010000015.1 GCF_030812835.1 Streptococcus moroccensis
CAAGGGGAAGGCAGATTATTATCGTAAGCAATTAGGGTAGAAAGAGGTGTAGAGATGTTAGAACAAATCATTCAAAGTCTTTTGATTATCGCAGCAACAGGGCTGATTTTGCTTGCCCTTTACCAGATTGCGAAGATGCTTGGAAGCTTATTTGTCATTGGATTAATCGGATTTTTAGTTTTCACAGAAGTCTATGGAATTTACCTCTTTTTTACAGAACGATACCTCTATGTGGAAGATTTAGCCACCAATGGAATTTTCAGCTTTACCGCTTTCTATATTATTTTTAATCTTTTACTTGTCTTTGGACTTGTTAGAAAAGTTGTTAGAAGTCGGATGGCATAAAAAATAAGAAAAAGGTTTAGAATTAACGTTTTATTTGACGTATTCTAAACCTTTTTTTGTGAAACATCTATTAGTTAAAGTGAGAAATATATGATCATGTTAGTAATTGAAATACAATTAAAGTTTTAAGAACTGTATTCATTCTTTTTTAGATGTATTTTTGCTAAAGTAATAATCCCACTCTTTCATTGTATCAGAGTTAAAAATAATATTAACTGTTTCTAGAATCGTTTCATGTATTTTTATTGCTTTCTCTTTGTCCCCCCATAAATAATCAAACATTGCTTGAAGTTCATGTAGATATAGCTTTTCAAAAGAAAAATAGGTTGGGTATTTTTTACAAAATAATAGTGTCAAAAGTTTTTGGCTAGCATCTCGTTCTTTTCGTTCTAGAAAAACAGAGAGGCAGTTTAGAACAGTATCAATTTTTATACGATCGAGATTATTTTTTAAAGATTGAGGAGTATCTTCGAGAATAGTGTTAGTGAAGACTATAAGTGCATTAGTTGTGAAATAAGGTACTAGATTACCGAGTAGACCAATATCAAGATTTGTCCAATATTCTAATGAAAAAAAGTAGTCAGTAAGTTGAAAAATAGTATTGTGATTAACCGTTACTTGTTCGAGCTCGCAAATTAAAACTTCTAGAACGAGAGACATTATTTGATAAATGTATTGACCTTTTTGATATGATAACTCAGAAAGATATAACTTTAGTTCAGAGAGTACCTGGATATCTTTGTTATTTATTGCTTCTTCTAACTGTTCAATTAGCGAGTAAAAATCTTTATCTTGAAAATCTTTCCATTCAAAGAATTCATTAATTTCAACTAGCATAAATCCTAGAAGTTGAAATAGCACATCATTTGAAAGGGTTGTATGTCCATTTTCAAAATCAGAAATACTAGTAGCGGATCCAGCCACTTCTCCAAGTGCTTTTAAGGATAGTTTTCTTTGTTTACGAATGGCCTTGAATTTTTCTCGATTCATCATATTCGGATTTCCGAAATTTCTCCTTCTTACTTTTTTTACATTATATAATATCGGTATCAAAAAGGGAAGGAGAAAAAACATGATTATCAATGAAATTGTAGAACATGATTTTAATCAAGATTATGAAATCTTTAAAAATCTTGGATGTGGTTCAGGTTGCTAGATGATTTCCGATAAAACCTATGTTCACTTTTCTGTAAACACTATTAATCAAATAAAAAAAATTAAAAATTATTTGTTAGGTTGATAGTTTACTTGAACATATGTGGTAACTGCCCACAGTGTTCCATATGACCTATATTTCAAGGGCAGAGAGTATACTTTCTGCTCTTGAAATATTATTTTTAAAGGAGGAACTTGATGAATTATTCACGTTATGTTGTATCAATCCCAAAGGATGAAAATACCTTTTTGTTTAATACAAAGAATAATTTGGCTATTAAAATTGAGAATCGTCTATTTAAAAAGATTGAAAATGATATTTTTAATGAACGTACCTTTAATGAGAAATGCCAACGTATGCAGCAAAATATACTACAAAATTTTGAACTTGCGATTTTGTCAAATAAAATAAACTATGAATTGAAGGTGGAGTGATATGAAAACAATACTCAAAAATATTTCTAAGGTCAAGCTATTTCTATACCTACTATTTGCTCTACTCTATTCCTTGCAAGGTTTATTGACATCTTTTCTTATTCAAATAGCAGGGCAGATTAATGCAAATGATACTCGAATAATTTTATCATTTGGATTTTTTGGAGTGCTACTGTTTGTCTTTATATACTTTTGCATGTATGTAAATAATATCTTAGCACGGTCAATGATTAAGGACATTAATGTAATCATCTCCCAAAAAGCACTCCAAAATTTTTATCAAAAAAAATTACATTACAGCTCCTCAGAGCTAAACTCATTTTTGGCACAAGATATTCCCATGTTTTGGCAAGAGTATCTTACCCCTTTAATTATTTATCCTATCTTTGGACTATCTATTCTTGCATCAGTATCCTACCTTTTAATGCAACATATTCAACTTGGTTTATTATTTACAGTTGGAGGATTTTTAATGATTATACCTCAGTTTGTATTTAATAAACTTTTACAGAGACGTGGTGAAGAGCTGAGTTCATCTAGAGAAAAAAGTATGGCATCTATTACAGATTTTACAAAAGGAATAGATACTATTCGGAGCAATCAAGCTGGCCAACAGTTTTCAGACCATGTTTTAGATGATATCGAGAACACTGAAAATAAGCAATATCATTATTTTACAAGTCATAATTTGGTCATGTTTTGGACCGGACCTCTTAAAGGTATTGGCTTAGTGATCCCTTTAATGATAGGTTTATTACTCACTAGAACGACGTCTTTAACACTGACAACCCTATTAGCTATGATGACAGCATCTATGAATCTCATTTCTCCTTTACAACAACTCCTAGAAGCCACATCAAGTCTACAATCAGCATCTGCTATTAAGGATAAGGTCGTTTCAATTTTACAGTTAAGCGATGAGTGCATTAATATTGAGAGTGGCACAGTAAAAATAGGAAAGTTACGAATTTACCTAGATCAATTAAGTAAATCATTTGGAGAAAAAAATCTCTTTCAGAAATTATCGCTAAGTATTTCCTTTGGGAGAAAAGTTTTGGTTACAGGAGCGAGTGGTAGTGGTAAGACAACCTTGTTTAGAATATTAAGTGGAGAAGATATTGAATTTTCAGGAAATATATATATTGAAAACGAAAATGAGACATTTTTCAAGCCATCATATAATATTGTTTCAATTATTCATCAAAAACCTTATATTTTTAACGGTAGCTTGAGGGATAATTTGACTTTGTTCCAGCATTTTTCAGACAGAACTTTACAGGATGTATTACAAAAAGTAAATCTGTTTGAGGAAGTTGGTGGAAATCTTGAAATACATCTTGACGGACAAAATTTATCGGGTGGTCAAATGATGAAATTAGAATTGGCTAGATGCTTGCTAAGACTTAAGCCGATTTTACTCGTTGATGAGGTAACGGCTGCGTTGGACGAGACGAATGCGAAAGAGATACGGCACCTGATTCATTCCCAAGATTGTACAATAATCGAAATTTCTCATAAATTCAATAAAGACAATTATGATGAGGTTATTAATTTAGAAGAGTACAGAGTCTGTAATTAAGAGTTGTGAAACTAAGGGGTTTTATAAATTTAGTTTTGCTATTGATTTAGGAATTGTTTTTATATATTAGGTTGGGTTAATGTCAAAGTTAACCTCTTTTTGTGATAACTTTTTCAAGTTCATCTTGTTATCATAGTGCTATCTTATGGAAAAAGGAGATAGCACTAGTGATGTTAAATAAAATGAAGGCTAGATTTTTGATTGGTTTTGGTGGTCTAGCAGTCACCAGCTTTATGGTGATGATGGGCTACACCATTGGTTCTCAGTCTGTAACCAATCACACGCAGAAACAGATTCAGACTGAAGCTCATAAACTGCTGATCAAAGAGAAAGAAAAAGAGAAGGCAAGTGTCCTCTCTGATGAGTTAGTCAAGGAATTCCTTACCCAATACTATACCAAGGAAAAGCTGGGCGAGAACAACAACCGTATCAAGCCCTATATGACAGATTCTGCCTTTAAGGAAGAGGTAGCTCGTCAAGAAGATTCTATCAACCAAGTCTATAAAGACTATATGTTGGATTATCGCTTTGAGTCTGCCAATATCTATGTCAATACAGAAGAAAATGAAGCTTTTGTGGAAGTGTCTTATCAGGTTGTTTACGTGTCAGATGTCAGTGACAAGGCTCAGAAAAGTACACAGACAGAAACGACCTCTCTTAAACTATCTTATGCCAAATTGTCAGATAAACTCCTTGTCAATCAGGTAACCATTTGGAATGGGAAGCTAGGAGACTTGAAAGAATCTTCTGATGAAGTAAATTCAAGCATTCCAAAGATTCAAGGCACTACGACAAGTGAGACCAACTAGCAGGAGTATATCTTCTGCTTTTTTGATAAGGAGATGAGATGACAAGAATTGAAAAAGTGAAACAAAAGGCGATTCTAGAGGTGGCAGAAAGTCTAGGTTATTCTTTTAAACGACTATCAGCGCAAGTCTATGAACATCCAGAACACGATTCTTTTAGGATTTTTGCGGATACCAATACTTTCAAATGGTTTTCACGTGACATCCAAGGAGATGTGATTGATTTCGTTCAGTTAATGACAGGAGTGTCTTTTAAAGAAGCCCTGTCTTACCTTGAAACTGGAGACTTTGAACAGGCTAAGGTGTTCGAAGAGACCTACCAACCCTTTCGTTATTATCTAAGGGAAGAACCATTTGACCAAGCACAGATATACCTGAATGACATTCGTGGTCTAAGTGATGACACTATCAATGCTTTTGGCAGACAAGGTCTATTAGCACAGGCACATTACCAGACAAAGATCTTTCAGGAATCAGTCCTTGTCTTTAAAAGTTACAATCATCATGGACAACTAGAGGGGGCAAGTCTTCAAGGGCTTGTCAAAAATGCTCAGAGACATGATCGAGGTTACCTCAAGAAAATCATGAAAGGGTCTCATGGATATGTGGGAATGAGCTTTGATATTGGAAAACCGAAACGCCTTATCTTTTGTGAATCGGTAATTGATATGATGAGTTATTATCAACTCCATCAGAAGCAGTTATCAGATGTGCGTTTAGTTTCTATGGAGGGCTTAAAACTCTCTGTGATTGCTTATCAGACACTAAGGTTAACAGCAGAGGAACATGACAAGCTCAATTTTTTAGATAATATCAAGCCAAGTAAATTAACGCATTTTCTTCGTATCATACAAGAAACAACTATCTTTTTTCAGAACCACCCAGGTTTGATAACATTAGCTGTTGACAATGATGAAGCAGGGCGAGACTTTTGTCAGAAGTTATCTGAGAAAGGACTTCCCATTGAAATAGACTTACCATCATTACAGGAACTGGAAACTAAAGCAGATTGGAATGATGTCGTGAAAAGTCAGAGAAATCTTTCTCTGAGAGATGTGATCCAATCGGCCAAGTTACAAGTTATCCGAAGCAATCCTCCGCCTAGAAAAAATACTGCTTTAGAGTTGTGATAACAAAATCAAGTTTCTTAGATTAATCTAGAAAGTGATAAGGAGGACACCCTATGAGTCTGATTGAACGCCTAGTTGAAAGAGTGGCTAGGCAAGAGGAAAAAGTTGCGAAAGAAACGGAAAAACTAGAAACTTATCGCAGTCAATTACAAACAGCGATGTATCAAGCCTTTATCAAACGCCAACAAAATAGTCCCTGGACATTTGATGAAGCATTGACGCAAGCCTTTGGCCAGTATGAACAAAAACCAATACCATCAGATAATAGAAATGAGGAATAACACATGACAAAAGACTGGACCTTTGACCAACCCTTAGATGATAACACACCGACATCTTCATCGGAAGAACGTGCGAAGATTGCGGCACTATTTCATAAAGAAAACCAAGAGGGCACTGAAGATGTTGACTATGTGGCAGCCTTTGAAATGGAACAACAAAAGGCTAAAAATCAGATGGCTCCACAGCAAGAACCTCAAAAGCAATCTATACCAGATGTAAAGCCCTCCTCAACTATTACCAGTGACTACAAGCAACACCTAGCCGATGTGATGGATCAAAACAATGAGGACATTCGTCAAAGTCAGAAGAAAATTGAAGAGTTGCACCAGTTGATTGATGACAAAAATAAGCAAAATAAGAAATTACAAGCCATTTCAGCAGCTATTGATGACTTGTAACGATGAGCAGTCCTCACAAGGGCTGCTTTTTATGGGGAGAGAAGATGAAGTTATTCAAAAAACGAACACAACAACAAGATAGTTTTAAGCGTCTTATTCATCGGTTATCAGGAATGTCTGAATCGGACTTACATAAGGTCAACCAATTATTAGATGTCGTTTTTGACGCTACACGTCAAACTATCCATGATGAAAAAAAGTCTCCTAAAGCTAAGCCAAAGGAGCCAATCTTAGATGAGACCATTACTGAAGCTAAGAATACACTGAAGACTGAGCAACTTGAAAAGCGGATAGAGCAGTTTAGGCAGGCGAAGAAACCGAAAAGCGAATAATGCACCATTTTTGGTGCGTTGTTCGCTTTTTGTGTTATAATGAAAGTAACTAAATAGGAGGCCATCATCTATGATTGGAGAGAATATTAAATCGTTACGTAAAACCCATGATTTAACACAACCAGAATTCGCAAAGATTGTTGGAATTTCACGAAATAGCCTTAGCCGTTATGAAAATGGAACAAGCTCTGTTTCGACAGAACTGATAGACCGTATTTGTCAGAAATTCAACGTGTCTTATGTCGATATTGTAGGAGAAGAAAAAATGCTAACACCAGTAGAAGATTATCAATTAACGTTAAAAATAGAAGTCATTAAAGAGCGAGGCGCAGCGATTTTATCCCAACTGTATCGCTATCAAGATAGCCAAGAAATTGCATTTGACGATGAAACCAATCCTTGGATTTTGATGAGTGATGATTTGTCTAATCTTATCAATACCAAGATTTATCTTGTTGATACCTTTGATGAGGTAGAGCGTTACAATGGTTATTTGGATGGTATTGAGCGAATGTTGGAGCTTGCTCGTCATCAGGTGGTGGCTTAATGCGGTTAGAAGAATTTAGCAAAGATGACTTTGAATTAGCCTTAAAACGGACTCTTCGTTCCTTAACTCGTGGTAAAACGACATCAGTTAACCCCAAAGCCATCTTAATTGGTGGGCAAAGCGGAGCGGGTAAGACAACGATACACCGTATCAAGCAGAAAGAGTTCCAAGGTAATATCATTATTATTGACGGTGACAGCTATCGTTCTTTACACCCGAACTATCTAGTTTTACAAGAAGAATACGGTAAAGATAGCGTGGATTATACCAAAGGTTTTGCAGGAAAAATGGTGGAGCATCTTGTCGATGAGCTAAGTAAACAAGGTTATCATTTGTTAATCGAAGGAACCTTGAGAACAACAGAAGTCCCAAGAAAAACTGCTCGGCTATTGAAATCACGAGGCTATCAAGTCTCATTAGCTTTGATAGCAACCAAGCCTGAATTGTCCTATCTCAGCACCTTAATCCGTTATGAGGAAGTCTATGCAGTGAATCCAGGTCAGGCTAGAGCAACTCCTAAAGAACATCACGATGGTATTGTAGAACATTTAGTTGATAATCTAAGAGAGTTAGAAAACGATAAACTCTTTGACCAGATTCAAATATATAAAAGAGATAGAACATGTGTCTATGATTCTGAAAAAGATGATGGTTCAGTAGCAGAAGTTCTACAAGAATGCCTCTTCGGAAAATGGAGCAAGGTTGAGGAGGAGATGCTTAAAGTGGGGCAGGAACGGTTGAGGGAATTTAATAAATAGTAAAATAATAAGGGAGATTAAGTTGGCGAGTTCAAATGTTGATCAAAATAGAAACGCGACATCAAGTTGGAGTGGTTATATTCATCAAGGAAAAGTTGGTTTTTTAGTAGCATTAAGGCAACTACGACAGTGTATTAAAGATAATGTAAATTATGAGGAGTATAGTATACGGTATGAGAATGCTGAGGACTTTGACATCATTGGCAATGATGGGCAAGTATTATCGAGGCATCAAGTGAAAGCATATATTAATGGAAATGGGAGAGAAGATTACTCAGATTTATTTAATATACAAAAGAGGAAGTTTGAAGATGGAAAGGAAAAAATAGATACAAAGGGGTTTCAAATACACTCCTTTGATGGACAGGGAAAAATAAAATCTGTTGATGTTCGTACTGATTCTAGATATGTACATGTCATTGTGGATGTGATTGATTTCAAATTATCTCGATATGAATATTTAAAAAAAGATGGTCGCAGAAAAAACTATACTGATAATAATTCCTGTATTCAATTATATCCATATGATAGAGAAAAAAACATTTGTTATTGCCCACTTTCACAAGACTATAGTAATGATAAGATTAGAGAATATTGTATAACTGAAATTAAAGAGATTTTAATATTAGAAAAGTCTTTGTTAAAAGAAAATGAATCCCATTTACAACAGGTATATCTAAGATATATTGGAGCATTATTAGACCATAGTATTGGAGCAGCACATAACGAATCAGGATTCCCAAAAATCTCTCTAAAAGAGATTTTTGCCATTATTGAAGAGGAAGCACCTAAAGATGAAGTATATGAAATGAAAAATACTTTAATCTATAGTTGGGAGAAATATCATCGAGATTATGTAAGTGACATTTCTGATGATGATTTTAAACTGATGGACAAAATAATCAATCAATTACTGTCTATGTCTAAAGAAGAGTTTTGTGAGTTTGTAAGAATGGTTTTACCTCATGAAAAGTCTGATGAAGATTTTTTTAAAATATTTAATATAACTCTCTTAGAACGAATATTCTATTCGTTGATAAAAGATGTTCGAAAATTCTCGTTTAAACATTACAGTTTCTTAGATGAAGTAAAAAAAAGTTATAGATTCTCCTTAATCGATATTGAGGAGTCCCCTGGTCGTATTGCAACAGTAATTAAAAATATTATTGATAACTCAGAATTTTTAAAAGCTACTTTTAATCATGATTTTCTTATTAATAGGGATATAGATGGTTTTCCGATTGGAATAAGAATAGATGAATTTGATAGTATGTCAGATAATAGATATAAAGATGAATGGAATACAGGAGTACAACATAATATTTTTAAACCTAATATGGAATTCATTGGTATTAAGAAGGCAAAAGAAAAGAATTTGAGTGTGCAGGAGGACTAATTATGAGAGACATCGTTATAGAATTTTTACAAAATAATCATTTTAACCAGTTGGATACAGATTTTGATTTCTATACTAACTCGCAAAACTCAGAGTATTTTATAGTTAGTCAATATAGTCAAGAAGAGCTGTATAATTTTTTTGATGATGGTAAGACTTCACAAGTAATAAAAGAGTTTGAAAGACTGTCTGTGAAATCAGAACACGAGAATATTAAGAAAAATACCTCTCTGTTTATTTTGGTAAAAGTTGATGATTTGAAAGGAGCATTTGAAGATGAAAAAATACAAAAATCAATATTATTGATAGAAGAGGACTATTACTATTTTAGAAAGTTCGTTTTATTATACACTCAAAATGGGTTATCGGATTTACGAGACAAAGCCACTAATGAAGCACTCTATAATTATTTAGAATCTCATATTGATGATTTTGAAAAAGATATGTTTTTTAATGAATCGTATTTTATGGCGATGGAAATTGGAGTCAAATTACCGTTTTTTACGCTTCCTAAAAGAAATGATATTTATCAAAGTATAGAAAATCAGTATCATGATAATAAGGATGAACTAGATGATAGATTATTGGATTTTTATAGTAAAGTTACTGATGAGAACTTATCAGAATCACTAAAAGATATTTCTCTTGATGATGAAAATATTTCTGAATTACGAAAAATAGGGGAATTATTACCATGAGAATCAAAAAAATCATAATAAAAAACTTTAAAAATATAAAGGAAACTAGAATTATTGATTTTCAAGAGAATGTAACTTTGTTTGTTGGACCAAATGGATTTGGAAAAACTACAATTTTTGATGCCATTGAGTTATCATTAACTGGGAGAATCCGTCGAATTGAAGAGTCCGATTATAGCGATGGCAGAAGTAGTTTTAGCACTCCTTATTTTCAAAATAATCCTGAGGAAGATACATTCATTGAGCTAATGTTGACAAATGATGAAGGTAGTTCTTTGATAGTAACTAGCCTTTATAAGAGTTCTATGAATTCTGAAGGCAGCAATGTGCCAAAGTTTTCGTTTTCTAAATTCAAAAGAAGATTTCGGTTTGATTCAGAAATCTCAGTTCAACCGATTGAAGATTTTGATGGTTTAGATGAAAATGATATACAAAAAGAAATTAGGCAATTTTTAGGATATGAATCAGAAGTTTATAGCCTAGGTGATATTTTCGATTTATTTCATTATATTCAACAAGATGAAACAGCTTATTATTTGAAGCAAAAGGAGAAAGATAGAAAGGAACAATTGAATTTTCTATTAAATATTGGAAACTATGTTAATAGAAAAAATCGATTAGCTGAACTAAGAAAAACTCTACTGTCTAGTAAAAACGAGCTGGAAAAGAAAAAAAACGTGTTAAAAAATCTCTCTATAGGAAATGAGGTTATTTATAATGAGCTGCCCCTTAGAGCAGATTCTGACTTTGCTTTTAACAATGAGTCGATTGTTTTTGATGATGAATTGTCAAATGAAAGTTTAAATATATATCTATCAGAAATTGCTAAATTACAAGAATTTCGAAATTCATTCTCTCCAAAGGATTACTTCCTCAGAAGACAAAGTGAGCAGTTTGCGAGAGAGGTACTGGATGATAAGGATTTTATTATCTACTTAATAGTTAGAGAAATTCTTGAAAATCAGGAGAATATAGAGTATATTGAACAAAATCATACTTTAATTTCAAATGATAAAAATTATTCCTATTTTTTACTTAAAAATTATATCGGACAACTAGAGTCATTGGAAAATGACAGTAAAATGTTTAAACGTGGAAAAATTCTAGAGAGTCTGCTTGATGTAGAAATTGATAAACTTAATATAGAGTCAATTGAGAATTCTTTAAATAGCTTTGCAGGTTGGGAATTTGGCCAAGTATGGTTTGAAAGGTTTGATTCCAAGTTAACAAATTACAAGATTAAAAAAGAGCAGTTGGATGATGGAACAGATTCGATTAACAAGCTACTCGAGATAAGAAGTCGTCTAAAAGAACATAGTGATAATAACCATTCAGAATGTATATTTTGTGGTTATGATTGGATTGAAAGCAAGAATTTACTGCTTGCTTATGAAGAAACAACGAATCAACTACGTAAAAATTTGACTAATTTTGAAATAGAAGTTTTAAATTTGGTTGAAGAATTAAATAGATTAAAAATAGAGTTACAAAATCAGATTCAAATTGAGCAAGAGAGACTCTTTGTTCTTCCTGATGAATTTTTGGCGGTGATACGATCCATAGGTAATTATAATTTTCCTGAGTCTTTTAGCAACTTAGTTGTAATGAACTCAGAGATTACGCCTATGTCAGTTGATAAAAGTGCTTCGCTACAAAAGTTTGAGATTTTGAAAAAAGAGTTAATAAGTTCATTGCAAGAAAAACTGTTGATTCCAAATGAAGTCTATGGTACTTTCCTTAGAGTTGTAAATAAGAGAGTAGATTTTGAAACGCTTTTAGAAAAATATTCAGTTTTAGAGAGAGAATCTATAAAGGAATTTCAAATTTCGTTTGAAAATCTACCAACTAACTTGCATAAATTTCAAGAGAATGGTGGGAAACTTTCAGCATTTTTGGATGAACTTAGATCACAAATAGTATTTGACTATTCTAAAAGTTTAGATTCACAAAATCTATTTGATAAATACTATGCATCTAATGAAAAAACTTTTGAGGACTGTACTATAGAAAGGATCATTCAAAAACGAGAGTATATTATTAACCAGTTTGAATTACAAAGGTTGACGATGTTTAACCAAATTGATAATCGCCTTCAAATAATCGGACGAACAATTACTTATCTTCATCAGCGTGTTAGGGAATTAAATAATAATATAAAATCTTACCAAGAGCAGATGATTCAAAAGTTAAAGCTTCCTTTTTATATGTACACTGCTAAAATTTTACAAAATTACCAACAAGGAATGGGAGTTCTACTAACTACTCAAAATAATTCTAATATCAGGCTTATAGCAAATAGTAATAGTGAGCAGGATGTGATGTATCAATTGAGTTCTGGACAAGTAGCTGTTATTTCATTTGCTTTCACTTTGGCACTAAATACAACATTTAAGATTTCAAAAGAATTCAAATTTTTATCAATTGATGATCCGATTCAAGATATGGATTCTATGAATGTATATGCTTTGATTGATTTGATAAGGCATTCATTATCAGATTATCAAATTATTATGTCCACACATAGTGATGGTAGTGCTATGTTTATCAAATATAAATTTGAATTATTTTCAGATTCTGAAATATCAAATGTAGGACTAAAAAATATAAAGAATATTTTATTATTAGATGATGAAGTTAGCGATTAATAGACAGTGACTTGTTCTATTTATTACTAATGAAGTATTGGAATCATTATCATATATATAGAAAAAGAGAGCCCAGGCTCTCTTTTTTCTTACCTGCTATAGTAATGTGATAACTTTTCCAAATCATCCCTGCTATCCTAATATCATTCCCAAGAAAATCAAGTCTTGATTTTCTACTGGGGGTTTGGGGGCGAAGCCACCAAGTTATCTTATCGTTGGCTGTCAAAACTGGAAGGTTTTTGTCGGCTGGCGATATGATTTTTTGGGTATTGTGACCACAATGCCTGAGCTCGCAAAGACCGAACAAGAAGAGAGTGAGGTATTTAGGAAGCGTACTGACAATGTGAGGCAGCCTGACATTGTCAGACAAGTATAATGTTGAAAGGATAGTAGGATGGGACAAGAAATTAAGTTGATTCGTAAGCAATTTAGAATCACGAGACAAGAAGAAAAACAGATAAAAGAAATGATGAGGGAACAAAAACTGGATAGTTTCTCAGAATTTCTTCGTCAAAATTTGTTGAAAAAGAATTATCAGGATAGAATTTTTGAAAGTTGGTTCTCCCTTTGGCAATCTCAAAAGTTTGAGCAGATTAGTCGAGATGTGTATGAAGTTTTGATTATTGCAAGAGAAAATCACCAAGTGACTCAAGAACACGTTTCAATCTTATTGAGCTGCGTTCAAGAATTGATAGCGGAAGTCAATCAAGTACAACCACTCAGTCATGAGTTTCGTGAAAAATACATGAGATAGGAGGCTACTATGGTTTATCGATATCGCACTAATCTCAAAAAAGTATTTTTAACAGATTCAGAGTTACATCAATTGAATGAACGAATTGCTAAGAGTCATTGTCAAAATTTTTCAGTCTATGCCAGAAAAGTGTTGCTGAATCCCAATATGTCATTTATCACCATTAACACGGATACCTATGACCAGTTAGTATTTGAATTGAGACGGATTGGAAATAACATTAATCAAATTGCGCGTGCCATCAATCAAAGCCATCTGATTTCTCAGGAACAGTTACAAGAATTGAGTAAGGGAGTTAGTGAGTTGATTACTGGAGTAGGGAAAGAATTTCAAGTGGAAGTGAAAAGACTGAGGGAGTTTCATGGTAGTCACTAAACACTTTGCAACGCACGGAAAAAAATACCGTAGGCGTCTGATTAAGTATATCCTCAATCCCGATAAAACGGACAATTTGAAATTGGTATCTGATTTTGGCATGAGCAATTACTTAGACTTTCCTAGCTATGAAGAAATGGTAGAAATGTACAATGTCAACTTTACCAATAACGACAAGTTGTACGAATCCAGAAATGACCGACAAGAAAAACACCAACAAAATATTCATGCCCATCACCTCATCCAATCATTTTCTCCAGAGGATAATCTGACACCTGAAGAAATTAACCGCATTGGTTATGAGACCATGATGGAATTAACAGGAGGCCGTTTTCGTTTTATCGTGGCAACTCATACAGACAAACATCATGTTCATAATCACATCCTAATCAACGCCATTGATCGTAATTCAGATAAAAAGTTGATATGGAATTATGCCTTGGAACGAAACCTTCGTATGATTTCAGACCGTATTTCTAAAATGGCAGGGGCAAAAATTATCGAGAAGCGTTACTCGTATCGTGACTATCAAAAATATAGGCAGTCTAGTCATAAATTTGAATTAAAGCAACGTCTGTATTTTTTGATGCAACAGTCAAAGTCTTTTGATGATTTTTTAGAAAAAGCAGTGCAGTTACATGTTTATATTGATTTTAGTCAGAAGCATAGTCGATTCATGATGACGGATAGAGCAATGACAAAACCAATTCGAGGACGCCAACTCAGCAAACGAGATTTATATGATAAAGACTTTTTCCGTACACATTTTGCCAAGCAAGAGATTGAAAGTCGATTAGAATTTCTGTTGAACTGTGTTAATTCCTTAGAGGAGCTACTATTAAAAGCAAAAGAATTGAATCTAACCATTGACTTAAAACAAAAAAATGTAACTTTTATACTAGAAGAAGATACTCAAAAGATAAGTTTGGGTCATAAAAAAATAAGTGACAAGAAATTATATGATGTTAATTTTTTTCAAGATTACTTTAAAAATAAGGAGGTCGGTGATTCAGAAGGATTAGAAAATTTACAGGAACAGTACCATGCTTTTCAAGAAGAACGAGATAAGGATAAGGTATCCACTGAAGAGATTGAAGAAGCCTTTGAGACATTTAAGGAAAAACGAGATGCCGTTCATGAATTTGAAGTGGAACTTGCAGGACACCAAATAGAGAAGCTAGCTGATAAGGGTGTCTATATCAAGGTGTCTTTCGGTGTCAAACAGAGCGGTCTTATTTTCATTCCCAACTATCAATTAGATATTCTTGAAGAAGAGAATCAGACAAAATATAAAGTCTATATCCGTGAGACAACCTCATATTTTGTCTATAACAAGGAACATTCGGATAAGAATCAGTATATTAAAGGGCGAACCTTGATTAGACAGCTAACCAACGATAGTCGAGCAATACCATACAGACGACCGACTGTTGAAAGACTTCAAGAAAAGATTACTGAGATTAACCTCTTGATTGAGTTAACAGAGATAGACAAAAAATACCAGGACATCAAAGACGAACTGGTTGTAGAAATAGCAGAGCTAGACATCAAACTGACTCAAACAAATGAAAAAATCGCCACCTTAAACAAGATGGCAGAAGTGCTTATCAATCTAAAGAGTGATGATTCGAATAGTCGAAAATTAGCAAGGTATGACTTTTCAGAACTGAATTTAACAGAATCAACTTCATTAGAACATGTGAGTGAAGAAATATGGAGATTACAAGAGAAATTAGATCGTTATCTCGATGAGTATGAATCATTAGTTAGAAAATTGGAAACATTTGCGAAAATTTTTAATAACAACAAGAATATTTACCAAAAATTTCAAGAAAATGTCTCTGTTGAATAAACAATTTTGTTAATCAATCAGTGAGATATTTTGTGACGTTTGCAATTATTGTCGAATATAAAATAGAATGGTACTTTATCTGCCATGGCTACTAATAATTATCATGTTCTAGAGGTAAATTAATAATAACTTTAAAGAATTGATTCTCTTTACTTTCTACTTTAAAAGTTCCCTCATGAACTTCAATAATTTGTTTTGAGATTTTTAATCCCATACCGTGTCGTCTAATTCCTGAGATGTCAAATTCTTCAATGATTTTATTACTATCATAAATTGATAATAGTTTATCATTTGCTATGCCGATGCCATCATCCTCAATTGTAATTATTAAAAATTCTTTATCTCTGTGTAGACTAATATTCACATTACAGCCCTCAGGATTATGGAGAATAGAGTTATAGATAATATTATGAACTACACGTGAAATTAAGTTTTTTTCAATTGAGATTTTACTATTTTGAAGTTCATCATCAAATTCAAATGAAAAATTTATATTTTCCCAAACTTCTTGATTTATTATTTGTATAATGATCTCCTTGAAGAATGGAATTATTTTGACTGATTCTAATTTCAGAGTGAACTGGCTATTAGTTAATCTGGCAAAAATATTTAAGTCATTTACAGTATTTTGAATATAATAACTCTCATTAAGTATGGAACGTAAACGTCTTAATTGATTTTTATCCACTGTATCAGATCTAATAAGAGAAGCATTTGAAGTAATGACGGAAAGAGGGGTTTTTATATCATGTGCGATACCAGAAATCCAATTTTCTTTAAAAAGTTCACCTTCTTTTAGTTTTTTGTCAGCAATATTTATAGCTTCCGTTAATTGTTTTAGCTCATCTTGAGTTGAAACAGAACCACTTAGCCCTTCTGGTAATTTTTTAATCGCTAAAACTAAAGGAGTAATCTTACGTTGGACTAATCTAGTACTGTAGGTATAAATAATTAATAGATACAGACAATTCATTCCAAGTAGAAAAAAAGCTAAAATAAATAAGCCATGAAGGTCGGATTTTTCATAATAATCGAAAGGAAATCTAAAAACTCTATCTTTTGAAAATCCAAAAACAAGGATCTTATTATTAACAATTTGTACGAATACGGGGTAATCATTTAAATAATAACGTGTAAACTTAGCGACGTCAGCTAGGTTATATTGTGTCGGGACTTCACTTGGCTTTTTATAATCATAGATTTCCTCGCCACTATCAGAGTCTAAAATCATAATCCATACCTCTTTAGAATTAGCTAATTTTTTCCCAAAGTTAGATAATTTGGCAGAATTAGAACTGATATCAAGTTGTTTGACTAGATTATTCACTGTGTCCATCACATTAGTTTGATTTGCTTGACTAAAAACAAAAAATCCTAGAATAAAAACGTTTATTATGGACATGACTATGATTGAAACAATAAAACGTCTAATAAATTGTGTTATTACACGTAGTTTAAACATGTACAAGCTCCTATACCATTAGTTTATAGCCGAGTCCTTTAACAGTAATTAAGTATTGTGGCTTTGAAGGGTTAAGTTCGATTTTTTCTCTGATATTTCTGATATGGACCATTAAAGACTTTTCATATCCAAAACTATCAATGCCCCATACGGTATCACAAATCGCCTCTGTAGATACAATATAGTTTTTATTATCATATAATTTCCGAACGATTTGAATTTCTATTGGGGTTAAAGAAAGTTTTTCATTATTTTTTTCAACAATAGCATTTCCTAAATTAATAATGCAATTATCTAATTTAATAATGTTACTGTCTTCTTTGTACGACCGACGGAGAAGAGAAATTATGCGATAAATGAGAATTTTAGGAAGGAAAGGCTTAGTCACGAAATCATCTCCTCCAGATTGTAACCCTTGAATTTCATCTTCAGGTTCATTTTTTGCTGTTAGAAAAAGAATTGGAATATCAGAATTTTTTCTTACGTATTTTGATAGTAAATATCCTTTCCCATCTGGAAGCATGACATCTAATATAATCAAATCAATAGAATTATTAATAAAAGACTCTATTCCTTCACTGATGCTGTATGCACTATATATTTTTTTGAAACCAGAAACTGATAGTATCTCCCTTATTGAATTGTTTAACGCAATATCATCATCTACAACCAATATTTTTCTAGTTAAAAAAGGCGTTTCTATATCCATAAGCTCTCCTAGTAAAATAATTTGAATTTTCCATATCTATATTTATAGTATATCAAAAATTTCAAGTAAAAAGTAAGTCCACTAAAATCTTTAGGATTTCTTAAAGTGAATTTTAATATTTCTTTATCTTGTACTTATAAAATGTAACTGTAACAAGATAAAGATGCTTGATATTGATTTACTTTAACCGAGGAGAATAGCTATGAAATCAACAAATAATCAAAGTATCGCAGAAATCGCAGCAGTAAATGCACTACAAGAAGTAAGTATGGAGGAACTCGACCAAATTATTGGTGCTGGAAACGGAGTAGTACTTACTCTTACTCACGAATGTAACCTAGCAACTTGGACTAAAAAACTAAAATGTTGTTAATCATTTAAATAGAAAAATTTTACTTAAGCACTCAAGTATTTTTATCTGTTACATATTAAGTCACCACTTGGATATTGTGAACTATGTTGGTAGTGTTATCTTTATAAATGATGAAACAGGTGAGGTCATTAAATCAACTCACGAGGATTTAAAAAAGAATAACTTGGACTACAAGAAATTTATTTGTAATAAAAGTGTCTAGTACTTTAGTGTTGGCATTAACAAAAATTTAAAACGAAAGGTATGGATTATACAATGACAGAAGTAATAAAACTAAAAAAATTGAAGAAAAATTTTAAAGGAGTAGCATCAGTTGATTTAGAAAGACTTACAGTTAGAAAAGGGGAAATTTATGGTTTCCTTGGTCCTAATGGTGCAGGAAAAACTACGACAATGAAGATGATTCTATCATTAATTGAACCTACTTCTGGTTCAATTGAAGTAATGAACGCTCCAATTAACAAATCAAACGATTGC
This sequence comes from Streptococcus moroccensis, assembly GCF_030812835.1. Classification (GTDB taxonomy): domain Bacteria; phylum Bacillota; class Bacilli; order Lactobacillales; family Streptococcaceae; genus Streptococcus; species Streptococcus moroccensis. The sequence goes on from NZ_JAUSTM010000015.1 coordinate 18,509, forward strand.
CTAAAATATATAGGGTCAATGATTGAAGAACCTTCATACTATCCAAATTTAACAGGTTATGAAAATCTATTAGTTTTTCAAAAAATGTTAGGTTTTAAAGAAGAGAATATTTTAAAAACACTTGAACTTGTGGGGTTATCAGAAGAAAAAAATAGAAAAAAATTAGTAAAAGCCTACTCTTTGGGTATGAAACAGCGTTTAGCCCTAGCATTTGCTTTAGTAAAAGAACCTCAGATATTATTATTGGATGAACCAACAAATGGATTAGATCCCTCTGGTATTCATGAGATACGTGAATTGATTATTCGTTTGGCTAAAGAGGAAGGACTAACAATTTTCATTTCTAGTCATATTCTATCTGAAATTGAGCAGATTGCTGATAGAGTTGGAATTATAAATCATGGGAGATTAGTATACGAGGGGGAAATTGAAAAAATAAATGCTAATAATTGGGTAGAGATTGAAGGAAAATTTGACATTGAAAAATTAAAAAATCTTTTTGGTGATAGTTTTAGTAATAGAAAAGTAGAATATACTGCAAAACTTATTAAAATCTGGAATGCTAATAACGAGCAAATCGCTAATATAGTCCGTTCCTTGGTTGAACTAGACTTTCCAATTTTTCGTGTAGAACATAGAAAAGAAAATCTCGAAGATATATTTTTAGAATTAACTAAGGAGTTATAAAATGGTTAATGCTTTACAAATAGAATTATTGAAAAGTCGTAGGACAAAATCGTTTATTATTACAATATTCCTCATGTTAATTGGATTCTTGTGGAATACAGTTAGTACTGGTAGTGAAATTAATTCAGTAAGTTATGACGGAGTTAGTGTGCTATTTAATAATCAAACAATGAATAGCTTTTTTCTTCCCATAGCTATTAGTATTTTCACTAGCCGTATAGTTTCTAATGAACTTGAAGGACAGACATTTAAGCTACAGGAATCAAACGGAACTACATTAACTCAAATTTTTTACAGTAAATTAATTTTATCAACTGTTTTCTTTTTGATATTGGCTATTTTAGAAACAGTTGCAACGAATGTATTTGCAATGGTTAACGGAGTAAGTGTCCCTCTAACAATCACTATTCTTCAAATTTTAGGACAACTATTGTCAAGTTTCAGTCTCATTTGCCTTTATTTAACTTTCGCAATGTTTACTGATAAACAAGGCTTATTGTTATCATCAGGTTTTATAGGTGGCTTTATAGGTTTAATATTAGCATCCAAATCTACAATATTGTGGACATTCGCTATACCGTGGGTCGGCTGTTCTTATTTGTCTCCTTACAAATTTACTCTAATAAATAATTCAAGCTATCTTTATAAATTTGACCAATCAATATACTTTAGAGTTTTAATATATCTAATTTATTGTTTACTGTTATATCTTCTTGTAAGAGGTATATTTTTGAAGAAAGAGAGACAAAGAAAATGAGACATTATATTTCAGCTGAATGGAAAAAGCTGAATAAAATTCAGCTTTTAATAATTGGTGTTGTTTTTGTAGCATTATCAAGTTTTATTGGCTTAGGTACCTATTTTGCTAATCAATCAGTTTTAATTGATGGTACACAGGATAAAGTGATGTGGGGACAATTAACTTTCTATTATACGCAAATTCTTAATCCTCCAATGCTCGCAATTTTTATAGCAATATCTTTAATTCAAGAGTTTGAAAGAAAAAATTTGGAAATGTTATATTCAAATGCAGTATCTATCAAAAAGTTACTGATAAGCAAGCTATTTACCGTTACTGCATTAGTCATTCCAATTCAATTCCTCGTACTAATTGTTTATATTGTAGCTTTAAAAGTAGCTAATGTTGAACTCTCTTCTTTTGTCCTATTAACTTTAAAATGGACACTTTTATCTATTTTGAGCTCTTTATCAATTTTATGCATACAAGCGTTTGCCTATGCTAAAACTAGAAGTTTTGGTCAATCAATTGGCATTTCAGCTTTAGGCGCTATGGGCGGGTTCGTCTTATTGTTTTTGAATGAAAACTTAAATAAATTTTACCCATATTCTCAACTTATGATAGCATTGAGAAGTAGAGCCTTAGAAGATTTTTCACTATTAGAACTTACTATTTTTATCTTTGTTAATCTTCTGTTTAGTGTGATTTTTTACAGATTAACATGTTATGAACTAGAAAAAAGAGGATGATGTAATTATGTAACTGCCTTAAATTAGACCAATTAATTGATAAATAAAATTTAGTATCTAATTGTTGTTATCTAACAATATACATGTTGCTCGCATGATAGTTAATGTTAGTCGAAAGAGCATTCCTAGTGCGATAACGTTTTAACCGATATAAGCTTTACTAATTCTCAGTCTTACTATCAGTATAAATAAGAATTGTTTCAGTTTTCTCGCTGTATCAATTACAATAAGGCGTTTTCTACTTCGTGAGTTTATTATTTTCTATTACTTTGCTAAATCGGTTTACGTTTTTTCAATTGCGGTCTAGATATAATTGTTTTGTCATTTAGATTGCCTCTAGTTTTTTGTAGTGTAATCAAGTAGTTATAGGATGTTATGAATATATGTTCTAAAATGAATCAATATTTTATAGTCATTAGTTCGCAATAAATAATAGAGTATCGCATTTTGATTGCGGAATCCTAGCATAGCAAGGTTTGACGTATTTTCAAAGCGATTAAAAATAGGGCGAATGAAATCATTCCCCACTAAAACCCCACCAAGATTTTTTCTTGGTGGGGTTTGTTTTTTAGATTTATTTTAAGTAATGCTAATTCGATTAAAATTATTAGTAATAAATAGTATCATTTAAATTTAAACAATAAAAATATACTTAATTTAAAAGTATTATTGTTAAAGATTTGACATCGATCAAACTTGTTAGAAAATAGAAATAGAATTTTAGAAAACAAAAATCAATAAAAAATTAACGTCCAATCAATTAATTTTATTGTAGAAATAATCGCTTTGCATCAAAAGATATAAAGTGAGTTCATAAGAAATAGAGTTTTTGGAAAAATATTTATTTAATTTAATAAAATAAATAAAATATTTTCTATGTGTTTTGTTGCAAGTATTATATATTAATTAATAAAGAGATTGTAGATAGGATAGTCAGTAAAACGTTCTCTTTGCTCATTGGAAAATTCATTTTCAAATAAATATTCTGCTTGTTCTTTATAATCTAAAATACAATTTGCAGCAAATCTAATTTCTACTGATGTGTGGCTCATTAATGAACGAAGATAATTATTATCTTTTTTTGTTAATTTGTCTAAACGTTTTTTTATTTGTAGTAGATTAAGAATATTATTTTCAGAATTATCTATAGCTAATATCTTTTGAGCAAATTCTAAACAGGATAGCAAGGCATTTTGATCGTGTTTAGAATCAGCATAGTTTAATAATTTTAATAATCCAAGATCCATATTTTCAATTTTATTTCCACTTGACAAATATGATGAAAGATAATCAGAGATGTTAAAATTATCAATAAGTAGTAGCTGCTCTAATTCAACTGTTTCATATTTTGAAAATAACTGTTTATCTTTGTTGATTAGTACCATATCGTAATCACTAAAGTTATATAGTCTATAGCTTTTAGTTCCTTCGTTTTCTGGAATTAAAAATAGTAATACATGTACATTAGCAAATTGAATGACTTGAGTAGGATTATAGTCTACACGATCTAGAGTTACCACTTGTTCATTTACGATACCATCATACAATAATTCAATTGTTCTAGCATCTTTTTGTGACCAACCTGTACTGTCAAGGTCAGTAGAAATTTTAAGTTTGTCTACTAATTCTTTTAAACGTATGTTCGCATTAAACGCTTTTTTCAGAAAATTAAAATCAATTTTAGCTATATTTTCATCACTAAACTCTAGTCTTTTTCTGTTTAAAATAATTCCTTTATTTTTTTGAAGCTCTATAATAAACTCTAATCCATCTAGTCTTTTTGAGAGAATATTTGAAAGTGAGTAATTAAGAGTTAGTGTTACTAAATCAGGTGTTTTTTGTATTTTTATCGAACAGCCATTATGAAAATCTATGGTGAAGTCATTCTTGGTTTCATAAGCAAAAGTTGTCTTATATACACGATCTTGTCCCTGAATTTGAACTAACATTTCTTTTTCTTCAAATATTTTTAAATTAGCAATATCGTCAATGAGAGGTTCAGGTATCCTAGCTCCTTTAGGTTTGTAATAAAGATCTAACTCACCAGATATTGCATAATCAAGAATGTCTAGATAATCCTTGCCAATAAATTTAAACTCTAAGTCTCCGTCAAATGATTCCAAATTTTCAAAGAGAGATTCTTGGCTTCTCCAATCAATATGAGCAAATCCTTTCTGATATTTGCGTTTTTGAATAAAATTAAGAAATACAAAGTTTAACTTATCTTCATTGTTAGGGAGAGGTTTCATATGAATCGAAATATTCTTAATCTTTTTCTTTTTCTTATCGCTGGCTAATAAAACTTTCTTAATGACCTTTGGGGTTAGTGAAGCATAAGTGACGGTAGGGATATCATCTTTTAAATACACTACAAAGTAGAGTACACCACCTTCTGTCAGATAATGCTCCAAATTATTCCTGTTTATTGAGTATCCAACATTTTCTTTATAATATTCATCCTTACCTTTTACTTGAACTGGAATTCTCTCAACTAAATCAATATTTTGCTTTTTTATGTTTTTATAAAAATAGATATGACCGTCCCAGATGGGTTCTCTATCTCCTTCGGAAATTTCTCTGTTAATATGTTTAGATTTTTTTAATGCCAATTTCAAATAATCGACAGCATCTTCTTCAATTTGCTTAGATGATTTAACCATGAATAACCTCTTGAATAAGTAATTTTATACTAACATTATATCAATTTTTGTGAATACTTTTCTATATCATACTTGTTGTTATTATTGTACAAAATGAAAAATCAGATTGTCACAAGTTGCAACTTTATCTAGATGACTATGAGAAGAGTACAAAAAGACTGGAAAAATTTCTAAAAAACTTGAATTTTGATAACGGAGTTGACAAACAGTTTGACGAGGAGATTTCGTTATAGTATAAAGATATTCAAGATTTATTAGAAGCAAGCGCTTAATATTCAGATTTTGACTTAATTGTTCACACCTTAATAAGAAAATAGTAATAATAATTTATCTATGAGTTTTGTTTAAAAAACAAACAAAAAATGTTGAATAATGTTTAAGGAAGAGATATAATAAAATAAAGGAGGCTGTAAAATGAATAAATTTCAACGATTAGAAGAGATTACGAAATTGGTTAACAAAAAAGGGACTGTTCGTATTTCTGAAATTATGGAATCTTTTGGTGTAACAGATATGACCGTTCGTAGAGACTTAATCGAACTGGAAGAACAAGGTTTGCTAAAAAAAATTCATGGTGGAGCAAGAAGTAATTCAGCTTTCCAATACCGAGAGATTTCACATAAAGAAAAACATACATTAAATATAGAAGAAAAACGCCATATTGCTAAATTAGCTGCAAATATCATTGAAGAAGGGGATACTATCTTTTTAGGTCCTGGTACTACGGTTGAGAGTTTTGCAGAAGAAATCAATAATCAACGATTGAGTGTCGTAACAAACTGTTTGCCTGTATTTAATATCTTACTTAAGAAAAAATCAGAGACATTTAAAGTTTTTCTCTTAGGAGGTGAGATGCGGCAGGTCACGGAATCATTTGTAGGAGAAGTGACAAATACAAGTCTAGAAAAAATGCACTTTAGTAAAATGTTTTTTAGTGCAAATGGTAATCGTGAAGATGATGTTATGACTTCAACAGTTGAAGAGGCCTATACCCAACGTTTAGCGATTAGCCGATCGGTTGAACAATATCTTCTGCTAGATAGTTCAAAGATAGGCAAAGAGGATTTTTCAGTCTTTTGCCAACTTTCACAGTTAACAGGTGTTATAACCGATAAAAAAGACGAGGAAAAGGTCAGTCAACTCGCGAAATGGACGGAAATAATTAATTAACAAGGCTTAAATTCTTGCCAGGCATAAATAATGTTAACATTATCGTCTTCGCAGCTAGTTTGGTCATGATTTAAAAGAACATTCTATGATGGATGTTCTTTTTTTTAGAAACAAACAAACAAAAACAAACAAAAAATAAACAAAAAGGGTTGACAAGATGTTTTTTAATGTTTATAATATAATTGTAAATCAAACAAAACAACATTTTTAAACAGGAGAAAACAGATGACAGTTATTATTGGTGCTGATAAAGCAGGCTTAGAATTGAAAGAAATCGTTAAATCTTATTTGGTAGAACTTGGTCATGATGTCCAAGATGTTTCTGCTGAAGGTCGTGATTTTGTTGATACAACACTAGCAGTAGCTAAAGAAGTAACTGCTAACGATGTTAACCTAGGAATTGTAATTGATGCATACGGTGTTGGCTCATTTATGACGGCTACTAAAATTAAAGGCATGATTGCTGCTGAAGTCTCAGATGAACGTTCAGCTTATATGACCCGCGGACACAATAATTCTCGCATTATTACAATGGGGTCTGAAATTGTTGGTCCTGGCGTTGCAAAAAACATTGCTAAAGGATTTGTCGAAGGTGAGTATGACGGTGGTCGTCACCAAATCCGTGTCGACATGCTTAACAAAATGTGCTAATAAAAAATAATATAATCAAGAGGTAAAATAAGATGAAAATTGCTGTTGGCTGTGACCATATTGTAACAAACGATAAAATTGCTGTTGTTGACTACTTGAAGACTCAAGGTTATGAAGTCATTGATTGTGGAACCTATGACAATGTTCGGACTCACTATCCAATTTTTGGAAAAAAAGTGGGTGAAGCTGTTGCGAGTGGTGAAGCAGATTTAGGTGTTTGTATCTGTGGAACTGGCGTTGGAATCAATAATGCTGTAAACAAAGTACCAGGAATTCGTTCAGCTTTGGTTCGTGATATGACCTCTGCAATCTACGCTAAAGAAGAGTTGAATGCTAATGTAATTGGCTTTGGTGGTAAAATCACTGGTGGCTTATTAATGACGGATATTATTGAAGCATTTATCCATGCAGAATATAAACCAACTGAAGAAAACAAAGCGTTGATTGAAAAAATTGCAAAAGTTGAAAGTTTGAATCAAGGACAAGCTGATCCGCATTTCTTCGATGAGTTTTTAGAAAAATGGGATCGCGGAGAATACCACGACTAAGAGGTGAATCATGATTTTAACAGTCACTATGAATCCGTCGGTTGATATTGCTTATCAACTGGATGTCTTTAATCTAGATACGGTTAACCGTGTTGCTGAAACACACAAAACCCCTGGAGGTAAGGGCTTAAATGTTACACGAGTTCTTTCTCAAGTCGGAGATGATGTTCTTGCTACTGGTATATTGGGTGGCAAAATCGGTGAATTTATCCAAAAGGAATTAGATCAAGTTGGTATTGAGCATGATTTTTCACCAATATCAGGAGAAACACGCAACTGTATTGCGGTTTTACATGAAGGTCAGCAAACAGAGATTTTAGAGTCAGGACCAACTATTTCTGATGAGGAAGGTAAAGCATTTTTAGAGCACTTTGAAAGCCTGGTTAAGCAAGTAAGTATTATTTCTATTTCAGGTAGCCTACCGAAGGGCTTGCCAGTGGATTTTTACTCTAAAATGATTGAGATTTGTGAGCGTTATCAGAAGCCTGTGGTGTTAGATTGTTCTGGCCAAGCCTTATTAGAAGTTTTGAAAGGACATGCAAAACCGACAGTAATCAAGCCCAATACAGAAGAATTGTCTCAGCTCTTAAATATGGAAGTTACGGGTGATACTAATGTCTTAAAAGCAGCTCTGGATCAAGATTTATTTGACGGAGTAGAATGGGTGATTGTATCACTAGGTTCGAAGGGTGCTTTTGCCAAACATATTGATTCGTATTATCAGGTGACGATTCCCAAAATAGAAGTAATCAACCCAGTAGGTTCGGGTGATTCAACGGTAGCAGGAATTACATCAGCTCTTTACCATGCAGAATCAGATGAAGAGTTATTGAAAAAAGCCAATTGTTTGGGGATGTTAAATGCCCAGGAAAAACAAACCGGCCATGTTAATATGGCGAACTATTCAGCATTATTTGAACGTATTAAAGTAGAAGAGGTATAATCATGGTATTAACAGAACAAAAACGTCGTTACATGGAAAAATTAAGTGATGAAAATGGTATTATTTCAGCATTAGCATTTGACCAACGTGGTGCTCTAAAACGTTTGATGGCACAACATCAAACTGATGAACCAACAGTTGCTCAAATGGAAGAGCTTAAAGTATTGGTTTCTGAAGAATTGACGCCATTTGCTTCATCTATGCTTTTGGATCCTGAATACGGTTTGCCTGCCACTAAGGTACTTCATAAAGACGCAGGGTTGCTTCTCGCTTATGAAAAAACAGGCTATGACACCACTAGCACGAAACGCTTACCAGATTGCTTGGTTGATTGGTCTGTAAAGCGTTTGAAAGAAGAAGGGGCAGATGCCATTAAATTCTTGCTCTACTATGATGTCGATAGTGATGAAGCGACAAATCGTCAGAAACAAGCTTACATTGAACGTATCGGTTCAGAATGTACAGCTGAAGATATTCCATTTTATCTTGAAATCCTAGCTTATGATGAGAAAATCGCTGATGCTTCAAGTGCAGAATATGCCAAAGTTAAACCACGCAAGGTTATTGAAGCAATGAAAGTCTTTTCAGATGACCGTTTTGGTATTGATGTCTTGAAGGTAGAAGTTCCAGTCAATATGAATTTCGTAGAAGGCTTCGGTCAAGCCGAAGTGGTCTATACTAAGGAAGAAGCTGCTTCTTATTTCAAACAACAGGATGAAGCGACTCACCTTCCATATATCTACCTGAGCGCAGGCGTATCAGCTAAGCTTTTCCAAGACACTTTGGTTTTTGCCAAAGAATCTGGTGCAAACTTTAACGGTGTCCTTTGTGGGCGTGCAACTTGGGCTGGCAGTGTCAAAGACTATATCGAACAAGGTGAAGGAGCTGCTCGTGAGTGGTTACGTACTACTGGATTCCAAAATATTGATGAATTGAACAAGGTCTTGAAAGAAACAGCAACACCTTGGACAAAACGTATTTAAACATTATAACAACATAAAACAAACAAAATTTTAAAAAATGTCATTTTTTTAAACAGAAAGGGTTTACAAACCTCTTGTCCTGTGTTATAATAAGTTCATAAATCGAATACGGGTAGATCGTAACTATTACGAATAGGCGAGACTACAAATGAATGGAAGGTAAGCCTTTGCTGTCTTTAGTTTATTTGTGGTCTCTTTTTCTATCCAATTATAAATCAAGAGGGGGAGGTAATAAATGTATCGTGTTTTACAAGCGCTTAATAATAATGTCGCTTTAGTAAAAGATGAGCATGATCAACAGTTTGTGGTGATGGGACTTGGGATTACTTTTCAGAAACGAAAAGGAGATCTCGTTATTGCTGATAAGATTGAAAAAGTCTTTTCCTTAAAAAGCACAGAATCGCAAGAAAATTTCATGACCTTGCTAAAAGATGTGCCATTAGACTTTATCACAGTCACCTATGATGTGATTGAAACCTTGTCAAGCAAATATTCCTATCCCGTTCAAGAATATCTCTATGTTACCTTGACGGACCATATTCATTGTGCCTATAAGGCGGTTCTTGAAGATAATTATCAAGAAAGTAAGTTGCCAAATATTTCACAAGAATACAGCATAGAGTATGTCATTGCAAAAGAAGCTTTGGCGATGTTTCGTCAGAAACTCTTGAACGATTTACCTGATGATGAGATTGGGAGGATAGCCTTACATTTCATCAATGCAAAAGGGGTAACGGCTGTTGAAAAGTCACCTAAAGTAGACTTAACACGATCGGTGTTATCAAAAGTGCAAGAAGAGTTAGAAAGATTAGGAATTAAGCGAACAAAAGAAAATAGTAATTTTTACGATCGCTTAATGATCCACCTAACATACTTCCTTCAATATTTGGATAGAAGTCCAAATGATAATGGGCCTCTCATGGATATGGGGAAACATATTCAGATAGCCTATCCTGAAGCTTATGATGTTGGTGATAAAATTTATCAAATCATAGCCTCAGAAACAGGTGTAGCGATTCATGAAAGTGAAAAATTTTATATTGTATTACATGTACAACGCTTACTCTAATCACTGAAATCAAAAATTAATAAAGGAGCTTATAAAATGAATAGAGAAGAAATTACCCTCTTGGGATTTGAAATTGTATCTTATGCTGGTGAAGCACGTTCCAAATTATTAGATGCTTTAAAAGCGGCACAAAATGGCGACTTTGAAAAAGCTGAAGAGTTGGTGGAATCTGCTAATTCAAGCATTGTTGAAGCACACCATGCTCAAACAAGTCTACTTCAAAAAGAAGCAGCAGGTGAAGATCTAGCCTTTAGTGTAACTTTGATGCACGGGCAAGACCACTTGATGACAACTCTTCTATTGAAAGATATGATGAAACATATGATCGAACTTTATAAGAGAGGTACAAACTAATGAATAAACTAATTGCTCAAATTGAAAAAGGGAAACCATTTTTCGAGAAAATCTCACGTAATATCTACTTACGTGCTATCCGTGATGGCTTTATTGCCAGCATGCCAGTTATCTTATTCTCAAGTATTTTCCTTCTGATTGCTTTTGTTCCAAACATCTTTGGATTTAATTGGAGTGAAGAAGTAGTTGGGATGTTGATGAAACCTTACAACTACACAATGGGCGTGGTCGCACTTTTGGTTGCTGGAACAACTGCAAAATCATTAACTGATTCTGTAAACCGTGATCTTGAAAGTACAAACCAAATCAACTTCTTGTCGACTATGCTTGCCTCAATCACTGGTTTCTTGATTTTGGCATCAGATGCAATTGAAGGTGGCTTTGCAAGTGGCTTCTTAGGGACTAAAGGTCTTCTTTCAGCATTCATTTCAGCTTTTGTCATTGTCAATATCTACAAAGTCTGTGTAAAAAATAACGTTTCTATTCGTATGCCAGACGAAGTTCCACCGAACATTTCGCAAGTATTCAAAGACTTAATCCCATTCACATTATCAATTGTAACTCTTTATGCTCTTGATATTATTGTTCGTAATACTGTTGGCACAAGCGTTGCTGAAGCGATTGGTACATTACTTGCGCCACTCTTTACAGCAGCTGATGGTTATCTTGGAATCACGATTATTTTTGGTGCCTATGCTCTTTTCTGGTTCGTTGGTATTCATGGGCCATCAATCGTTGAACCTGCTATTGCTGCTATTACTTATGCCAATATTGAAACAAACTTCCAATTACTTCAAGCTGGACAACACGCTGATAAAATCTTGACTTCAGGAACTCAAATGTTTATCGTAACGATGGGTGGTACAGGTGCAACTCTTGTGGTGCCATTCATGTTCATGTGGTTGACAAAATCAAAACGTAACCAAGCAATCGGTCGTGCATCAGTTGTTCCAACCTTCTTCGGTGTTAATGAGCCAATCTTATTTGGTGCACCTCTTGTTTTGAACCCAATCTTCTTTATTCCATTTGTTTTTGCTCCAATTGCAAACGTATGGATCTTCAAATTCTTCGTTGATGTTCTTGGTATGAACAGCTTTAGTGTGAACTTGCCATGGACAACACCTGGTCCTCTAGGTATTATCATGGGTACTGGTTTTGGTCTTTGGTCATTTGTTCTTGCTTTGACTTTGATTGTTGTAGACGTACTTATTTACTACCCATTCTTGAAAGTCTATGACCAACAAATTTTGGAAGAAGAACGTTCAGGTAAATCATCTGATAGTTTGAAAGAAAAAGTTGCTGCTAACTTCAACACAGCAAAAGCAGACGCTATTCTTGAAAATGCTGGCGTTACTAAAGAAATTAAAGAACAAACAAACGTTCTCGTCCTTTGTGCAGGTGGCGGCACAAGTGGTCTTCTAGCGAATGCCTTGAACAAGGCTGCTAAAGAATACGGAGCTCCTGTAACAGCTGCGGCTGGTAGTTATGGTGCTCACCGTGAAATTTTACCTCAATATCAATTAGTTATCTTGGCGCCTCAAGTGGCATCTAACTATGAAGATATGAAATTAGAAACTGACAAACTCGGTATTAAGTTAGCTAAAACTGAGGGTGCACAATATATCGGATTGACCCGTGATGGTCAAGGTGCTTTGGACTTTGTAACACAACAAATCGAAGGCTAATGCTATACATGTAAGGGAATAGTGAGATTAACGGAGTAGCTTATCCGAGAATAATCTGCTCTTCCCTTTCTTTTTTTCATTAGAAAGAGGAATTGAAATGACTAAAACATTACCAAAAGACTTTATTTTCGGTGGAGCAACAGCAGCTTACCAGGCAGAAGGAGCAACTAAAACAGATGGTAAAGGCCCGGTTGCATGGGATAAATATTTAGAAGACAATTATTGGTACACAGCAGAACCTGCAAGTGATTTTTATAATCGTTACCCTGTCGACTTAAAGCTGGCTGAAGAATACGGTGTCAATGGAATCCGTATTTCGATTGCTTGGTCTCGTGTATTCCCTACTGGATATGGTGAGGTCAATCGCAAAGGAGTTGAGTACTATCATAATTTATTTGCAGAATGTCATAAGCGTGGTGTAGAACCATTCGTTACCTTGCATCATTTTGATACACCAGAAGCCTTGCATTCAAACGGTGATTTTTTAAACCGTGACAATATTGACCATTTTGTTGCCTATGCAGCCTTCTGTTTCGAAGAGTTTCCGGAAGTGAACTACTGGACTACCTTCAATGAAATTGGACCTATCGGTGACGGGCAATACTTAGTTGGTAAGTTCCCTCCAGGTATCCAATATGATTTGGCAAAAGTTTTTCAATCTCATCATAATATGATGGTTTCCCATGCACGTGCAGTTAAGCTTTATAAAGATAAAGGTTACAAAGGGGAAATCGGTGTCGTTCATGCTTTACCAACCAAATACCCTTATGATCCAGCTAATCCAGATGACGTGCGAGCTGCAGAATTAGAAGATATTATTCACAACAAATTTATCTTGGATGCGACTTACCTTGGCCGTTATTCTGAGAAAACAATGGAAGGCGTTCAGCACATTTTAGCAGCAAATGGAGGGGAATTAGATCTTCGTGAAGAAGACTTTGCCATCCTCGAAGCGGCTAAAGATTTGAATGATTTCCTTGGAATTAACTACTACATGAGTGATTGGATGCAAGCTTTTGATGGTGAGACTGAAATCATTCATAACGGTAAAGGGGAAAAAGGAAGTTCCAAATACCAAATTAAAGGTGTTGGTAGAAGAGAAGCACCAGTAAATGTTCCGAAAACAGATTGGGATTGGATTATTTACCCTCAAGGTCTATATGATCAAATCATGCGTGTAAAAGCCGACTATCCTAACTATAAAAAGATTTACATTACTGAAAATGGTCTTGGTTATAAGGATGAATTTGTAGACGGAACAGTTTATGATGATGGTCGTATTGACTACGTGAAAAAACATTTGGAAGTGATTTCTGATGCGATTTCAGATGGTGCTAACGTTAAAGGATACTTTATCTGGTCTCTGATGGATGTTTTCTCATGGTCAAATGGATATGAGAAACGTTACGGTCTCTTCTATGTTGATTTTGAGACACAAGAACGTTATCCTAAAAAATCAGCGCATTGGTACAAGAAAGTTGCTGAAACTCAAGTCATTGATTAATCCTTACTATGAAAGTGTGTACCTATGTTTAAAACATTAAAAAGAGTGGCAGACGGTGTTTTAACTTCTGCCTATGAAAAAGTTTATATTGTTAATTTTGAAAAATGTCCCTATATTCCGTACATCGATCAAGATGTTTTAAAATCTTTAGGGAAATGGTATGTCTCTACTGGAGGAGAATGGATTTGTCATTCAGATTTAGAATTAGATGAATTCAAAATATTGTTTAACAATCTCTTAGAAGATTCTTTAAAAGGGAATGTTAGATATGAAATGGACTATATGCCTTTTCAGCAATCATAGACTATAATTGGGGAATCAACTAATGAAATTAAAAAATGATGAATTAACGGTTGAATTTAAACCGGAGGGGGCGACCATCAGTTCGATTAAAGATCGAGATGGTGTGGAATATCTTTGGCAAGGTAATCCAGAGTACTGGGGTGGTCAGGCACCAGTTCTATTTCCTATCTGTGGTAGTCTAAGAAATGATGGGGCCACGTTTCAGGTTGGTGAAAAAACAATTTCTGGATCCATGCCTCGCCATGGGATTGTCAGAAAACGCACTTTTGATTTAGTAAAACATACCGAAAATGAGATACAGTTTCGTATTTTATCTGACGACGAGATGTTAAAGCAATACCCATTTCCATTTGAACTCCAATTAACCTATCGCTTGGACGGTAAGAAGTTGGAAACAGAATATGCAGTTCGATATTTAGGTGAGTTAGATGCGATGCCATTCTTTATTGGAGGACATCCAGGATTTAATTGTCCATTATTAGAGGATGAAGCATTTGATGACTATTACCTAGAATTCGAATTGGAAGAAGATTGCACGATTCCAGAAAGTTTCCCAGATACGGGACTTCTTGATTTTTCCAAACGTCAACCAATGCTATCTAAAACAAGAATTTTAGAATTGAATTATGAACTGTTTCAACATGATGCGTTGACGTTTGATAACCTTAAATCTCGGAAGGTTACTTTGAAATCCAAAAACCATCAAAAAGGATTAAAGGTATCATTTGAAGATTTTCCTTTCTTAGTTGTTTGGACAACAACTAATAAAGGGCCATTTATTGCTCTGGAACCGTGGAGTGGCTTATCTACCTCTTTGACAGAAACGGACAACTTTATCGATAAAACTCATGTCACTTATGTTGAAAAAGGCGAAGTATCTCGCAAAGCATTTACAATTGAAATTTGTTAATGAATTTGGCAATTAGCTTAATAATATTTACTTTAATATTTTTACTTATATCATGAAATTATGATTTATTGATTTAAAATTTATCAATAAACTTCAGTAATATTGAGGTAATATATCAGCTGTCATATTATGACAATTTCCAAGTTTTCTTCTAAAAGTATTCTATACTTTTCATAGGAGAAAGCTATATGTACCAACGTATAAGGGACTTGAGAGAAGACAGTGACTTCACTCAGAAATTTGTAGCTGAAAAACTATCGTTCTCTTCCACAAATTATGCAAAGATTGAGAGAGGTGAGGTAGTTCTGACAGCTGAAATACTTATAAAACTCTCTGCACTCTATAACGTTAGTACGGATTACATTCTTGGACTATCAGATTGTCCTCAAAGAATTAAACAAAAAATAAAATAGTCTCTCCTTGCTTTGTTCATTGACAATTGAATAAACCGAGGTGGGACTTTCTTATTTGTCGAGCAATTTAGTGAGATACGCCGTGATAGGAGCGAAAATTATTTGCTATAAAATAGAGTGGTTCTCTATCTGCCATGACCACAAATAAGGATAATGATACTTCTGAACGTTCAGGCTGCCAACGTAAAAGGACAGCGGGTGAGATGCCCATGAATGATTTAACCAATCATACCCACGGAGGAAGTAATTTTTTGACAGGAGTGGAGATATGAAAACAGTAACATATAAAAACTTGATGAATATTGGTTTTCCGGAACATACGGCAAGAAATATCATTAAAGAAGCAAAAAGAATAGCAGTAAAAAAGTTTGAAGAAGCTCGCAAAGTTGACCATAATGCGGTACAATTAAGTAAATCGCCCTTTGACAATAGAAGACTTGGTATTGCTCCTAAAGATATTGTAGAAGAGTTAATCGGAATTTCACTCTCTGAAGAAAGTTTAGAAAGTGAGAATTAAAGATGACTACAAAAAATCAAAAAAAATACAAAGGTGTTTATTGTGATAAGAATGGTAAAATATTTTATCAAGCTGATCTTGGTGTTGACCCTGTAACAGGTAAACGAGTTCAAAAGAAAGCTAGAAAAAATCAGTATGGTAAGCCATTTAGTACAATGAAAGAAGCGTATGATGAACTGGTCCGAATTAGGTATGAGTTTAATAATAATCTTAGTATTGAAAATTACAATATAACATTTGAAAGTTACATGAATAGCATTTATCTAAGAGCCTATAAGCAAAAGGTTCAAGCTGTAACTTATAAAACTGCTTTGCCACATCACAAGTTATTTATTCAGTATTTTGGCTCCAAACCTTTAAAAGGGATAACAGCTAGAGATTGTGAATCTTTTAGATTACATATCATTGAACATTACTCTGAAAACTACGCGAAGAATTTATGGTCACGATTTAAGGCATGCATGGGTTATGCTGAGAGATTAGGATATATTTCAACTATGCCTTGTAAGGCGTTAGATAATCCTAGAGGCAAGCACCCTGATACACCATTTTGGACTTATATTGAGTTTCAGAGCTTTATTAAATCATTTGATTTACAAGATTATGAAGAATTACAGAGGTTTACAACTATTTGGTTATATTATATGACAGGTGTTCGTGTGAGTGAAGGTTTATCGTTATGGTGGGAAGATGTCGATTTCGAACACAAATTCTTGAAGGTTCATACAACCTTGGAAAAGGATGAAAATGGAAATTGGTATCGCAAAGACCAAACCAAAACACCAGCAGGAGAGCGCCTAGTTGAATTAGATGATGTGACAATATCAGTATTGGAAAACTGGCGAAAAAATCAAGTTTCCAATCAAGATACAGATTACATCATTTCACGATTTGGTGAACCGTTTTGTAAATCAACAATCTGTCGAATTATCAAGAGAAAAGCTCAAGAAGTTGGAGTACCGGTGATAACAGGAAAAGGTTTGAGACATAGCCATGCTTCCTATCTTATAAATGTTTTGCAGAAGGACATTTTATATGTAGCAAGACGAATGGGACATGCTGATAAATCTACAACTTTGAATACATATAGTCACTGGTTTAACGCATTAGATAAAACAGTATCAGAAGAAATCACTCAAAATGTAATTAGTGCAGGACTAGATTCCATTTTATGCCAAAATTCCTGCCAAACTCTGAGTAAAGGCTAAAAAGCCTATTATATCGCCAACAGAGTAACTTGTGTTATTGTTACTCTTAAATAATCAATTATTGATTGTTTAAGGCTGATAGCCGAGTTTTAAAGCCTTTTCGCTAATGTCAAGGTGATTAAGAAGGGATAATTTCAATTGAAATTTCCCCACAAACACCCCCACAAATTTTTGTGGGGGTGTTTTGTTTCTAGCTGACATTCTATATTTGTTGCGGTAAACTAATGACAAATACAGAGGAGGGAACTTATGTTTAGTGAAGATTTATATTATGAGTTAGAAGAAATGTTAACTCTTGGTATTAAAAATAATGGTGATTATGAAAGATATATAGAACTTAAGGACTCATATGAAGAAGAAACTTTAGATTATAGTTTTTCAATCAGAGAATTAACTAATCAACTTGAAGTTATTATCAATACCAAAGAAAATGATTTTCCTAATTTAGATGAATGCTTACATGGAGAATATTTGTATTTAGTTAATGAATTAAAAAGATTAGATTGTAATATAGCTGGAAAATATATCAGTTTATCTTATGACTGAGAGATGTATGAAGTTGCAATTATTCTTTCTTATAGAAAAAAATTATTTTGTTGATTTGTTCCCAATTACACATCATATCGAGGTTGTAGGACTGCTGGAGAGAAAGGGATAAAGCCCACCGTTTCAGGGTTTAGAAAAGGCTTGATACTAAGCCTTTTTTGAATTTTTGAGTGAAGTATCAATCCAACACTCTGAAGTGATGTAGTAGGATTGATAGTGGTAAAGTATGAAATTTATTCCCACATACGCAGAGGGGGTGCAAAATGTTCCAACAGGTAGGGTGTTTGTGGGAATAGTTTTGCACCCCCCCTTTTTATTAATAGTGTCACCAATATGGTCGATGGAAGTGTGAGTTCAGTAATTGATACAATTTTTTCAGATTACAATTTTGATAAAATGCTTGTAATTCATCTAAAATCGTCCTAAAATAGAATCAATAAAATTTAAAGGAGACAATCTTATGTCAGGACAAATCCGTGTATCCCCAGAAACGCTACAATCACGTGCTCGTGAATACGGTAAAGCTTCAAATGACATCACAGCAATCTTGAACAGCCTTCAACGTTTGCAAGACACACTTCGTACGGAGTGGGAAGGTGCTGCCTTCCAAGGTTTTGATAATCAATTCAATGAATTGAAACCGAAGGTACAAAATTTTGCGGAATTGATGCAACAAATCAACACCCAGCTTGATAAGACTGCTCAAGCAATGCAACAAAATGACCAAGATTTGTCTCGTAACTTTGGTCTTCAATAATTAGTCTATGGCAAGGTTGGGGCGGTGTCCCTAACCTTTTTATTTTTACGGAGATTATGAAACAGTGAAGAAAAAAATTTTATTTTATCTAGGAACATTATTACTGTTGGTTACGACATTGGTGTCTTTTGTCGCCATTGTAAAACCAACACCCCTTAGTCGAACGGCTTCGACTACCCCAGCCCAACAAGCTACTATCAGAGTTGCGGTTGTAAATGAGGACGCTGGTAAAGTATATAATGGTCAGCCTGTCAATATCGCTACGACATTGGTCAACTCCTTTATTGCCCAAAACAATTATGACATTGAAGTTGTTTCACGGGCCATTGCTGAGAACGGCTTGAAAAATGATACTTATCAGTTGATGATTGTCTTACCTAGTAAGTTCTCAGAAGAGACACTGGCTTTAGAGTCAGCTTCACCTATCAAAGCGAATTTCCAATATCAGATTGTCTCCGATAAGCAGTTGACAGTAAAACAGGCTGAGCAAGCTGTACTTGAATTCAAAGAACTTTTTAATAAAGATCTAATTAATATTTACTTCACCAGTATTATCGGAAACTTAAGGACTGCTCAAGTTCAGGTTGCGGATGTTGTTGCTAATGAAGAAACCTCCCTAGCCTCCTTTAATAACAATTTGGTTAATCCACTGAACCTATACTCTCAACAGTTTGCAGGAGTAGGGTCGTCCCCGTCAGATTTGCTGTCTGCCTACTCATCGTTTAATAAGGACCTGTTAAATAGTAATGATGCGTTCACTTCGATTATCTCTGTCGATAAGACCTATGAAAGCGTGATTGACCAAATCAAATCACAACAGGAAGCATGGCAGCTTTCATTAGCTACTAGGGAACAAAATTTAGCTAATTTTGACGAAGGCTTCTCTTCTTTATCAGTTGAAGAACAATTAGCTAAATTAGCAGAAATAAATACTCATCTGGGGACAAATCTATCAGAGCCTGCAGTTTGGCAAGAAACTGAAAATAAGGTAATTGCCTACAATCAAGATATCATTAGTCTCCTTGAGGAATTGAGATTACTTAATGGTGAGATTGATACGACCTTGTCTGACTACGATACTAAAATAAAAGAAGCTGTAGCAGCGTCTCTGGCTACTAAGGAAGGTGTCGTTAATAATGCCAGCAAGACTCTAGGAGGCTATATTGATAGCTTGAATGCTAGCATGGATCGTCAAGTTGCTTCTAAATGGCCTACTGTTTATTATGATGCAGCAACGATTGCTAGCTTGTCTTTATCTGAGGCAGATAAGATACATTTGAAGAATATCAATGCCTTTATTCAGTGGTATAGTCAAGAAAAAGGTCAAGAACTGCCAACCTCTAAAGAAGTGACTGTTGAGAAGGAAGAGTTAACAAAATTAAGGGAAGAAGTGGCCTCTAAGATTGAGTCAGCCCGTACGTTGACGATTCCAACATTTGAGGGAAAAGTCGAATCTATGACGCTAACCGTTCCCGAAGGTTACTCTTTAAGTTTGGCAGACTATCCATTGACTGATTTAGGAAATGGAAATTATCAAGTATCCCTGCCAGAAGATATTGCAGGTGGAACAAAAATTCCTTACTCACTCAATATTCAAGACAAAGAGTCTGTAAGTATTTTTTCACCGGTTGTGGTGAAGATGTCGATTGATACGACTGAGGAAGTCTCAGTTATTAAGGAAGGTGCTCCGTTTAACGAAGAGAGGGAAGAGACGGAAACGACCTCTACATCAGGAGGTTCCTCAGATACAACTGGTACTAGTACAGATGGGACAGGTTCAGAAGATGAAGGTTCGGAAGGCGAGGGGGCAGAAGGAGAAGGAACCACACAGACTGGTGAGAAAGAAGTTGTGACTGTCACAAAAACAATCACCATAACGAGAACCAATCAGACAGAAACAAAAGTTTTGAGACGCCATTATGAAAAACAGGATATCGTCACTAGCTGGACATACAATCCGCTGATTCTGTCTCAGGCTATCTATCAAGATGTGAATGCCTACTTGCAGCTGTCTGGTATTGTGACTGCCTATTATGGATTAGATCTAACGAATGGCACTTATTCGCAAAGTTCTATTTTACCTGCCGAGGGCTCACTAGTCGCTCTGGCTAATAGTAATGACTTGCAATCTATTGTGACCAATCTTATCAAGGCTACCACTGTTGAAGCTTTGAAATCAGACTTGAAGACATCTGATGAGAAGTTGGCAGCTATTGAGAGTCGGTTGGTAAATTCAGAGCAATTAACAGGCAATATTGCAGATTTACGAGCGACTACAGGCCAATTACTCGAACAGTTGTCAAGCCTAATCGAGCAGGGAGTAGCTGTTGATAAAACGCTGAAAGATAAGCCAATTTTTGCTACTACCGAGAAGATAGATAATACAGATATGGTCACCGTCAGCAAGGATCTGAATAGTGACTTATCTAAACTAATGGCAGCCAGTCAGAATCTGATGAACAACACGAAATCCAATCAAGTGGTGTCGGAAATGATTGAAGGGAACATAAATAAACTTTCAGGTGACATTACCAATTTGGAAAAAGACGGAGAAGCCTTAAGTGGCCGTGTTGCGGAATTGCAACAAATTATGTCTCGTGAGTATTCTTCCAATGAAGAGTTCCTCAAAAATTTCTCTACAGTTTTGAGCAATACTAGAACTGGAAATACAAAGAATGAGGCAGTATATGAATACCTTTCTAATCCAGTCGATGCAGCAAAGATTGGAAATGTTGTCTCAGCAGCTACATCCGCTCAACCACAAGCAAGTCGTCAAGATGAACGTTCAGGTTTGTTGATTATCCTGATTGCTTATCTTGTTAGTCTGGTTGCAGCCTACTTGATGCAGCATGCAGATAAAGCTGAATTACAAAAGCGTCTGAACTTGACAGAGCGTCTATCTTGGAAAAATGCGACAGGTCCACTGGTGTTCTTAAGTGCGATATCAGCTACTGCTGGTCTCATTATCGCACTGGTTTCAGGACTGAAACTTGAGTTCTCAATGCCGCAAATTGGTTCCTTCATCGTTCTCCTTTCTCTTATTAGTCTGGTTATGACCTATGGAGTGAACCTATTGATGGATAATCTAAGAAGTCTAGGTTTCTTGTTAAGCATTGGTGTGTTAATGGTTTATATTGTTTCAGCGACTCAGCTGTTTGACACCTACTATGTCAATTCAACTCAGCTTCTGGCAAGATTGTCTCCATTAACCTATCTAGAGGAACTTGTTAAAGGTTTCATTAATCAGCAAGGAAATCTTCTATTGTCTGTGGTTATGTTAATCATTTTAGCTAGTGTCTTAGGAGTGGGGAATATGTTCCTTTATCGACAGGTTGAGCATAAGGAGTAGTATGAAAAAACGAGTTATTGTATTCTCTCTTATATTTTGGATCATACAAGGTCCATCGCTGGTATTTGCAAATGACGGTTCCTTGCAAATCGATACATCTTTAGACAAGAATAACCAGAAGACAGAATTACAGTATTTTGAACAAGAAGGCGACTTAGTAAAGCTGTTTCGACCAGAGACAGAAAAGCTGGTTGAGACTGTACTAAAAGCAGATGAAGAAACCTATCGAGAAACCAAGACCAATTTATTTGTTACAGAATTGGAGAAGGAGAGTATTCTTGATAGCTATCAATCCCTGTTGTTTACTCCGCAGACCATTGTTGTCAATAAATCAGACTATGGAGTATCCCTGAATCAGGTAGAGACGCCTTTATCTTGGCCAGTAATTGTCTTATCTATTTTAGGTGGAGCAGTTATGATTTATTCGATTTTTCGTAAGAAATTTGAGTCTCTCAAGCAAGAATAAAACTTAAAGAAGGTACGCAAGTACTTTCTTTTTTTTCTTCATGAAGTTACTTCAAAAATCATGCTCTTCATGATATAATAAAAGTATTACAAGCACGAGGGGTATAGGTCTATGGATGGCTATATAAATATTAGTTTTTATTGTCCGTTGTTTTTATCAAAGGAGTTAGACTTACGAGTTCCTATAGATTTGACTCTCAGAGAGTTGGTACAAATTGTTATCGATGCATATGGAGTAAATGTTAAGGTTCAAAATCCTAGTGCTCGAAATAAGCAAACAGGTGAAATTCTCTCCAGTACAAGTCTCTTGGGACTGGTAAGAGATGGTGCCTTATTAGAGTTGGAGAATGTTTAATATAGAGAAAAAGATGGAAACACAAAAACGAGAATTACTTATTGAGGATGTAAAAGGAAGTCGTGAGGTTGCTTATGCCTTGTTGACGGCTGAGCATCCTCTTTTTGTTACCCAAAATGTAAGGGAAGAAGAGGGGAAGGTAGTTGTTGAGAGTCTAGGATTGGATGCCTATTATGACTGGGCTACCCTTTCAACGATGATTGATGAGGAGAAACTACGCCATCTTCTAAATATCGGTCAGGTATTTACTACTTTGAAGGATACAGTCTATACCTATCAATTAGAACCATCTCATCTAGTATTCTCTAGAAATGCGGAACCACTCTTTGTTTCCCGCGGTATTAAAGGTCAAATCCCTCCTTATGAAGCGATTGAGGAAGAATCGTTTATTCAAGCATTCAAAGCAATGATCGTATCACTTTTTGACAAGAGAGCGAGTTATGAAAGTTTGGTAGATGGCAAACTTCCTTTCTACAAGGGAAATCTCTTCTGTGAAAATGTCATTAAGTCAGAAAACCTAGCTACTATTCTTGAACTATTATTGAAAAAATACCAAGAGGAAAAACAGAATAACCTAGAGAATTTTTCTCGTGTCTCGAATAAGGTGATGTCCAGACTGAAGATTACAGCAATTGTGACATCTATCATCGGAGTACTCTCTACGATTGGTATTCTTTACTTCTTACTGTTTGCCATGCCAAATCAGGAGATGATTTCCGAACTGCGTCTAGCTTTCGTGCATGAAAACTATTCTAGTGTTGTAGAGACGGCTAAACAGACAGACTCGAAATCTCTGAGCCAGGATGATAAGTATATGGTCGCTTATTCGGTCATTATGACAGAGCCGTTGACAGAGGTACAAAAGACAGAGCTGTCTAAACTATCTATCCAGTCTAATGCGGACTACCTTCGTTATTGGATTTTAATTGGACAAGCCAAGGTTGATGAAGCGATGGATATCGCCAGCTATTTGGACGATCCGCAACTACTCATGTATGGATTGACCAAGAAAATTGACGAGGTGCAGCGTGACCCAAGCCTGTCTTCGGAAGAACGGACCAATCAGTTGAACAGCTATAAGGGCAAATTAGAGGAATTGAAGAAAATTTACCTAACACCAGAAACTGCTGATTCAACTACAGATTCATCAGATTAAAAATAGGAGATTAGGATGAAGTACTTTATTTATAAGGAAAATGTCTATCCGCTTTATTCAGGGGCGAGTTACTCATTAGGAGAGGGAGAACATTCAGACATCTACCTCCCCCTTAAGGAAGAAGCAAGCCTAGACGTTGGTGATGAGGTAGTAGAAGTATTAGGGAAGAGCTATGGTCTGGGGCATCATTCGGTTTCGTTTGAGGATGGTCTAGTTGCCACTCTTTTGCTTCTGACAGAGGAGGCCCACTACCTACTTCCTGAAAAAGTTCTATACTTGGCAGATAAAGAAGAGGCGACCATTCGATTAAGAGGTTTTAGAAAAGAAATTTTACTTTCCCTGGATCCTCAGGAAAGAAGCATCTATAGTGCATCGTCATACTTTATCAATGGCCGAAAGACAACAGGCAAGCAAAGCATCCAGGAGAAGGACCAAATTGTATTTGAACAAGGGCTTGTATTATCCCTTCAACGGCAAGTGCTATCCATCCAGTCGCTGTTTGAAATAGAGACAAGTTTATTGCCTTTCTCTAAAGTGGCAGTTGGAGACCGCTCAAAGGAATTCCATCGCTCCCCAAGAATTATTTTAAGAGAACCAGAAGGCAAGGTGGTTATTGCTTCTGCTCCAACAGATGATGAGGGGACGAAACAATCGCTACTGAAAAATATCATGACTCCATTAGCCATGATTGTCTTTACAGCCTTAACTGCTTATTTTTCACAAAGTGGTGGGATGGTACTGATGATGATGGGGATGTCTGTGATTACGATCGGAACCTCGATCCATTCTTACTTCTCGGATAAGAAGTCTCAAAAAGCAAATCAGGAACAAAAAATTCATGAGTACATGGAGTACTTGGACACCAAGTATTCTCAACTGGCAGACTTGAAAGAAGAACAACAAGAAGCCTTAGTGTATCACTATCCAGGAACTGACAAGATTTTAGAGATGGTCGAGAAAGTAGATCGACGAATCTATGAAAAGACACCTTACCATTTTGACTTCTTATCTTACCGCTTGGGGCTGGGGAATGTACAGACTAGTTTCCAAGTAGAATATTCAGATTCGGAACTAACCAAGTATAATCTGTCTGCTCATCAAAAGGTAAAGGAACTCCTTTCTTATTACCGTATCATTGATCAGGTTCCTATTACTCATACCATAACAGGACCTATTGGCTATATTGGGGCACGTCAGGTAGTTATTGAGCAAGTCCAACAGATGATGATGCAGCTGGCGACCTTCCAAAGTTACCATGATGTTCAGTTTATTCCGATTTTCCGTGAAGAGGAGCTGGATATCTGGAATTGGAGTCGTTGGTTGCCACATACAAAGATTAAGGCCTTAAACAGTCGGGGCTTTGTCTACAGTCAGCGAACTCGTGACCAGTTGTTAACTTCTTTGTACCAAGTCATCAAAGAGAGAAAGCTGGATAGCGAGCAAGATAAGGGGACTGAGAAGCAGTATGCGCCACGCTTTATTCTCTTTATCACAGACATGAGCTTGATGTTGGATCACAATATCATGGAGTACATCAATGAGGATTTATCCCACTTGGGTATCCACTATGTGTTTGTGGAAGAAGTGATTGAAAGTCTCCCAGAACATGTGACAACAGTTGTCGACTTCCGAGGGGATAAGAATGGGATTTTGTTGCTGCAGGATGGTGACTATACCAACAAAGAAATTGCACCGCTACCGCATATTCCTTTGGCAGAGAAAGAAAACTTTGCGAGAAATCTGGCAGGAATCAACCATGTTCAAACGCTCCGCAATTCCATTCCAAACAGTATTACTTTCCTAGAAATGTATGGTGTCAATAAGGTTGAAGAATTGGACCTCTTACATCGTTGGCAGGAAAATGAAACCTATCAAACCATGGCTGTGCCTCTTGGGGTACGGGGACGAGACGATATTCTCTATCTCAACCTACACGAAAAGGCTCATGGGCCCCATGGTCTGATTGCGGGTACGACGGGTTCAGGGAAATCTGAGCTGGTCCAGTCCTATATCCTTTCCCTTGCAGTCAACTACCATCCCTATGAAGTTGCCTTTCTTTTGATTGACTATAAGGGTGGGGGAATGGCCAATCTCTTTGCGGATCTTCCTCATGTGGTTGGTACAATTACCAACTTGGATGGAAACCAAGCTAACCGAGCTTTGGTATCCATCAAGGCAGAACTGAAAAAACGCCAACAAATTTTCCTTGAAAATGATGTCAACCACATCAATCAGTATATGAAGCTCTACAAGGAAGGAAAAGTGAGCGAACCTCTTCCGCATCTCTTGATTATTAGTGATGAATTTGCGGAATTGAAAGCCAACCAACCTGACTTTATGGATGAGCTTGTCTCCACAGCTCGTATCGGTCGCTCACTTGGTGTGAAATTGATTTTAGCGA
Source organism: Streptococcus moroccensis (assembly GCF_030812835.1). Classification (GTDB taxonomy): domain Bacteria; phylum Bacillota; class Bacilli; order Lactobacillales; family Streptococcaceae; genus Streptococcus; species Streptococcus moroccensis. The sequence continues at coordinate 44,631 of NZ_JAUSTM010000015.1, forward strand.
CTCAGAAACCAAGTGGTGTGGTAAACGACCAAATTTGGTCTAACTCCAAGTTCAAAATCGCCCTGAAGGTTCAAGATGTCGCAGATTCTCGTGAAGTCATCAAGACACCGGACGCAGCAGAAATCACGCAGACTGGTCGTGCCTATTTGCAGGTCGGAAATAATGAGATCTATGAACTCTTCCAGAGTGCCTGGTCAGGTGCTGACTATAATCCTGAAGGTCGCAATCATATCCAGCGAGATACGACAGTCTATGAAATTACAGAAAATGGTCAGTACAACGCCATTAACAAGGACTTGAGTGGCCTGGATAAGAAAAAAGAAACCAAATCTGTGCCAACAGAGTTGGATGCCATCGTGGAAGAAGCACATCAGCTGTTTGAAGGCTTGCAGATTCCAAAAGTAGCTAGTCCATGGCTTCCTCCTTTGAAGGAAAAGATTTATGCCAAAGACTTGCAGTCTGTAGACTTTAGAGATTATTGGAACCAGACTGATAGCCTTCAACCAATCTTGGTAGGTTATCAGGATATCCCTGAGAGACAGGAACAATCCCCTCTCTACTTTGATATGGAACAACGAGGCCATATTCTCCTCGTATCCAGTCCAGGTTTTGGTAAATCCACTTTCCTACAGAATTTTGCAGTAGACGTTATGCGGAAGCAGACGCCAGCCCAGGTTCATTTCTACCTCTATGACTTTGGGACAAGTGGTTTGATTTCATTGTCTGATTTTCCTCATGTGGCTGATTATTTTGCTTTAGATGAGACAGAGAAGATTATGAAATCCCTTCGTTTCTTGACCAAGGAAGTAAAAAAACGTAAGAAAGCCTTATCCAAAGTCAAGGCGACCAACCTAGCCCAGTATAATCAGCTATCCTCTGATAGCTTTCCTACTCTCTTTATCCAGATTGACGGTTTTGATAGTGTAGCAGATGCCCCATTCTCCGACGCCTTCTATGATGTCCTGAATGTCATTGCCCGTGACGGTGTTTCCCTAGGCATCTATCTTGTGGTAACTCTGTCACGTCTTAATGCTATGCGTTTGCAGCTACAGTCTAACTTCAAGACCAAGCTATCTCTCTTCTTATTTGACAATAGTGACCTGTCAGGTGTCGTCGGTCGTTCCAATATTTCACTAGATGAAATCAAGGGACGGGCGATAACCAAGTTAGATGAAATTATCCAATTCCAAATGACGCTGCCTTATAGTAGTGAACACTATACTGACTATATTTCTGAGGTCAGAGATGAGGTGGAGGCTATGAAAGAGGCCTACATCGGTTCACTGCCTATGGGTATCCCAATGTTGCCAGAGAAAGTCAGCGAAAAGGTACTGGCAGATGTCCTAGCAAGCAGCCAAGACTTTGTCTTGGGATTGGAGCGTGAAGCTGTTGTACCAGCGATAATGAGTTTTGAGCGTCCAATTTTGATGGCCTCAGACAGTCCCGCTTTTGTGAACAATTACTATAAACTGCTTGAGTTCCATTTGAAACGCTTGGCAGGAGTTTACAATACGGTTATTCTGGATTCTAGCCAACGCCTGTCTAACAACCTGTTTGTAGGGCTTAAGCGGTTTGATAAATCATTGGATGTGGAAAATGTCATGAAAACCATTCTAGAAGATTTGAGAAAACGAGTGGCAGAACCAAATCCAGATTATCCAAAATGGTTGATTGTAATTCCTGACCTTGCGGCGACTGTAATGGCAGCCGGGATTAGCGAGTCGGACTTGAAGCTCTTGCTTGTGGAAGGCAGCCAGCATGGGGTGACGGTGCTTCTCATTGGAACTTATCAAGATTTGGTCTCTAATACCTATGACAGCTTTGTTAAGTTGGCCAACCAACTGGTGGAGCAGGTCTTCCTTGGCGTACGTATCAGTGATCAAAATCATACACGCTACCCATATATCAATAATGAACCAGCTCTTCGACCAAATCAGGGTTATATCTTGCATCCCGAGGGCTATGAGTTTATTCAGTTATTAGAGATTTAGAAAGGAAATATGATGGAAATCTTACAAAACGATGTTCATGTAGCAGGAAGGAATGCCACCTCGCTAGCTCGAGGTGTGTCGTCTCTAGCTAGTACAGGTACGGTTATCAGAGACGAACGTAGCAGACTCAGCGGAAATGACAAAGCTAAGAGTGCTATTAGTGCCTCTTACGATATTTCTAAAGCAATAGGTCAGGCGATTGAACAAATGTCACGAAATATCAGAAGTGTCTCTAGTGAATTTGAAGCGATGGATAATCAATTGGGCAATCAACTCAATAAGTTAGATCAAGCCAATAGTCTGGAGTTTAGCTTAAATGGAAGAAAATAAACTACTTAGTGATGAAAAAAATCTGACTGAACAAGTAATTGAAATTCAAAAAAGACTAAAAGAAAATAAAACCAGTCTAGAAGAAATTCAACAATTGTCTAAGGAAGGGCAAGGATTTTTTCAAGAGACACTGGCTCTTCTTCAAGGCTCTTCAGAAGGCCATATCTTTCAAGGATTCTATGATGAGTTAGTGTCGCTTGACAAAAAATTAAAAGGTGATATTGAGCGAGAATACGACGAATTACAAAGTGAATACCGTTTTGTAAGTTCTCGAGTGGATGAAATGGCGTCACAGAAACGGAGATTAGAGGAGGAGAAAAATGGGCGTTGAAATGTACTTAGGTCAGTCGGAACAACAAGCAGGAACTGCGTCGGCTATTTTATCTAATCGGATTAATGCTTACCAGTCTATTAGGGATAGTCTGAGAATTTTTATTGGTTCTAATAGTTTGCAAGGACAGGCCTATAAAACAGCCAAAACTTATAGTAGTCAAGTCCTAATTCCGCTACTTAAAGGAGCCATTTTGCTTGATGAAGCGATAAAAGAAGCCTGCGCTAAACTACCTAGAGAGTATCGTAGCCAAGTAGACAATATTGATTTGAGGGAGGACGAGTTGCGTGATAAGATTCAGAGGGCAGGCCTCATGGCTAGTCGGTACGACTACCTAGCGTCTTTAGAGCGAAACAAGAAAGTTCCCAATCTATCGCATGCTTACAACCTATCTCTTACAGCTAGTCGCTATATGGAGGTTGAGCGAAGGTTGCAGGAAAAGTTGCAAAAACTTTTGATATTTAATAATCAGTCTGCACATCTCTTCTCTTCAATTGAACCTTTGATAGATGCTGTTCAACAAGGCTTGAAGCAAGTAAAAAATTCTTGGAATTCGAGCACTCGAAGTTTCGTGATACCTGAAAAGGAAAAGCTATCTTGGGCTGAAGGTGTGAACAAGAAGTGGGAGCAGCGTATAGACCTTGTCGAAGCTGGTATTGATTACCTCATAAAACCAGATTTTATTTCTAAAGGGGCAGGTGCAATTCATCCTTATGCAAAAACAGCATATTTAATGGGGAAGAGTTATATGTCAGCTGTCTCAAAAGATTACAAAAAATCTGGCTTTATGAAATACGGTAAGTTGGGGAAAAAAGCCAACGAGAATTTACAGACTGCATGGCGTAGTGTGAAAAAGCTTGCAAACGAGAAAAATTGGAAGTGGTATGCTAAACTAGGTTCGAAGTGGAAAAAGGGAAGCTTCAATCAGTTTTTGAGTACATTCCATCATTCCATCACTTCAAAGGCTGCAAACTTTAAAGTATTTGGTAAATATCCTGTAAAAAATATTAATTCCGTGCTTGGAAAAATGACAGATCCAATAAAAACCTATGGAAAAAAATTAATCGAGACAGTAAGTAAGTCTAAAATAGGAAGTAAACTTAAATTCGTAGGTAAGGCTGCAAAAGTACTGGGTTGGGTTGCTGTTGGGGTTGATGTCACTGTCACTAGTGTCAGAGAATTTAATAATAAGGACAGTCGAGCCTACGGTAGCGTAGGAAAGTCTTTAATTCATGCAGGTGTTGCACAACTGAAGAGCGCAGGACCGATTGAAGGGGCTCTGATAGGTGCTAAAGCTGGACCCTGGGGCGCTCTTGCCGGTTTTGCGGCAGGCACTATAAATACTGTTTGGGGTATTGTGTCACCAGATACAAAAAATGCGTTTTACTCTGGAGTACAGAATGTACTAGACGATGGATACGATTTCATTGCGGATGGTGTCGGGAAAGCGGTTAAAGGTACATGGAATTCTGTGACTAGTTGGTTTGGTGGAGGAGCTAAATATGCGTAAAGAGAGGTTACTATCGGCAACCTTTGAGCAATCAAAAAAGGTTGTTAGTAAGAAGATACTAACAGAAGAAGGTGCACAGGTTGGCGTATTATCTTCTATGAAGCTATCTCAAAGGTTTTCTGGGCTAGTCATTTTATTACTTTTTATTATGTCATATGGAGTAGGAGTATATCTACCAGAAAGTCTCTTAACCTCAACAGAGAAAATTAGATACATATCAACCTCTACTGCCCAATCAATTGTCACTATTGGAACAATCTTTAGAATCCCGCTATTGGCACTGATGTATTGCTCAATAGTAATGGTTATCATAAATGTTTTTCCAAAAAAAAATTATGCACATCAATTGCTTTATGGAACCATTACTCTTCTTGTTTTTTTAATCACAGTATTTTTGATGCTGTTTCCCTTTACAATCGGTCTCACAGTAGGTGCCTTTGGATGGATTGGTTTTTTACTTCAACTGTTAGTATGTGTATATCTGTGGAAGACTCTAGTAATCTCAAATGTAGAACAGCTTAAAAAACAACTTTATAAGGGGGAACCAGCTAATAAAGACTGGGGAGAGAGCCTAATGGCATTTATCAAGAAGTATGGAGGTGTTCTATTACTTCTAGCTATTGTCAATCGTTGGACCTTCAATTTTGGGGAAGCGATCAAAACGCAACCAGACATTTTCAGTTTCTTGTATGGTTGGGCTTTCTTATTAGTTGCGGCTCTCATGATTTTTACTACGGGCATGACCCTGAAAAATTTTGTAGCTGCATTTTACTTTTTCAAGTACCAAAAAGAATATCGCCAGTTCTTTAAAGTCTCAAACGAGCAATGGTATGGTAAATGGCGTGCAAAAAAGATGAATAAAAATAAATAATAGGAGTAAAATAATGACTAAAGAATTATTACCATTAGGAAGTGTGATTTACTTAGAGGAAGCAACAACAAAGTTGATGATTGTAGGAAGAGGTCCTATTTTTGAATCAGATGGGGAGAATGTGTATAGTGATTATGTAGGAGTAATTTATCCAGAAGGGATCAATCCAGAAGATGCCATTTTCTTCAACCACGAAAATATTGAAAAGGTTGTATTTGAAGGCTATAAAGATGATGAAGAAAAACGCTTTATGGAAGTGTATGAAAGTTGGGAATCTGAGCTAGAAGTAATAAAAATAAAAATGTAAACCATCGTTCAAATACCTGGTCGAAGATGAAAGGAGCTTTAGCTGCCATTACAGAAGCCTCCTCCAGCTATGGAGGGTCTTACATGGGTTCAAGCTACTCTATGGACATCAGTTCAGGAAAGCAGGGATTTAGTAAACGAATCGATGATTTGGTTAAAATTTCTGAAAAAGCCAAGCGTCTCATTGCCGAGAAAGATACAGACGGTGTAGTCTCTTTTAACTATCACGATGACCGAACTACTGCAACAAACTTGCAGGTTAATTTGGTCAAGTTAGAACGCTACTCCAGCAATGTCTCTTGCTACCTCAAGGAGAAGATTGACCAACCTTTCTATGAAGAGATGGATAAAGTTGGTGCAAGACTTGAAGCCGTATCGATTAGGAGTTATACGACAAGTAATACGGTAGGATTTAAGAGGACAGAGTATGTCCCAGATGCGACTGGAATGCAATTTGTGTCCCGGGAGGTGACTCCTCCAACAATCAGTCTTTCTGACCTATATAAGGTGGATAGCCCCTATAAGGCCACTCTTGAGAAAAGCTATGAGCAATTTAGAAATAGCGATGCCTACAAGGACAATAAACTCAGCAAAGACGACTACCTGATGGCCATGCATCATACTAGGGCGTTTACCTATGACTCTATTGATGACCAGAAGGAAAGAATTGAGATGTGGCGTGACCTTGCACTGACTGCGGGTGTCATTATCCTTACTATCTTCTGTCCACCAGCAGGAGCTGCGGCAGGTGTCGTTCTAGCAGGAGCTGATATGTACTCAGCAGCTGTCGGGAAAGACTGGGGAACGGGCCGAGAGTTGGATAACACAGAGCGTGTGCTTCGTGGCGTCTTTTCTCTCTTTGACCTAATCCCAGGTGTTTCCTATCTCAATGACTTGGCCAAGACAGGGAAGAAGGCAGGACTTGCGGCCGTAAAAGCCTAGAAACATTGGAACGAAAGGGATAATGAAAAGCCTTGATTACAAGGCTTTTTGCTTTATAGTGGGGAAGTATCAGAGTGAGTAAATTTTTGGAGTAAGTAGAAGTGATAGCAAGAAATTATCAGTTTCTATTTCCATTTACCCTGTGGGTACGTGTTTGTTTCCATTGACAAGGAGTTTTTGGGAATAGAATCGTACCCACTTTATAGGAGGTCATGGTGCCCAGTTATTATCTGTTCATATGGAAGCCGTCAACCGTTGGGTACTTTCGCGTTCAGAGTTGGATCGTTTTACAACCGAAAAAGGCTTTGTCGACCAATTGGTTATCCCAGAAGATGGAGAAAATATTGACTTTTATATGTCCCTAAATCATAAACGTAAAAATAATCCCTTCAGAGGCTTCATTCTGAAGAGATTGTTTGGTTCAGCTTGTCTCGGATAGTTGTAAGTAAAGGTGCTAGGCGCTGCTTGTCTTCAATCAGATAATTGGCATATATGGGAACAGTAGCAACCTCGTCAGTGATTTTTAGGGCAATTCTACGGTCGAAATTGTCGATTTTCTCACTGCGTAATTTGTTGGTTAGGTTGGTTGTAAAGACAGGGAAGTTGGCATATCGATTGATTTCTTCAAAGCTATCGTCATTCTGTTGGTAGAGGAATTTTGCACGAGGAATATGTTTCTCGATAATCTCTTGCCATACCCCTATGTCACTTAGTACCAAGAAGCTCTGCCCAGCCAAATTGTTAAAGCTTGTCTCACTTTTATCGGCGGTTGTCGTCATGGCGTCCAAATTGACATAGAGATATTCATCTGCCAGGTAAAGCGACTCTATTTGGTCGGAGTGGAGTTCCTGATCGGAGAGGATAAGTGTTGCTTTACGATTGAACAATCGCTGTATGATGTCAGACGTTTTTAGCAAGCCTGGTAATAATGTGGTATTTTTAATTACCTCAGTTTTCAAAACTAGGCGTGGTCCGGGTAGTGTAAAGCCGATCTGAATACTTCGGTGGTGGCGATCGAAATTTTGAACAGTCTGGATGAAGTTGTCTTGGGCTTTCAGAAGCTTGGCTGCTTCTTTGACTGCCAGTTGGCCTGTTTCGGTCAGGTTGATGCGGTTGGGCTTGCGGTCAAAGAGGGCTACACCTAGGTCATCTTCCAACTTTTGCATGCCGCGCGTGACGGTAGGTTGGGTCACCATGAGGTGCTCTGCTGTGGCGGCCAGCGTCCCGTACTTAGCAAAAGCCACCAATTCTTCTAAGAGGTAATTGTCAATCATAATATCTCCTTTCATAAGTATATGTTAATAGTATACTACCATGCCTAACTAGCAATTTTCAAGTCCTTTAAAGCAGGTTATACTAATATCATCAAGAAAAACAAGTGAGGTAAACATGATGACAAACACAGTTACAGTAACCCTTAATAACGGCGTAAAAATGCCAGCAGTTGGTTTTGGTGTTTTCCAGATTCAAGATGCCGATACGACCCAACAAGTGGTAGAAGAAGCCATCAAGACAGGCTACCGCCTTATTGACACGGCTGAAGTCTATGGTAATGAAGAGGCAGTCGGAAAAGCCATTAAAGCCTCTGGTGTGCCACGTGAGGAGCTCTTTATTACGACCAAAGCCTTTATCCAGCATATGAGCTACGAGGGGGCTAAGGAAGCCTTCGCTGAATCTTTGAAAAAATTGGATTTGGATTATATTGACCTATATCTCTTACATCAGCCTGTCGGTGATACTTTTGGGGCCTGGCGTGCTTTGGAAGAACTTTACAAGGCAGGAATAATCCGTGCTATTGGCGTTTCAAACTTCAAAAATGACCAGATTGCTAATCTGTCACTCTTTAATGAGGTCATTCCAGCTGTCAACCAAGTAGAAGTCCATGTTTTTCACCAAAAACAAGCTGACCAAGACTATCTCGCTTCAAAAGGGATTCAAATGGAGAGCTGGGGTGCTTTTGCAGAAGGTAAAAATGATGTGTTCAACAATCCTGTCTTGAAAGCTATTGCAGACAAGTACGGCAAGACAACCGCCCAAGTCATGTTGCGTTGGCAGTTGCAACGTGGTATCGTAAGCCTGTCTAAATCAGCTAATCCAGAACGTGTTCGTCAAAACTTTGCAATCTTTGATTTTGAATTGTCGGATGACGATATGGCACAAATTGCCACTCTCAACACTGATACTACTGTCTTTGCCGACCACCACGACGCTACAACTGTTGAACTCTTGGCTGGATTTGTGGGGAAAAGCTTCTAAGCTATATCATCTTGAGCAAATAGCAAAAAAGTTGGTCTTGGCAGACTGACTTATTGAGATTTTCAAAATAGAAAGGAAGACAATATGAAATACACACGATTAGGTAACACAGGTCTCGAAGTTTCAAAATTATGTTTAGGTTGCATGAGTTTTGGAGATGCCAGTCAAGAGTTTCATTCAGGATGGTTATTAGATGAAGAAAAATCACGTGTGATTATCAAAAAAGCCTTGGATATGGGGATTAACTTTTTTGACACTGCAAATGTTTATGGTAAAGGGACTAGTGAAGAATATCTGGGGCGTGCCTTACGCGATTTTGCAGATCGAGAAGAGGTTGTTATTGCAACAAAAGTGTTTTTCGGAGACGGTCTCCATGAGGGAAGAAATACAACTGGTTTATCTAGAAAGGCTATTTTTAGCCAAGTTGAAGCAAGCTTAAAACGCTTAGGTACGGATTACATTGACGTTTTGTACATTCATCGTTGGGATTACAACACTCCAATTGAGGAAACGATATCTGCGTTAAACGATCTGGTCCGTTCTGGAAAAGTACATTATCTAGGCGCTTCTGTGATGTACGCTTGGCCATTTCAAAAAGCGCAGTATATTGCTGAGAAAAATGGTTGGACACCGTTTTCCGTCATGCAAAATCACTACAATATGCTCTATCGTGAAGATGAACGAGAGATGATTCCATTTTGTAAAGATTATGGTGTTGGTCTTGCCCCTTATAGCCCACTTGCATCAGGTCGTATCGTTAGAGACTGGGATGCTGACACTGCTAGAAGTAAAACAGATACAGTAGCTATTTCAAAATATGATAGTACGATGGAGCAGGACAAAGCAATTGTAATGAGGGTAGCAGAAATTGCAGAAAAATATAACGTTACTCGTTCTCAAGTAGCACTTGCTTGGTTGTGGAAGAAGGGAATGGATTCTCCTATTGTTGGTGTCACAAAAGAAAAATACTTAGATGATTTTATGGGAGCTTTTGAAGTTACATTGATAGATGAAGATATTGCTTATTTAGATGAAAAATATCTCCCTCATAAAATTGTAGGTGCTTTGTAATTAATATATCTTCTTAGAAACTAACATTCTTAGAGCCACAAAAATAAGTTCATTATAAAGTATTAAAGAGAGCATTCTGTTCTCTTTTTATTATGCTTTATTGAGTGATGTGATAACTTTTCCAAATCATCCTTGTTATCCTAATATTATACCTAAGAAAATCAAGTCTTGATTTTTTGTTGGGGGTTTGGGGGCAAAGCTACCAAGTTATCTTATCGTTGGCTGTCAAAACTGGAAAGTTTTGGTTGGCTGGCGATATGATTTTTGGGATATTGTGGACACAATATCTGAGCTCGCAAAGACCCAACAAGGTCTTTAGGGAATTTCCCGTATGACATACGGGGTCGGGGATTACCCGAGAAAGGATAAAAAGGAGAAAATAACATGTCTGAACAATATAGAGATATTCGAAAAGAAATAAATTTAACAGCCAATGAGTTAAAACAAATTGAACAATTAATGAGGGAGAAGCGTTATCGACACTTTTCACCATTTGTCAGAGATCAATTATTAATGACTGATGATAAACAGTTAACTGCTAAAGAGTGGTTTTCATTTTGGAAAACTCAAAAGTTAGAACAGATTGGACGTGATGTTCATGAAATTATGACTGTCGCAAGAGTGAATAATCAAGTGACTCAGGAACATGTATCTATTTTATTGACCTGTGTTCAAGATTTAATTTTCGAAGTTAGTCAGATGCAACCATTGAGTAGAGAGTTTCGTGAAAAGTATATAGGTTAGTAGATTTAATTTTATAGTGTATAGCTGTTTTAATCCTAGGGATTTACTTACTTTAATTTTAAGTAATGAAAGTTTTAAAGTAGTATTTTAGAAATGACTGTACTGTGATAACTTTTTCAAACATAAATTGATACATTACTATTACTGAGATTTAATCAGAATAAAAATAGAAGGAGTATCTTATGGAAACTGTTACACATAAAAGTATTATGAAGCTTGGTTTTTCTAAGACAGCTTCAAAGTTGATTATCAGAGAAGCTAAAGCAATAGCCGTTAATCAATTTTATAGTAGTCATTTAGATAATAATGCGGTAAAATTAAGAAAATCGCCTTTTGATAATAGACGATTAGACTTAGCTCCAAAAATTATCGTAGAGGAGCTGCTCGGTTTTCCAATCATTGATGAAAGAAAGGAAAACAAATAAATGTCTAAGAAATATAAAGGTGTATTTAGAGATGAAAAAGGTAGGATATATTGTCAAACTGAATTTAAGGCATCTGCAACTGGGAAACGTCAACGTTTTAAACGTTATCGCAATATGTGGGGAAAATCTTTCACGACAGAGAAAGAAGCTTATGATGAGCTTTGTCGAGCAAGAGTTGAGTTTTATGATAAATTTGATTATTCAGATTATAATTTAACATTTGCTCAATACATGGAAGACATTTTCTTACCGTATTATAAACAAACGGTACAGGATTCAACATATAGAACTGCAATCACTCATTTTACGTTATTTATAGAGGAATTCGGGAAAATGAAATTGCGTGATATTAAGCCACGTGATTGCGAGAGATTTCGACTAAAGCTTATAGCAAACCATTCTCCTAATTATGCAAAATGTGTTTGGATTCGTTTCAAACAATGCGTAGGATATGCGGAAAGAATGGAATATATTAAAACTTTCCCATGTAAGAATCTTGATAATCCAAAAGGGAAGCGACCAGATACAAAATTTTGGACATTCGATGAGTTCAAAAAAGTTATTGCAACCTTTGATATAGAAGACTATGAAGATTTACATCGCTTTACAACAACTTGGTTATACTACATGACCGGGGTGCGAGTCAGTGAAGGTTTTGCTTTATTGTGGTCTGACTATGATAAAGAGAATAAGCGAATTTTTGTCCATTCAACTTTAGAAGCGTTAAAAGGTGGTATTTATCGTATAAAAGACCAGACTAAAACGGATGCAGGGGTTCGATTTGTTGATCTAGATGATGAAACGATTAATGTCTTAGAACGTTGGAGAAAAGTTCAAATTGCTAATTCTGATGATAACTACATCTTATCTAAGTTTGGTGAACCTATGGTTAAGAGTACCTTAACTAGAATGTTGAAGAGACAGGCTAAGTTAGCAGGAGTACCTGAGATAACTGGTAAAGGATTGAGACATAGTCATGATTCATTTATGATCAATGTCCTAGGAAAAGATGTTTTAGCAGTCTCTCAACGTTCAGGTAGAATTGATAAAGCTACAACTCTAAATACTTATTCTCATTTTTACAATGCTAGAAAGCAGACAGTAGGTAATGAGATAACAGAATTATTGAAAAAGGAGGGTGTTTCATCAACACCCCGATAAGGACCACTATCAATAATATTTGACTAAAAAAATGCATAATACTAAGGTTTAAAAGCAATTTGCTTATGTTACTCTTAAATAATAGAGTATCGCAATTTGATTGCGGAATCCTAGCATAGCAAGGTTTGACGTATTTTCAAAGCGATTAAAAATAGGGCGAATGAAATCATTCCTCACTAAAACCCCACCAAGATTTTTTCTTGGTGGGGTTTGTTTTTTAGATTTATTTTAAGTAATGCTAATTCGATTAAAATTATTAGTAATAAATAGTATCATTTAAATTTAAACAATCTAAAAATATACTTAATTTAAAAGTATTATTTTAAAGATTTGACATCGATCAAACTTGTTAGAAAATAGAAATAGAATTTTAGAAAACAAAAATCAATAAAAAATTAACGTCCAATCAATTAATTTTATTGTAGAAATAATCGCTTTGCATCAAAAGATGTAAAGTGAGTTCATAAAAAATAGAGTTTTTGGAAAAATATTTATTTAATTTAATAAAATAAATAAAATATTCAGACCGAAGACAAACTTCATTTTGAGGTTTGTCTTTTCTTGCGATTTGAATAAAACGTGTTCATGGATTAAAAGTATCAGGGTGATAGCTCTATTTTGGGCAAAATAAAAAGGCCTTCCCGCCAGTCGTTTTACCAATTTTTTGATATTTAAGCATGCCAAAGTCAGCCCAACCTTATCTTCCATTTTGGACTTGCCTCTCTCTCGTGTATATCTGAGGTTGTGGTATTCTTTAGATGTCCCAAAAAGCCTCTCAATC
>NZ_JAUSTM010000016.1 GCF_030812835.1 Streptococcus moroccensis
GTGTGTTTGTGGTGAACTACATTATATCTCTCTGAGGTGTTTTTGTATACTTTTTTCTCAACTAGAAAGTGGCTAACTCCATTTTAGAACTTTCGGTCCCACTCCCTTATTGGTTTTTTAATAAAAATATTCGTTAATTCTTGACAATTTCATGAAAGTCATGTAACATAGAACAGTAATATCTTTGAAATTGAAGGGAGTGAAAAAAATGTCAAAAACAGTCGTACGTAAGAATGAATCACTTGACGATGCCCTTCGTCGTTTCAAACGTTCTGTGACCAAAGCTGGTACGCTTCAAGAAGCACGTAAACGCGAACACTATGAAAAACCATCAGTAAAACGCAAACGTAAGTCAGAAGCAGCACGCAAGCGTAAAAAATTCTAAGGGATTTAAAAGCAGCCTTCGGGCTGTTTTTTTCGTCTCCTCTTTTTTTAAGAAACAAAAAAACAGACCGAAGCCTGTTTCTTTATTATTATGCTTTGTTTTTCAACAAATCACGGATTTCAGTAAGAAGTTCTTCTTGTGTTGGTGCAAGGATTTCTTCCACTTCTTCCTCTTTTTTACCGATTGATTGCGCTTTTTCAATTCCTTTGATGACAAAGAAGAGAGAAGTACCAACGATGATAAAGTTGATAACAGCGCTGAGGAAGCTACCGTATTTAACACCATTCCATGCCAACTGAGCAATGTTTTCAACGTTTGCTGCTTTAAGAGCAGGGTTGAGAATGAGTGGTGTAATGATATCCTCTACAAATGAGGTGATAATAGCACCGAAAGCACCACCGATGATAACAGCAACAGCCAAATCAACGACATTGCCACGAAGCAAGAAAGCTTTTAAATCTTTTAACATTTTTGTTAAACTCCTTTATTAAATTTACTAACTAAGTATATATCAGTCTTAAGACCTAGTCAAGAGATTTGAATCACAAAGTTTAACAAAGGATAAAACAAGAACTGTAAGTGATTTCAAAGTCTTTTCTATGGATTCTAATGGAAGAAAACACCTGTTTAGCATAATATGGAACACCCGTTTTTTCTATTTTACATTTAGTCTCAATCGTGTTATCATTATTATGTTATACTGTGCTCAGAGTTTGCATTGAAGGAGGGTGATGCTTCATGGACAAAGACTTTATTACAGAAGTAAAAAGTAATGTCAACATTGTTGATGTCATCGGAGAAGTGGTAAGCTTGACAAAAGCAGGCCGTAATTTCCTAGGCTTGTGCCCTTTTCACGGGGAGAAGACCCCCTCTTTTAATGTCGTTGAGGACAAGCAGTTTTTTCATTGTTTTGGTTGTGGGAAATCTGGTGATGTCTTTAAATTTATCCAGGACTATCGAGATGTTTCATTTCTTGACAGTGTCGCCATTGTTGCGGAAAAAGCGGGCATCCCATTGCCAACGGTTAATGTTGAGTTTTCTCGTCAAAAAGTAAGTCCTCATCAGTCTCTCTACGACATTCATAAAGCTGCAGCTGATTTTTATCATACAGTTTTGATGACGACGAAATTGGGTGAGCGTGCCCGTTCTTATCTATATGATCGAGGGCTGGATGATGACGTCATTAAGCATTTCCATTTAGGACTTTCCCCTAATGAAGGTGACTACCTCTACAAGGCTCTGTCGGCTCAATTCGATGAGCAGACCTTGTTAAATTCAGCATTATTCAATCCGAGTGAGAATCAAAAGATTTATGATGCCTTCCAAAACCGTATCATGTTTCCACTAACAGATGATAGTGGTCGAATTATTGCCTTTTCGGGTCGTATTTGGCAAACACAAGACATGTCTAGTCAGGAAGCTAAATATAAAAATAGTCGAGCTAGCTTAATTTTTAATAAAAGTTATGAACTCTATCATCTCAGTCAAGCTAAAGCATCCATAAGGAAACACCATGAAGTCTACATCATGGAGGGGTTTATGGATGTGATTGCTGCCTATAGAGCTGGCATTGAAAATACAGTAGCCTCTATGGGAACAGCATTAACCTCAGAGCATGTCCAGCATCTCTCACACCATACCCAAAAAGCAGTCCTCGTTTATGATGGTGATAAAGCTGGTCAGGCTGCAACGGCTAAAGCTTTGGATGTATTAAAACCATTTGTCGTTGAGATAGTGCGATTGCCAGATCAAATGGATCCGGATGAGTTCATTCAGAAAAATTCAACAGAGGAACTAGCCAATTTTTTAACCAAGCAACGTCTGAGTCCTGTTGAGTTTCTACTGTATTACCTTAAGCCAGATAATCTTGAGAATTTACAGGCTCAGATAAGATTTGTGGAGCAGATGGCCCCTATCATTGCGCAAACATCTTCCATAACAGCTCAAAATACTTATATTCACAAGTTGGCAGAATTACTACCTGATTTTGATTTTGGCCAAGTAGAAGCATCTGTGGATCAAGTTAGGGTTGCTCAACGCACTCATCATCAACAACCTATACAACAAGAATCCTATAGGCGACGAGTCACTGAGATGCCTTTTTTAAGGCAGCCTAGTCCCTTGCAAAGGGCAGAAAACCAACTGTTCAATCGAATGGTCCACCATGGATTTGTTCTGAATGACTATAGACAAAGAGATGATTTTCAATTCGTATCTCAAGAATTACAGACTCTCTATCAATTATTGTGTCAGCAAGGGGAGATTACTGCAGTAGAATTAAGCCAATTGGATGAAGCGGTTCAGAATGCCTGGTATCTTGCAATGGAAGAGAATCTTCCTGAGGATGTGTCTATGGATGAACTTTATGACATTGAACGAACGCGCCAGCGTGAATTGCTCAAGCAAGACAGCCGTCAAATAGCGCAACGCATCCGTGAACAATCAAATATCGGGAACGATATCGCTGCTGTAGATGAACTTAATCGTCTCATCGCCCAGAAAAGAAATATGGAGTAAACTATGTCAACAAAAAAAGATATAAAAAAAGAAGTAACCACTTTTGATGTCCAAGTTGCTGAATACATTCGAAGTCGTAAACAAGACGGAAATGCAGTTGATGACGATATCAATGAGAAATTGGTGGTGCCTTTTGGATTAGAAGCAGATGCCATTGACGATTTGTTGCAGCGTATTCAGGATGCAGGGATTGCCATTGTGGATAAGGAAGGGAATCCTTCTGCCCGTGTCATGCAAACAGAAGAAGAGCCTGAGCTTTCAGACGAGGAACTCTTAGGAAGTAACTCAGCGAAAGTCAATGACCCCGTCCGCATGTACCTCAAGGAAATCGGTGTAGTGCCACTCTTGACCAATGAAGAAGAACAAGAATTGGCTCTCGCGGTTGAAGCAGGCGACGTGGAAGCTAAACAACGACTGGCTGAAGCCAACTTGCGTCTGGTGGTTTCCATTGCCAAACGCTATGTTGGTCGTGGCATGCAGTTCCTGGACCTTATCCAAGAAGGGAATATGGGTCTAATGAAGGCTGTTGACAAGTTCGACTATTCAAAAGGTTTTAAGTTCTCGACCTATGCGACTTGGTGGATTCGTCAAGCAATCACTCGTGCGATTGCCGATCAGGCCCGTACTATTCGTATTCCGGTTCATATGGTTGAAACCATCAACAAGTTAGTCCGCGAACAACGCAATCTCCTGCAGGAACTTGGTCAAGATCCAACACCTGAGCAAATTGCTGAGCGTATGGATATGACGCCTGATAAGGTCCGTGAAATCTTAAAGATTGCCCAAGAACCGGTCTCTCTTGAAACACCTATCGGTGAAGAAGATGACAGCCATCTGGGAGATTTCATCGAAGATGAAGTCATTGAAAGCCCAGAAGAGTATACAACTCGTATCGTCTTGCGTGAGCAGTTAGATGAAGTTTTAGATACCCTTACGGACCGTGAAGAAAATGTCCTTCGTCTACGATTTGGTCTTGATGATGGTAAAATGCGCACACTTGAAGATGTGGGCAAAGTCTTTAACGTGACCCGTGAGCGGATCCGTCAAATCGAGGCGAAAGCCCTCCGCAAACTCCGCCATCCGAGCCGTAGCAAACCGCTCCGTGACTTTATTGAGGATTAGAGTGGGGATGAATCGTTTTTGAAGCGACCGTTTTAGGGTGATGCCTTAAAACGACAAGGAAAAAGAACACTAATTGAAAGATAAGAAAGGAAGGCCATGTCAGAAAAAATCTATTCCCCTGAAGAGGTGGACGTTATCAAGCAAAACATTTTTGAAGCGCTTGAAATGGTTATTGACCCTGAGCTAGGGATCGATATTATTAATCTTGGCCTCGTCTATGACATCCGTTTTGACCAAGGAAAAACGGAAATTGATATGACACTGACAACTATGGGATGTCCCTTGGCAGATCTTTTGACCGATCAAATCTATGATGTGGTTGGTCAAGTTCCAGACGTAACTGAAATAGACGTTCGTTTAGTCTGGTCACCAGCTTGGACGGTTGATAAAATGAGTCGCTACGCTCGTATTGCGCTTGGTATTCATTAAGAGAAAGATTGATAGATTTGAGCTTTGTTGATGACTTAGCTGAGATCTATCTTTTTTGTTTTGGGTGGAAAAACGAAAATCGATTTTAAAGTTCTGACTTGAATGCGATTGAGGATTAGCGAATGCTTTCTATTTCTGGTATAATAATGAGATAAGTAGAGGAAATAATATGAATATTCAACAATTAAGGTATGTCGTTGCAATTGCAAACAGTGGTACTTTTCGAGAAGCAGCTGAAAAAATGTTTGTTAGTCAACCAAGTCTTTCCATTTCTGTGCGTGATTTGGAAGAAGAACTTGGATTTAAAGTCTTTAACCGTACCAGTTCTGGAACAGTTTTGACACAAAGAGGCATGACCTTTTATGAGAAAGCTGTCGAATTGGTTAAACGGTTTGATTCTTTTGAAAATCAGTATTTGCAAAGCGAAGATGACCACGAAGAGTTTTCGATTTCAAGTCAACATTATGATTTTTTGCCACCTTTGATGGTAGAGTTCTCAGACAATTACCCAGAACATTCAAACTTTAGAATTTTTGAATCGACAACGGTTCAAATATTGGATGAAGTCGCTCAAGGGTTTAGCGAAATCGGTATTATATATCTGAATAAAACTAATGTCAAAGGTATCACTCAAAAACTCAATAAACTTGGCTTAGAAATCGTTGATTTGATTGATTTTCAGACTCACATTTACTTGAGAAAAGGGCATCCTCTGACAAAGAAAAGTCTGATTGAGTTGAGTGATTTAAAAGGGTTACCGACGGTTCGATTTACTCAAGAAAAGGAAGAGTACCTTTATTACTCTGAAAATTTCTTTGATACTAGTGATTCCAGTAAGACCTTTAATGTGACCGATCGCGCTACCTTAAATGGAATTTTAGAACGGACAGATGCCTATGCAACAGGATCAGGCTTCTTAGATAGTGAAAGTGTCCATGGTATTATGGTTATTCCAGTAAAGGATGGTCAAGAAAACCGTATGGTCTACGTAAAGCGTAAGGATCAAGCCTTGTCGCAAGTTGCTGTCAAATTTGTGGCCGTCATGCAAGACTATTTTGATAAAAAGAGGAATATATGAGAAAGAGAATCATTGCTCTTGTAATTGTCGTTTTAATCGCTTTGGACCAATGGGTTAAGCTTTATACGGTTAATCACATTGGGTTAGGAGAAACAAAATCGTTTATACCAGGGATTATGAGTTTAACCTATTTGAAAAATTATGGCGCCGCTTTTTCAATTCTACAAAATCAACAGTGGTTCTTCATTCTCATCACAATTGTCATTATGGGGATTGCTATACGTTATTTGTTACATCATCTTGATGAGGGGCCTCCATTAATAACCAGTATCAGTTTAATCATTGCTGGTGGGATTGGTAACTTTATTGATCGCGTTCGTCTGGGCTATGTTGTCGATATGTTTCAAACGGAGTTTATGAATTTTGCAGTGTTCAACGTTGCAGATAGTTATTTGACTATTGGAGTTGTCCTGCTATTTGTCTATATTTTGAAAGAGGAGATGCATGGAAGTCATCATTAAAACTGGGGGTGTTCGCCTCGATAAGGCCTTGGCTGATGAAACAGACTTGTCTCGGACCATTGCTAACGAGCAAATTAAAAGAGGTCAGGTTCTAGTCAATGGTCAAGAAAAAAAAGCTAAGTATGTGGTGCAAGCTGGTGATGTGGTGACTTATGAAGCTCTTGTTGAAGAAGTGTTAGATTATGTTGCAGAAGATATCCCATTAGACGTTATTTATCAGGATGATGACGTGGCAGTTGTCAATAAGCCACAAGGGATGGTAGTACACCCTTCAGCAGGCCATACTAGAGGAACATTAGTCAATGCCTTGCTGTATCATATTAAGGACCTATCAGCTATCAATGGCGTTATTCGTCCTGGAATTGTGCATCGGATTGACAAAGATACCTCAGGTCTTTTAATGATTGCCAAAAATGACCTGGCTCACCTAGCTCTTGCTGATGAACTAAAGGCTCAGAAGTCCTTGAGAAAATATTTGGCTATTGTCCATGGTAATCTGCCCAATGACCGAGGGATGATTGAAGCACCTATTGGTCGATCAGACAAAGATCGCAAGAAGCAAGCGGTGACAGGAAAAGGAAAACCAGCTGTCACGCGCTTTCAGGTGTTGGAACGCTTTGGAGACTATACTCTAGTGGAGCTAACCCTTGAAACAGGTCGTACTCACCAAATCCGTGTTCATATGGCCTATATCGGTCATCCTGTTGCGGGGGACCCAGCTTATGGACCAAAGAAAACCTTGCCTGGTGAGGGCCAATTTCTCCATGCAGAAACTCTAGGATTTACACATCCGACTACTGGAGAGCTGATGACATTCACAGCTCCCTTACCAGAAGTGTTCGAAAAAACGTTAACGAAACTTCGTCAAAATAGTTGAACCTAGCAAACCAGATCAGCAGTTGACTAATCTGGTTTTTTAAGTAAGACGATTAATCATATTTGATTTTGGATAATTGGAGTGGTATCGACAGGGTGATCCATCGAGGTTTGACTTGCATACATCTCTTTGGTGTGTTAGACTAGATGTATGGACAATTAGGAGAATAATTATGGTAGCTAAGTATCAGCAAATCGCAGATGATTTGCAGTCAAAAATAAAAAAGCAAGAGTACCCAACAGGGAGTATGATCCCACCAGAAAGTAAGTTAAGGGAAATCTACCAAGTCAGTCGCTACACGATCCGTCAAGCAATCGGTGTATTAGTGGATAAGGGATACTTAAGAGCTGAAAAAGGAGCTGGAACTTATGTATTGGATCCCGATGTACCGTTAGCTCAAAAAGCAACCAAGACGATTGGGGTTATGACGACATACTTGTCAGACTATATTTTTCCAACCATTATTGAAAGTATTGAGGAAGTGCTTCGCTCTAAGGGCTATGCACTCCTTTTAAGCGCAACCCATAATGATCCTATCCAAGAAGAAGCCTGCCTTCAAGCTATGATTGCGCAAGGTGTCGATGGACTTTTGATTGAGCCGACCTCCAGTAACCTCTATAATGCGAATATTGCCTATTATGCCAAAATTAAAGAGAGTGGATTGCCTATTCTATTTCTTAACGCCTACTATGATATGTTGGACATTCCCTATGTCAGTTTGGATGATAGCAGTGCAGGAGAACTTGCCACTCGTTACTTGATTGAAAATGGCCATACAGAAATTGGATTGTTAACAAAGCTTGATGACCTGCAAGGGAAATTACGGATGAAGGGCTATGTACGCGCCCATGAAGCTGAAAATATAACCTTTACAGCTGATAACATCGCTACCTTTACCACCAAGGACCAAAAGGAGGTTGTTAAAGCTTATGCTGATTCTCTCGTAGCTTCAGACAGTGCACCAACAGCAGTCGTCTGTTACAATGATGAAGTGGCTAGTCAGCTCATCAGGCAGCTTCAAAAACATCACTATACTGTCCCAAAAGATTTATCAATCGTCAGTCATGATAACTCTTACCTTGCTAAGGTCTATCAACTCACCAGCGTCGTCCATCCCCAGCGAAAACTCGGACAATATGCAGCTGAGCAGTTAATACAATGCATCGAAAAACAAAAACCCCTTCAAAGCAAAGAGTTTTCAGCTGAGTTAAAAATCAGAAGTTCGGTGGAAAACCGGTCCTAAAGAGAGTTATTCAATGATTTAAGGAAACGCTCTATTGAAGTGCTGACTTTTAGGACGTAGATAGATTTTTATGAATAATGGACAGTGGTCCCTCCTACCCTGATAGCAACGTTACAAGTGCCTACACCTATCGTGTTTCAGGCGCTTTTTCTGTTTGTTACTGCTAGTGTTTTCATTTCTTTGTGTCCAAAAATACTTCACTATTTCTTCACTATTTTATGAATAGCTTTACATGTCCGGACAAAGTTGTTAAAATGAACTGTAAGCGTTTTATGGTTATGGAGGAAAGATGAAAACATTTCGTTTAAACCAAGTAAACATAACGTCAGAGTTTTGGAACTATTACCTTGACCTTATTCGCACGGAGACCCTACCTTATCAACTAGCAGTTTTAAAAGACGAAATTGATGTTGATGTGCAGGCAGAACGTCAGGATGCTAGCTTGCCCGCTGGGAAAAGCCATGCCATTGAAAATTTTAAAATTGCAGCCGGCTTATCAGAGGGGGATCATTTTGGCTGGTTTTTCCAAGACAGTGACGCCTATAAATGGTTGGAGGCAGTTGGTTACCAACTGCAAATAACTGAAGATTCTAAGTTAGAAGCTGCAGCTGATGAGCTCATTGATATCATTGCCCAGGCTCAGGAATCGACGGGCTACCTGAATACCTATTTTCAGTTGCGTTATCCAGACTTAAAATACCGTCAGCTCTATTTTAGCCATGAGCTCTATTGTGCGGGCCATTTGATAGAAGGAGCTATTGCTTATCATCAGGCGACGGGTAAGGCAAAGATTTTAGATGTTGCCCTTCGGTTTGTGGACGATATAGCAGAGCATTTCGGCTGGGCTGAAGGACAGATACAGGGAGCAGATGGGCACCAAGAAATTGAACTCGCTCTTTTGAAGCTCTTTGATTATACAGGTAAGCAACAGTGTCTAGAGTTAGCAAACTTTTTCATAGAAGTCAGAGGGTTAGACCCTGAATTTTACCGAAAGGAAATTGTCCGTAATGTGAAAGATGGCTTGTCGTCAGATAATCCACCAGTCGATTTGACCTATTTACAGGCCTATTCTCAACCTAAGCATCAAGAGCTAGCGCTTGGCCATGCGGTCCGTATGCTATACATGTCTACAGCGATGGCTAAGCTCGTTCAGTATCTGGATAATGAAGAGTTAGAAGATGCTTGCTATAAGATTTGGAATGACATTACCCAACGTAAGCTGTACATTACGGGTGGCGTGGGCAGTACGGTCCATGGGGAAGCCTTTGTAGGTCCCTACGATTTGCCCAATGATACCATGTACTGTGAGACCTGTGCCTCTATCGCTCTCCTCTATTTTGCCTATGAACTCTTTAAACTGTCACCAAAGGGTGAATATATTGATGTGATGGAGCGGGTTCTCTACAATGGTATCTTGTCAGGCGCTGCCTTAGACGGCAAGCATTTCTTCTATGTTAATCCGTTAGAGGTAGACATAGAATCTTGTCGCTTTAATCCGGATAAGGGGCATGTCAAACTAGAACGTCCTGACTGGTTGGGGTGTGCCTGTTGTCCGCCAAATTTCGCAAGAACCATTTCGTCTATTGGGACCTATATCTATACCCAGTTTGAGGATTCTGTCTCACTCAATCTCTATGTGGCATCTAATCTGGTCACAGAAGACTTTGAGTTACGTCAAGAAACAGCTTTTCCAAATGATGACAGTGTCAGCGTGTTTTATAAAGGTGTGTCTAACCACTTAGTGCTTAGAAAACCCTATTGGGCGACTGAATTTAAGGTCACTTGTCGTGGTGGAGACATAATAGCTGAGACTTTTGACTGGGTAACAGTGGCAGTCAGTAATGAAGCCGAGATTGAGATTGTCTTTAAACAACCCTTGTTGACCATTACAGCTAATCCATTGGTCCAGTCTACGGTCGGAAAAGTAGCCTTCCAAAAAGGGCCTTTTGTATACTGTGGGCAAACTCTTCAAAATCCATCCCTCGATAGGTGTCGTGTTCCGAAGCATTTTCAGGATGAATATGAGACTACTCTAGCAACTGATCTTGCTCTTCCTTATTCGCTTGTAACAATCCCAGCTTCAAAAGTTTCAGCTTGGGATGGACTGTATCGCTTTAATGGAGACAGCGAAGTGCCTGAGTCAATGTCGCTTCATCTGATCCCCTATTTCCTCTGGGCTAACCAAGGGGTGAGTGGCATGCGTGTGTGGTTCCCTAAGGAGGTAGTAGATGACTAATCTCTGTTTTGGGTGTGATACAAAACAACATGTTGAAGACGAAGCAATTGAAGAAATGATTGCCTTTCAATTGGCTATGGAAGTTAATAAAGTGAATGAAAAGGAGTGGTATAAGCGACAAGCCATTTGTGAAAATTGTCCTGCCCGTCAAGGGCCTACATGCAGCAAATGCGGTTGTTTCTACAAGTTTAGAACGGCTCTTGAAGGGAAATCCTGCCCGATTAATCTTTGGTAATAAAAAACTAGCAATACTGGTCACGAAAGCTATTGTGACTAGTGTCGCTAGTTTTTTGTTAGTTATAAAAGAGTTTTATCTTGATATCTTGGTCGTAGTTGCCAAAAGCTTTCCCAAATAAGGTACAGCCACCAACATTTTTAGCATCTTCCTTGACCTCGACTTTAAATTTCCAGGTATCAAACAGTGGATCGATGTCTGAAATTAGGAGGTCTGAGATGGGATCTCCATCCATATAGGTTCCGTGATTCATGATACGAATGGTCTTTAAGAGTCCATACTGGTTTAAATTATCGGGATACCAATCCGGTGTGTACTTGCCTCGAATATCGGCAAAGTCTCCAGGACTGGTCCAGGTTCCCAATTCTATATCGTTAAGAAAAAAAGTGATGTCTGATGGCCAGTTGTCATTGGCAAAGGGGAATTCAGATGAAATCTCAAATGAGATTTCCATCATGGTCAATTCTTCATCTTTGTTCAGTAAGTTGGGGGATTTATACTCTAAAAATCCTTTGGTAAACCAAACAATCTGTGCATCCATCCGCTCTGGGACGATAAAGTACTTAGGTTCATCCACCGGACCGATAAACTCTTCGGAGCTAGCGAGACCGCAGGTAGGCACTACAGAATAATCAGTATAGTGTCCAACAGGAATAGAAATTTCCTTGGTTGAGTACGAACTGAAGAGTTGCTTTGGAAAGTGGATGACGACTTTCTCTACTCTAAGGCTACACACCTTTTGGTGCCCATTGCGTTCCGTTTTGATCAATTGAGCCTTTTCCAGTTTTTGAATATGCTTCGTTGTGATAGCGCTACTGAGTTTTAAAGTGTCAGCAAGTTCCCTGATATTCATTTTATGTTTTGCGAGTAGTTGGACAATTTCTAACCTTACCTTACTAGCAAGAGCTTCATAGACTGGTAAAGCATCCTGATTTGTTTCTAATTCCATGATTTATCTCCTTTTATTAATTATAACAAAAAAGTTAATAATTGCAAACGATTTCTGCATATTTTATATTTAGGTTAACCAATTAGTTAATCAAGCAAAAAATATTAATATTTTTGATAAAAAGTGTTGACAAAGCTGTTTTATAAGGATATACTGGACTCATAAAAATAAATGAAACGCTTACAAAAAAATAAAAAAGGTGGTGGGGTTTTTAACAATAACAAAAAAGTTAATCTTTTACAAGGCGTATAAATATTTCAATTTATTAATAAAGGAGAAACATAAATGAAGAAATTTTTAAAGAGTGCAGTCCTCTTAGCAAGCGCAAGTGTGCTTTTATTTGGATGTGGTGAAAAAGAAGATCCTAATACTATTGTTTTTTGGAACCCTCTTACAGGTGATGATGGGGCATATATGGATCAGATGGTGAAAGACTATAATGCTACAGAACCTGAGTATCCTGTAAAATCTGTCATCACTTCTGATATGTATACTAAAATTTATACGGTCATGAATTCAGGAAAAGATATTCCTGACT
The DNA here is from genome assembly GCF_030812835.1 of Streptococcus moroccensis. Taxonomy (GTDB): domain Bacteria; phylum Bacillota; class Bacilli; order Lactobacillales; family Streptococcaceae; genus Streptococcus; species Streptococcus moroccensis. The sequence goes on from NZ_JAUSTM010000016.1 coordinate 12,071, forward strand.
TAACGTTGATTCACGCTGACCGTGTTCCTGGTTTTGTAAAAAGTGGCATGCTTGAAGATATGGAAGCTGTACTAGATGCTAAACCAGATATTAGTGAAGGAAACTATCTCCCTCAAGCTTGGTCCGCTGGTACTGTAGATGGAACCCAGTACACAATTCCATTGGATATTCACTCAAATGCTATGTATTACAATATTGATAAATTAGAGCAATATGGTGCTACTAGCTTCTTAGATGATAATGTGGTCACAATTGATGAAATGCTCTCATTAAAGGGTAAATTAGATGAAGGTGATTATGTTGTGAACAACGCCTTATTATCATGGGTTGTTTTAGGACAAATTGTTAACCAGGGTGGTGATATTCAAAAAGATGGTGCTCCAACGGTTAATACGCCTGAAATGAAGAACGCTCTTGAGAAAATAAAAGAAGTTGTAGACGCAGGTCTAATGACGCCTAACGGTGAGGATGGGTACTTGATGTTCCAATCAGGAAATGTTTTATTCTCTACAGATGGAACTTGGACTTCAACGGCACATGATGCTGTTGAAGGGTTAAATTATGGTGTTACAAATATATATTCTGTTACTCCTGACAAATTCACTAACCGTGCATCATCCCACTTATTCTCAATGTTGAGTAATGAAGCGAGAACGGATGAAAAAGAACAAGGAATTGCTGATTTCTTAGAATACATTCGACAAAATTCGATGGAATGGGCTAAAGCTGGACAGATTGTAGCAAGTAAGGATGTTATTGAAGATCCTGAATTTAAAAATTACAAACAATCTTTCTTTACCGCTGATGAGACTGAAATCGAATCACTTTACATCTTTACTTATGAGCATTATCCATATGTAGAAGAAGCGCTCAATACCTACGGCTTGGATATTATCTATGGTAATATAACAGTTGATGAAGGATTAGCAACAATGCAAAAATTTGTAGAAGACAAAGTTGCCGAAAATACTAAGTAATTATAGGCTTGTTATTGGCTACTGTGATGAAAAAATTACAGTAGCCATTTCATTATAGGAGGTAAAAGTCTTGAAAAAGAAAATAGATTTAAACCCTATTTTATACATAGGACCTCATCTGTTGTTGTTTGCTTTATTTGTTTGTGTTCCAACTATATATGGTATTTATGCTTCGTTTACTAAGTGGAACTTGGTCAATGATCCTCAATGGGTTGGTCTAGATAACTACAAAACAATTTTATTTGACCAAACGTCAACATTTAATTTTCAATTCACAAATGGTTTAAAAAATACATTAGTATATGTTGTTTTGATGGTACCATTGCTAATTATTATTCCTTTGATTATTGCTGTTGCTCTAGAACATAAGGAAGTCAAACATAAAGGACTATTTCAAGGAATGCTTTATGTTCCTGGATTGATTTCAATATCTGCCGCTGCGATTATTTGGACCCTTATTTTCCATTCAAAATTAGGGATGATTAACAACTTATTTGGATTTAACACTACCTGGGCTGCTTCGCAACCTCATGCATGGATATTGGTTGTAATTGTAAGTCTATGGGGTGGTATCGGTGGAAACATGATTATTTACCGTGCTGCCCTCGCTGGAATTAATAAAGAGCTATATGAATCGGCTGATATTGATGGTGCAAATGCGTTTCAAAAGTTCCTATATGTGACTTTGCCGTCTATCAAGTTCCCTCTGGTTTACACGTTAGTTATGACAACTGCAGGTTGTTTTAATGTATTTGCTCAACCGTTGATGATGACGAAGGGTGGACCAAATCAATCCACTCATGTTTTAATGATGTATATTAGAACGTTAGCATTTGGTCATGGAGAATCTATTGCAGGGATGGCTTCAGCAATGGCAGTCTTGTTAGGTCTCATAATATTAGTTATTTCAGCTTTACAATATTATGTGATGAATAAAAATGCTGGGTAGGAGGGGAATATGAAAACTGGAAAAATAACAAAATGGCTTTCCTACTTATTTTTAATCATATTGTCAATTATTTGGATGTTCCCTATAGTATTTGGGATTACAACATCTTTTAGGTCTCAAACAGAAGTTGTCTCAGTAGGATTTAGATTATTGCCAGTTGATTGGGTTGTGGAAAACTATATTGCTATTTTAGAAAATACTTCTACAGCACCGATTTTAAGGTGGTTAGGAAATTCTCTTTTCATTGCAATATCCCATACGATATTAGTAATATTAGTAATCTCAGTTACAGCTTATGGTTATTCTAGATTGAGATTTAAGCACAGAGATGCTATCTTTTTCACACTTTTGGGAATTTCAATGTTTCCTGGAGTAGTAAATTTGATTCCATCTTATAAAATCATTGAGACTCTTGGATGGGTTAACTCTCCTCTTGCTATGATTATTCCTGGACTTTCAGGAATGGGAAATATATTCCTTGTTAGGCAATTTATGAAAGGAATTCCAAGAGAGTTTGATGAATCAGCTCGTATTGATGGTGCTAGTGAATTTGTTATTTATTCAAAAATCATTATGCCTATGATTAAACCAGTCTTGATTGTTTGTGGACTATTTTCGTTCACCGGATCTTGGAATGACTTTTTGTGGCCTGTGATTGTGTTTAATGACGTTCAAAAAATGCCTATTACCGCTGGTCTATTGTTGCTTCAGGATATTTATGGTAACTATAGATTGATTGGTCAGTTAATGGGATCTGCATTCTTAGCTATTATACCAACAATGTTGTTATTTATATTTGCTCAAAAATATTTCGTACAATCAATTAATCTTAACGCTGGTGTTAAAGGTTAGGAGGAATTATGGTTAGAAAAGCAGAGAAGATACTTTTATATCTAGCTGCAGGTTGGAATATCATTAATAGTATTTTAACTATTTTTGGATATTCGTCATGGTTCCAATCAGAAAGTAATGACTTATTAGAGTCTGGTAATAATTTAACGTATCTTAATGCAAGTTTAGTAGATACTATTTCAAAAGTAGTTATGCTTTATGGATTACTAACTTTAATTATTGGGATTATTACTTTTATAATTGCTAAAACTATGAAGCCACAGCCGAATAAAAAGATTATTTTGTGGATTTTAGCATGTTTGTTATTTAGTTTTATTTCTTATGATGTTATAGCGATCGTGTTCTATTTATCTACTATTACGATATATATTGCGAGAAACAGAGCACTAAAGAAAAAAGGAGTTGAATATTATGGATTATAATAACCCAATCGTCATAGAGCGAGCAGATCCTTGGGTTTATAAACACACTGACGGGTATTATTATTTCACAGGCTCAGTCCCTGGCTACCAGTCAATTGAATTGCGCCGTGCCAAAACTCTGAATGATTTGGGCGATGATGCAGAAATCGTGACCGTTTGGGAAGCGCATGAAACTGGGCCACTCAGTGAGTTGGTCTGGGCACCTGAGATTCACTTTCTTCAAGGAAAGTGGTACATCTACTTCGCAGCGAGTAACCACGCGGTTGAACGTAACCAGCACAATCACCATAGAATGTTTGTTATTGAAAATAGCAACGCTGATCCAATGACAGGTGACTGGGTGGAAAAAGGCCAAATCAAAACACAGTTTGAAAGTTTCAGTATTGATGCAACAGTTTTTGAGCTAAAAAACGAATTGTATTACATTTGGGCACAGTTGGATCCAAGGATTCCTGGGAACTCCAACCTTTACATTTCAAAAATGGCTAATCCATGGACATTAGAAGGTAAGCAAACGGTCTTGACCATTCCTGAATACGATTGGGAAAAAATCGGCTTTATGGTTAATGAAGCGCCGGCAGCGATTATCCGAAATGGTAAAGTTTTTGTGACCTTCTCTGCTAGTGCGACTGATGAAAACTATGCTGTAGGTTTGTTGTGGGCCAATGTTGGCGATGATCTTTTAGATGGCTATTCTTGGAACAAACTGGACAAACCAGTCTTTGTGTCGTCGGAGAAAAATAGCCTGTATGGACCAGGGCATAATTCCTTTACGCGTAATGAAAATGATACTGAAGATGTGATGATCTTCCATGCGCGCCCTGAAAAGAACAAAGAAGGCGATCCTTTGGACAATCCAAACCGTCATGCCAATGCTCAAGCCTTTACTTGGGATGAGAATGGTTTCCCGGTATTTGGTGTGCCAGGAGAAGCATAATAACTATTCATACTTGAAGGAGTAAGTGTTTGAAATTTAAAGCATATGTTATTTTCATAGTAATACTTATCCTGTCTCTTTTACCGTTTCAACGTATAGATGCAAATAGTCGCGTGTCTGTCCATGACCCATCCATTTTTTATGATGACACCACTGGCACTTACTATGTCTTTGGCTCTCACTTAGCTCAGGCTAAGTCAGATGATTTACAGAATTGGACAGCACTATTTGGCAGAGAATATGAAAATCCATCTAGTGTTTTGGGAGAGCTCAATGAGAACTTAGCGCCAGTCTTTGAATGGGCTGGTTATGATGATGCAGATACTGCTGGAGGTAGATATTCTGTCTGGGCACCTGATGTGTTATGGAACCCTTCTTATCAGTGGGAGGATGGCACAGCAGGGGCATACATGTATTATTTCTCCTCCTCGTCAACATGGAGACGGTCTGTCATTGGTTATGCGGTCTCTAAGGAAGTAGAAGGCCCTTACGACTTTAAAGATACGCTGATCTACTCAGGATTCACCAAAGAAAATGCAACGGATGGTAGCAGTCGTAACATTCATTACACCAATACTCATATCGACGAATTGATCGAAGCAGGTGTTATCGTAGATGGTTTCAATGACAAGTGGAACCGTGACAACGGTCATACCTATGATAATGACTATGCACCAAATGCAATTGATGCTAATGTCTTTTTCGATAAGGATCATCGGCTTTATATGTCTTATGGGTCGTGGTCAGGCGGTATCTATCTTTTAGAACTTGACCCTGTAACCGGTAAAGCGATTTACCCGGGTGTCGATGGTGTAACCCCTGATGGCCGACGAATTGATCGCTATTTCGGTACCCACTTGCTAGGCGGATGGCACCAATCCGGTGAAGCCCCCTACATTGTTTACGATGCCGATACCGATTATTACTACCTCTTTGTCACTTATGGTGGCTTGACCCGTGAGGGTGGGTATAACATGCGCTTGTTCCGTTCTAAAACGGTAGACGGCTTGTATGTAGATACCCAAGGCAATAATCCCCAATACACTGGATGGACGCCTGACCCAATTAATACGGCGTATGGGCTCAAGTTGATGGGGAATTATAATTTTAATGACTTTGATGCACCTTACATGTCTCCGGGCCATAACTCAGCCTTCATTGATGAAAATGGTGACTGGTACCTGGTATACCATACTCGATTTGATCAAGGTAGTGAGTATCATGAAGTCAGAGTGCATCGCATGGTCATGACGGAAGACGGCTGGCCAGTAGCCTTGCCGTATGAATTTTACGAAAAAGAAAGAGCGCTTGCCTTGGCTTCTGATTCTGAGTTGGCTGGTGAGTATGAATTTGTTAATCACGGGACAGATAGTAGCGGTCGCGCGATTCCAAAAGCTTCTGTCATTTTACATGAGGATGGCACAGTTTCAGGAGGATTTACAGGAACTTGGACAACTGCATCTCAAGATGGTCTCTATCACCTTAACCTCACAAGTGCGGATGGTCATGTTTATAAAGGCCAATTCGCGCTTCAATATGCTGAAAGGTCTAGTCAAGTGAAACTTGTTTTCGCTCTTGTCGGTGATGATAATACGGTTCTTTGGGGAAGTAAAGATAGTGACGCGTCGTCATTAACTAGTTTTTGGAATAAAATATTTATTTGGTTTCGAGATTTATTTCGTTAACAAATAAACTTAATATAATTTATATAAAGGAGGCTGAATTGAGAGAAAGTCAACTGGAATTCGGTGTTCATGACCCGACAATTATTGAAGCAGATGGTGTTTTTTATCTGTATTCCACAGATACGAGACAGCCAGAAACATCAGGGGTTCCTATTCGTAAATCTTCGGATCTGGTCTATTGGAAGTTCGATAGCAGTGCGCTAGATGGTGTGCCAGAGGATGCCAAATCCTGGAGTAAGGCTGTCGGGTTATGGGCTCCAGAAATCATCAACTACCAAGGGGAATATCGCATGTATTATTCGGCGTCGACCTTTGGCAGTACAACTTCTTACATAGGGCTTGCTACGGCAACGTCACCTACAGGACCTTTTGTAGATCAGGGTCTTGTTGTCAAGACAAGTCCTGACCTCTGTACGCATAACGCTATTGATGCCAATATCGTAACAGATCGCGACGGTGAGCAGTGGATGGTTTATGGGTCTTTCTTCGGTGGGATTTACATTTTACCGATCGATAAAAAAACCGGAAAACCAAGTCAAGAGGGATTTGGCAAACGAATCGCAGCGCGACCTAAGAGTGTGGATACAGCCATAGAAGGTTGCTTTGTTTACTACCATCCAGAAACGGATTATTTCTATCTCTTTAGCTCTTATGATTCCTTGAGCAATACCTATCATATTCGTGTGGCACGCTCTCGCAATGTCGATGGCCCTTATGTGGACATAAAGGGACAAGACATCAATGATTTAGAGATTGATCCGCTCTTAAATGGGGTGAAACTCTTGGGTAGTTTCCAGTTTGAGGATGAATTACCAGTCTATGCACCAGGCCACAATTCCATTTTAAAACGTTCTGATGGCCGATTGTTTGTTGTCCATCATGCTAGACGGAAAACTTTTTCGGATCAATTTTTCTTAAATGTCAGGGAATTGAAATGGTTGTCCAATGGTTGGCCTGTTATTTCGCCGCTCCTTTATGATGGCGGTCAACCGCAATCCGTTAATGATTTACTAGGAGAATGGGACATTATCCGATTTGCAGCTGACAGTGACTTGAAACAAAGTGAGTTGGTTTCACTGAAGGAACAGGATTTGACAGCTGTTACAGACAATGAATATCTCTGGGAAGGGTACAGCCTTCTTTTCTGGCAGGAGTTAGAAAATGGTGTGATGACACCATGCTTGGCTGGTCTGAATGCCGACGGTTTTGCTGTCATCGGAAAAAAACGATTAACATAAGGAAAGGAACAGATATGCAAAAAGCATCTTTAAAACTTGTGAAAGACATGCAAATCTCACAAGTGGATAAACGGATTTATGGCTCCTTTATTGAGCACATGGGACGTGCGGTTTATGGAGGGATTTACCAACCAGATCACGCGTCGAGTGATGCCAATGGTTTCCGGAACGACGTTAAGGAATTGGTCAAAGAATTAGGAGTTACCCTGGTCCGTTATCCAGGCGGGAACTTCTTATCTGGTTATAACTGGGAAGACGGTGTTGGCCCTAAAGATAAGCGTCCTAGACGTACAGATTTAGCTTGGCGGGCGATCGAGACCAACGAAGTCGGCATCCATGAATTCTTTGATTGGGCGGAAGAAGTCGGAGCAGAGGTCAATATGGCGGTCAACATGGGAACGCGCGGGATAGATGAAGCTAGACAACTCGTCGAATACTGTAATTTCCCAAGTGGGACAGAGTGGAGTGACCGACGCATTGCCAATGGCCGTCAGGAACCCTTTGCCATTAAAACCTGGTGTATCGGGAATGAGATGGATGGTCCATGGCAAATTGGGCATAAAACAGCTGAAGAGTACGGGCGTGCAGCGAGTGAGACAGCCAAAGCAATGAAGTTGGTGGATGATTCCATTGAGCTTGTCGCTTGTGGTAGTTCAAATAGCCAAATGCCAACCTTTGGAGACTGGGAATTAACTGTTTTAGACCATACTTATGACTATGTGGATTACCTTTCCCTTCACCAATATTACGGCAACCATGCCAACAACTTAGAAGAGTACTTGGCTTGCTCTCTTGATATGGATGCGTTTATTAAGGGTGTAACTGCTATGTGTGATGCCATCAAAGCTAAAAAACATAGTCAAAAACAAATGAACCTTTCCTTTGACGAATGGAATATTTGGTACCACTCTAATGAGTTTGACAAGACCATCAAGCCTTGGTTGATTGCCCCACCACAGTTGGAAGATCATTATAACTTTGAAGACACACTTGTTTTGGGGACACTGTTAATCACATTACTAAAACACGCTGATCGCATTAAAATCGCTTGTTTGGCTCAGTTGGTTAATGTTATCGCGCCTATCTTTACGCAAGAAAACGATAATGAAAGCCCAGCATGGCGTCAGACCATTTTCTACCCGTTCATGCAGGCTGCTAAATATGGACGCGGTACCGTGTTGACACCACTCATCCAAACGGAGTCTTATAGTGCTGGTAACTACGAGGCTATTCCTTATCTGGAATCTATTGCAGTCCTCAACGAAGATGAAACAGAAGTTACTGTCTTTGCGGTTAACCGCTCAAGAGAGGAAATGGCCTTTACCATCGACAGCCTTGGCCTTGATGTGACAGGTGTTACTGCCTTTACTCAAATTGCAGGACATGATATTAAGGCAGTCAACACACTAGCATCAAACGATGTCAAGCCTGTTGACTCAGATCGTTATGAGCTATCAGAAGATAGTGTTGCCCTACAATTAGAGCCATTGTCTTGGAATGTGATTCGCTTAGCGATTAAATAACATATTTAGTCATTATTAGCTAAAGAGAATTATCTAATTTGACGTTTAAAAAGGAGCAAACATGAAAGTAACATTGACCGAACAACAGGGTCCAAAAATTTCAAAATACATCTACGGTCATTTCGCGGAGCATCTTGGCCGCTGTATCTACGAAGGCCTCTATGTGGGCGAAGACTCATCCATTCCTAATGTTAATGGCATGCGCATTGATGTCGTTGAAGCCCTGAAAAACATTCAAATTCCAGTCCTTAGATGGCCGGGTGGCTGTTTTGCAGACGAATACCACTGGAAAGACGGTATTGGCCCTAAAGAAAATCGTAAAAAAATCGTCAACACCCACTGGGGTGGTGTCACAGAAAATAACCATTTTGGGACTCATGAATTTTTTGAACTAACCAAGCAACTCGGCTGTGAGGTTTATGTCAACGGTAACGTTGGTAGTGGCACTGTTCAAGAAATGCAAGAATGGGTTGAATACATGACCATGGGAGGTGAGTCTCCTATGGCCAACCTTCGCCGTGAAAATGGCCAAGAAGAACCGTGGTCTGTTAAGTTCTTTGGTGTGGGTAACGAAAGCTGGGGCTGTGGCGGAAACATGCGACCTGAGTATTATGCGGATGAGTACAGACGCTATCAGACTTATGTTCGCCAATATGGCACTGAAAAGATTTACAAAATTGCTTGTGGGCCAAATATTGATGACTATAACTGGATGGATAAGGTCATGCAAATCGCTGCACCCTTTATGGATGGCATCAGCTTACACCACTATGCCTTGACTGGTGAATGGCTGGATAAAGGCCCTGCTACTGGCTTCAAAGAAGAACACTGGTGGTCTCTCATCAAGAGTGCTCAAAAGATGGATGAGCTCATTACCAAACACAGCACTATCATGGACAAATACGATCCTGAAAAACGGGTTGGGCTTATTGTCGATGAGTGGGGCTCATGGTTGGCGGTTGAACCAGGAACCAATCCAGGTTTCCTTTACCAGCAAAACACGATCCGTGATGCTATGGTAGCAGCAGTGACCCTTAATATTTTCCATAAACATGCTGAGCGTGTTCACATGGCTAACATTGCTCAAACCGTTAACGTTTTGCAATCCATGATCCTGACAGAAGGGGATCAAATGGTGAAAACCCCAAGTTATCATGTCTTTGATCTTTATAAAGTCCATCAAGATGCTGAGCTGGTTTCATCATATGGGGAAAGCGACGACACTGTTTCCTACACGGTATCTAAAAAAGATGGTCTTGTTTCTATTTCTGTATGTAACTACTCATTAGAGGAATCGAAATCCTTAGACTTTACAGGGGCATGCTCTGGCAAAGTAGTGGATGCACGCTATATTACGGCAGATACGATGGATGCGCATAACGATTTTGATCACCCAGAAACCATTACCATCAAATCCTTTGAGGGAGTATCAACAACAGATGGGACTGTGAACTTAACCGTGCCACCGATGTCTGTTGTAACCGTACAGCTCGAACAATAATGAAAAGGAGACCTCATGTCTATTTTAAAAGAGACCTTTACCTTAGCAAACGGGGTGGAAATCCACAAAGTGGGCCTTGGAACTTGGCAATCTGCACCTAATGATGCTTATCGTGCCACTAAGTTTGCCCTTGAAAATGGCTATTACCATGTGGATACCGCTTACGTCTACGGTAACCAAGAAGAAGTGGGGCGTGGTGTTAAAGATAGCGGTTTGGACCGCAAAGACGTCTTTATCACGTCGAAAATCCCTGCAGAATGGAAATCCTATGAGGAGTCTGTTCGTGCCATTGAAGAGAGTTTAGAGCAACTTGGGGTGGATTACATTGACCTCATGTTGATTCATGCTCCTCGTCCTTGGAGTGAAATGCATGAACGTCCTATCGTTAACCACTATTATGACGAAAATGCAGAAATGTGGCGCGCTTTAGAAGATGCCTATGAAGCAGGAAAACTCCGTGCTATTGGTGTGTCTAACTTTAGCGTTGACGATTTGGAACATCTGCTTGAAAAAGCGCGTATTACACCGATGGTCAACCAGATCATTTACCATATCGGAAATACTAATCCAGAAGTGCTCGCTTTTTGTGAAAAACACAATATTTTGGTAGAAGGGTATTCACCGATTGCGACAGGGCGTTTACTCGGTGATGAAGGGATTCAGAAGATGGCTGATAAATATGGCAAATCAATCCCTCAAATCTGTATCCGTTACCTTTTGGAAAAAAATATTCTCCCATTGCCAAAATCTGTCCATGAGGATTACATCCTTCAAAATGGCCAAGTTGACTTTACTATAGAGCCAGAAGATGTTGCTTATCTAGACAGCTTATAATGAAAAAGAGATAACTCTAAAATGTCCATACATTTATCGAGTTATCTCTTTACATGTCTGGACACATCTGGTAAAATAAAAGTATCTTAGAAAACGATTACAGGAGGTTATCATGCTTCAAGAAAAACAAGACATCCTTAATGGTCGGACAGCTCTTGGGATTGAATTTGGATCAACGCGGATTAAGGCTGTGTTGATTGATAGTCGTCAATTACCGATTGCTTCTGGTAGCCATGAATGGGAAAACCAGTTGGTCGATGGGGTTTGGACCTATGACCTAGATGCCATTTGGACTGGCATTCAGGATGCTTATGTAAACTTAGTGGCGGATGTTCAGGAAAAATTTGAAACACCATTGACTACTTTTGGTAGCCTTGGTATTAGCGCCATGATGCATGGGTATATGGCGTTTGACAAAGATGATCAGTTGTTGGTGCCGTTTCGTACTTGGCGCAATACCATGACTGGACAGGCAGCTGAGGCTCTAAGTGAGCGTCTTGAATTCAATATTCCAGAACGCTGGAGCATTGCCCATCTTTATCAGGCTATCTTAAATGACGAAAAACACCTGCCAGACCTCACTTTCTTCACAACACTTGCGGGCTACGTTCACTGGCAGTTAACTGGTGAGAAGGTATTGGGTGTTGGGGATGCGTCAGGCATGTTCCCGATTGATCCAAAGACCGCTGACTATCGGCAGGACTATGTTCAAAGCTTTAATGATTTAATCGCACCTAAAGATTTCCCATGGACCCTTGAACAAGTCTTACCAACTGTTTTAAGTGCGGGTCAAGCAGCTGGCAAACTAACTGAAAAAGGTGCCAAGCTTCTTGATCCTTCTGGTCTCTTAGAAGCTGGTATTCCACTTTGCCCTCCAGAAGGCGATGCTGGAACTGGTATGGTTGCCACCAACAGTATTGCTCCTCGAACAGGGAATGTTTCCGCTGGAACCTCTATCTTTGCCATGATTGTCTTGGAAGATGACCTCAAAAATCGCTACCCTGAAATCGATGTGGTAACAACGCCAGTTGGCGATACTGTCGCAATGGTTCACGCCAATAACTGTAGTTCAGATATCAACGCCTGGGTGAAACTGTTCCATGAATTTAGCCGATTAGCAGGCCAAGACTTGTCTATGGATTCCACTTATCAATTGCTCTTTAAAGAAGCATTAAAAGGTGAAAAAGATTGTGGTCAACTCTTGAGCATCGGTTACTATTCAGGAGAAAGCATTACAGCTATCGATGAAGGACGTCCGATGTTAGTCCGCACACCAGAAAGTCGGTTGACAGTGGCCAACCTCATGCGCAGCCATATCCTATCAGCCTTTGCGACCCTGTCCTTAGGGATGGATATCTTAACCCAAGAAGAAAAAATCCATATTGACCGTATTTTAGGCCATGGCGGTATCTTTAAAACCCCAGAAGTGGCTCAACGCCTCTTGGCTTCAGCTATTGAAACACCGGTTTCTGTCATGGAAACAGCTGGAGAAGGGGGAGCGTGGGGAATTGCTCTCTTGGCCGATTACCTCAACCACTCAGACCTTTCGTTGGCAGAGTATTTGGAAACGAAAGTATTTGCGACAGCCGCAACAGAAACAATCGCTCCAGAAGCAGATGATATTGACGGCTTCAAGCAATTTATGGAGCGTTACCAGCCAGGTTTAGAGCTGGAAAAATTAGCTGTTGACCTGATCAAATAGGAGGAATCATGTTAGAAGCATTAAAAGAAGCCGTATTTCAGGCTAATCTTGAATTACCTAAGCGAGACTTGATTAAGTATACTTGGGGAAATGTCAGCGCCGTCGATCGTGAATCAGGATTGTTTGTCATCAAGCCATCTGGTGTTGACTATGACATTATGACTGCCGATGATATGGTGGTTTGTGATTTTGACGGAAATGTCGTTGAAGGCGATTTACGCCCATCCTCTGACATGCCAACGCACGCAGTCTTATATAAAACCTACGACAGCATTGGCGGTATCGTCCATACTCACTCACCGTGGGCAGCTAGCTGGGCCCAATCTGGTCAGGATGTTCCTGCCATGGGAACAACTCACGCCGATACCTTTTATGGCACGGTACCTTGCGCCCGCTTTTTAAGCAAGGAAGAGTTAGATGCTGGTTATGAGCATGAAACTGGCAATGTCATCGTTGAGACCTTTGAAAAACGCGGTCTTGATCCGGTGGCTATACCTGGTATCTTGCTACAAGGTCATGGTCCCTTTACTTGGGGGAAAGATGCAGCTGACGCTGTCATGCATGCTGTTGTCCTAGAAGAAGTGTGCAAAATGAACTTCTATACCCGCATGCTTAATCCATTTGCCCCTGAATTGCCACAATATGTTTTAGATAAACACTACCTCCGTAAGCATGGTAAGAATGCTTACTATGGTCAAAAATAATCGTAAACAAAAAATAAGAATCATCTCAAAAAGGAGAAATACAACATGTCAGATAATAAAGTTTTTTGGTTTGTCATCGGTTCCCAACATCTTTATGGCGAAGATGCGCTAGAAGAAGTACGCAAACACGGTCGTGAAATGGCTGATGTACTTAACAAGTCAGGTCATTTGCCTTATCCTGTTGAATTCCAAGAAGAATTAGCCGTTTCAGCAGATGTGATCACTAAGCTCATGAAGGAAGTAAACTACCGGGATGAAGTAGCGGGTGTCATCACTTGGATGCATACCTTCTCACCAGCAAAAATGTGGATCCGTGGAACGAACCTTCTCCACAAACCATTGCTTCACTTGGCGACCCAATACAATGAGTCTATTCCATGGGCAACCATCGATATGGACTTCATGAACTTGAACCAGGCTGCTCACGGTGACCGTGAATATGGTTTCATCAACGCACGCCTCAAGAAAAACAACAAAATTATCGTTGGTTATTGGCAAAATGAGTCTGTCCAAAAAGACATCGGTGCCTGGATGGATGTTGCAGTTGCTTACAATGAAGGCTTTAACATCAAGGTGGCCCGCTTTGGCGACAACATGCGTGATGTGGCTGTAACAGATGGTGACAAAGTCGAAGCTCAAATCAAATTTGGTTGGACAGTAGACTACTATGCAGTCGGTGATTTGGTTGAGGTTGTCAATGCTGTGACGGATGAAGAAGTGAATGACTTATTTGCAACTTATGCAGACTTGTACGACTTTGACTATGCAGATTATGACAAAGAAACTTGGGAACACCATGTTAAGGAACAGGCGAAATATGAAATTGCCTTGAAACGTTTCTTAGATGAAGGTGGCTACACAGCCTTTTCGAGCAACTTCCAAGACCTCCACGGTTTGGAACAATTGCCAGGTCTTGCAGTACAACGTTTGATGGCTGCGGGCTATGGTTTTGCTGGTGAAGGTGACTGGAAAACAGCGGCTCTCGATCGCTTCATGAAGATTATGTCTCACAACCAAAACACTGGTTTCATGGAAGATTACACTTATGAAATGGGTCTTGGTAAAGAAGCAATCTTGCAATCACACATGCTTGAAGTAGATCCAAGCCTTGCGAAAAACAAGCCAAAAATCCTAGTATCACCACTTGGTATTGGGGGCAAAGCAGATCCAGCCCGCCTAGTCTTTGATGGTAAAGCGGGTGACGGTGTCGTTGTGTCAATGGCTGACTTTGGTTCTGAGTTTAAACTCTTGATCAACGAAGTGACAGCCTTTGAACCGACTGTTGAAGCACCAAATCTCCCAGTAGCGCGTGTGCTTTGGGAAGTTAAACCCAACTTCCAAGACGGCATTAAAGCTTGGATCGAAGCTGGTGGTGGTCACCATACAGTTGTTTCTCTTAACTTAACCAGTGATCAAATCATCACTTGGGCTAAGTTAGTTGGATTAGACTACGTGTTGATTAAATAGATAGTTTTCATTACGATAAACTGAAGCCCCTCCTATAAACTGAAGTGCTGGAAGACAGAAAACGTCTTCTAGCATTTCTATTAGTATTTCAGTATTGACATCCCTATCTATTTAGGGTATTCTGGTTCATGCAATCAAAGATTTAATAGGATTTAGGAGATAGACATGCATGATTTAACCAAGGGGAAGCCGATTAAGGTCATTCTCTTATTTACCATTCCTCTTGTTGTAGGGAGTATTTTTCAATTATTTTATAACTTCGCAGACAGTATGATTGTCGGTCATACCCTGGGAGAACAGTCTTTTGCAGCTGTGGGAGCAACAGGCAGTATTGTCTTTTTCATTCTCGGTTTTGCACAAGGGTTAACAGGTGGTTTCTCCGTTATTTTAGCCCAACGCTATGGGGCTAAAGATAATACGGATATTAAGCGATCATTTATTACGGGTTTGACACTTTCCCTTGCCATTGGATTAGTTTTATCCCTCATCGCCCTTACCTTTTTGGGTAATCTATTAGAACTCATGCAAACACCTCCTGAGTTAATCGATCAGTCAAAACAATTTCTGACGGCCATCTTTGGAGGTAGTTTAGCAACCATATTATATAATTATTTATCTAATAGTATCAGAGCCTTAGGGGACAGTCGAACACCCCTTTATGCCTTAATTGTTGCTGTCATTTTGAACGTTATTTTGGACTTCGTTTTTATCTTGAATTTTAAATTAGGCGTTTTTGGCGCTGGGGTTGCAACCATAATTGCTCAGGTTTTATCAGTCCTCTTCCTAATCTGGCACATCAAGAAAAAAGTTCCTCTACTACAATTATCTAAAAATGATTGGCATCTGGTTACCAAGGAAGAATGTCAAAAACACCTTCAATTAGGCCTTCCTATGGGCTTTCAAGCTTCAATTATTGCTATTGGGACCATGACCTTACAGTATGCGCTTAACCAGTTAGGAACAGAGGCTATTGCTGCTCAAGCCATAGCCAGTCGTACTGATCAACTCGCGATGCTTCCAATGATTAATTTAGGTCAGGCTATTTCAACCTTTACTGCCCAAAACTACGGTGCCAAGGCCTACCGAAGGATTTTCGATGGGGTCAAAAAGACAGTTGCATTATCTGTGATATGGTCATTGCTTTTTGTGGTCATTCTTCTCTTGGGCAATCGCTTTTTCTCATCATTGTTCCTACCTAATGGATCGGAATCGATTTACCAAATGGCATTTAGTTATTACGTGATTAATGGGGTATGTTACTGGATTTTAGCGATTCTTTTCGTTTTAAGAGGTTTCATCCAAGGCCTCGGAAAAAGTTTTGCCCCAACGCTCGCTGGTATAATGGAGTTAATCATGAGGGTTGTTGTTGCCTTAATTGGCTTGCATTATTTTGGCTTTACCGGTGTTGCAGCAGCCAATCCGGCAGCCTGGATTGGTAGTGTGGCCATTTTGATCCCGACGACTTATATCGTGACGAAACAGCTCAAAGGATTTATCGCAAACGAAAAGAAAAGCTGATGTTATCAGTGCCTTTCTCTCAAAATAGTAAATGAAAAAGGACCTAGCTCTGAGTGAATCAGAACTAAGTCCTTATTTTGCACGTTTTAATTGTAGCGTGGGCAATCTCTTATGGATCACCTATCGATAGCAGTTTAGATGTCCCCACTGAAAGTATCTCCGTGGGCGAGGTCACCATATTGGTAGCCACGATCAAACCATTTACGACGTTGCTCCGAAGTTCCATGTGTAAAGCTATCTGGGACAACACGTCCATATGCCTGTTCTTGGAGAGTATCATCACCGACTGCATGGGCAGCAGCCATGGCTTCATCAATATCACCAGGCTCTAGGAGCCCCTGACCTCCGACGTATTTCGCCCAAGCTCCAGCATAATAATCTGCTTGAAGTTCAAGTCGAACTGTCAGTGCATTGGCTTCTTTTTCAGAAAGTTGTTGCCGAGCACGGGAAAACTCTTTCATGGTTCCAAGTTCATTTTGGACATGATGACCAACCTCATGGGCAATAACATAGGCCATGGCAAAGTCGCCCTCAGCATTATATTTGGTTGTTAAATCACGGTAAAAAGATAAATCGATATAAACTTTCTTATCCCCAGGGCAGTAGAAGGGCCCTGTTGCCGCATCTCCTAACCCACAAGCAGTACTCGTGCGACCGCTGTATAAAACCAGTGTCGGTGGGTTGTACCTCCTGCCTTCGCTAGCAAACTCTTCGGTCCAGAAATCTTCAGTGCTTTGAAAAACCTTACTCAGAAAAACAGCTTCATCATCTGTCACATCTGTGCTACTTGACTCCGCAGCCTCTTGATAAGTATTGGAGTAACCACCTGTATCTAATCCGACAAGGCTACCCAGATTAGAACCTCCTCCGATAAAGGTTAACAAAAGTAAGCCAAGGATTAACCATTTTCCTTTACCTGAGGAAAGGAGGAGTTGAAGCAGAAGACCTGTTCCTAACCCTCCGCCTCCTCCAGAGGAACGGCCAAAGCCACCACCGGTAGAGCGCTGACCACGTCGATCTTCAACGCGATTACTCTTTTTTAAATCATCTATTTTCATATCGATATCCCTTTACATTTTATATACTTATATTATAAACTAAAATGGCTAAAAAGAAAACTAAAGCCCTTTCATTCTCTTAAAACAAAGGAATTTGAGGTGCGATTGACTTCTAATAATTGAGAAGCCGTTATTCGTTTTTGGCGATTACCATCATAATCCAATGAAAAAAGACAGGCGTATAAAGTATCTAAGAGGAATATGATGGATTCGTCCGTCGCAAAAGAACTAATTTTAGAATACAATTTTTCACGCGTCGATAACCGCAAGATATTATCTGTCAGGATCGTTAGGTTATTTTCACCTAGGCTGGTTAAGAGGATGATAGGAATATCTTTTTCCTTTAAGAGATTGGCAATCGTATTTAAGGTCCGGTTCTCTCCTGAATAGGAAACAATGATGGCACAGCTATCCTTATCGGCAAAGTAGGCATTAAAGACTGTTTCACCAATCAAATCATGGACGCGAACGTCTTTACCGATTCGTCCCATTTGCAAGGCAAATTCTTTGGTTAAGAGGGCGTTGTTGCTAATGGCGAAGAGATGGATGGTTTTTGCACAGTCTAAAAGCTTTGTTACCTTTTCAAGCATAGCTGAGTCCAGTAACTCTAGCGTTTCAGTGATGACTTCTTGCTTTAGTTTGGCCATTTTGTGGGCAATTCGTGTCAACCCATCATATCGTCCAAAAGGATAGTTGGCATTTACATAGGAGACTGTTTTGTCGAGATAGTCAACTTCAGCTAAAAAAGCCTGTTTAAAATCATTCCAACCTTGAAAGGAGAGCTTTTGGGCCACTCTGACCAAGGTGGATTTAGACGTGAAGGTTTGATCAGCGATTTGAGCGGTTGTCAAATCCTTAATAACATTTGGATTCTTTAGTAAAAAGGAGACGATAGATTGTTCACTAGGTGAGAATGAATAGGTTTCTAATTTTTCCGTAATTAACATGCAAGACCTTTCTAAAAAATGGTGAAATAAGGTAAGGTTGGAACCCATTAAAGGCTTTGTTCTCGCAAAGGAGGTTAATGATGTAAACGGTGTTCCAAGATTAATTTTTTGACAGAGTTATGGTTAAATTCATGGTATCATAAATAAGATGAATTCACAAAAAGTAGGTCAAAAATGAAAGCGCTTAAAAATTCTTACTGGGCATATCTTTTAATGTACCTCAGTTACTATCTCTCCTGGGCCATGTTCTCGTCTCTCATTTCGGTCTATTTGTTGGATTTGGGGTTTAAGGCGAGCCAAGTTTCCCTTGTCGTATCAATTTCCTTTGTTGCCTCCATGGTCAGTCAGCCACTCATTGGTTGGTTAAATGACCAGTTAGGCATTCGAAAAGTAACCTGGCTCTTGCTATCGTCGAGTATTATTGGTGGCGCAGCGATGTTGGTTGTCAAGGACTTCTGGTGGATAGCCATTGCCTATAGTTGGGTTTTGCTTTTAGTCAATGGCTCTGTCCCTGTCATGGAAAAGATTGCGACGAGCAGCCCTTTTTCCTATGGTAAGATTCGGATTTGGGGGACTATTGGCTTTGCTCTAGGGAGTCAGTTATCTGGACTTATTTACGATTATATTTCTCCCAAAGCCCTCTTTGCAGGCTTTATTCTGGCCATGTTAATGACCTTATTAGGAATCTGGGGGACAGAGGTTTCTGAGGAAGTTCCTCTAGAAACGGTCGACTATGACATCCCTTCTTCAGCGCGACAGGTGCTTTTTTCCAATAAGACCTATCTAGGCTATCTCATGATTGCCATGGTCTTTTCAGGAGTGACCAACACTGGGCACACCTACATTCCAGCCATGCTGGAGGACGCTGGGTTATCGATTCGATTGGCAACGACTGTTGTGGCGATTTCTGTTTTATGCGAGGCACCCTTAACATTATTCTCCTATAAATTCATGGACCAGATGACTAGCCAGAGAATTTTCATGATAGCAACATTGCTAGTATGCCTTCAGTATGGTATCTATGCCCTGGATTTAGGGCTTCCGTCCAAAGTGATCATGACGCTTCTTGCAAAACATACGACAGGCATGCTCTTTATCATGGTCAACATGAAAATAGTTAGTTCATTGATACAGCCCAGATACCTTATCACTGCCTTATCTCTTGTTCAAGCGGTTAGAAGTTTAGGATCCATTATGACTCAAAATATTGTTGGGCACATTCTTGATCATTATTCCTATTCGGCGATGAGTTGGTTTTTAGCAATAGTCTCCGTGTTACTTCTTGTTTTCATTCCATTTTTAAAATTACCGACTGGACAAGATCAAAAATTGTACAGTTAGCTTTAACATAAAACAGACCTTTAACCGAAGTCATCATTACTTTTTATGTTTTGAACGTTGTTTCAACATAATCCTGTTGATGGCTTAATAATAGTTGAGGGAAGATAATCGCAGGAGGTTAAGGGATGAAGTGGTTTAAAAGTGTTTCAGCCTATTTTTTTGCGGCCCTTACGGTCCCCTTACTATGGTCACTTATTGGTGGACCGTTTGGTGTTTGGAGCGGCTTTGTGGCAGGATTCCTCGTACTGGGCCCAGTTTGGTACTTGGTCCATTATAGGGAGTGGATTGCCACTCGTCAAGGAGGAAGTCCCATTGATATGGGGCTTACTATTGCAGTTGCTATCCTGACCAAAGATATCGTGCAAAAAGGGCCAAAGGACATCGAGTGGAGTCTCTTAACAATCTTGATTGTGAGTGTCGGTGCTGTTTTAGGGGGATGGCTAGCCTTTACCCTTGATCACAAATGGCGAAAGAAAGGGTGGGCAAGACATTGAGCATTTTATTGACCCTGCTAGGCAGTGGCCTGTTACCTTTTTTGATTCTGATCGTGATGGGTAGCCTTATTCGAAAATGGCAGGTCAAAGGTGGTTTTTTGGCTTTACTTGTAATTATAGGTCCCGTGTGGTACCTCAATCATGGTCAAATTAGTCCATGGATTGCTCAGTACGGCCCTCATCAAATCGATATGGGGTTGGCAACAGGTGTCGGTATTTTGACCTATCATCTCTTGACAGGAGCAAGGTGGAAAAAGACCCTGTTTAACTTGAGTGCAGCTCTGATTGGTGGTTTTTTGGCTGGCATTTTACTCGCCTTGATTTCTTAATCGTAAACTGATGTTTCAATAAAATGAAGGCTAAGCTTTTATATTGTGAAACCTTGTTCCAAAATATAAAAGCGGGCTTGAAGGAGATAAGCATAAATGTTAGGATAAACTTAATTACAGATAAGGAGAAAACCAAATGACGTTTCCAAAGGATTTTTTATGGGGTGGTGCACTAGCTGCTCATCAATTTGAAGGTGGTGTTCTTGAGACCTCTAAGGGTCTCAGTGTCGCAGATGTCATGACAGCAGGGGCTCACGGTGTCCCTCGTGTCATTACGGATGGTGTCGTTGAAGGGAATTACTACCCTAACCATGTCGGGATTGATTTTTATAACCGTTACAAGGAAGACATTGCCATGTTTGGGGATATGGGCTTTAAATGCTTCCGTACCTCAATTGCTTGGTCACGTATTTTCCCGACAGGCTTTGAAACAGAACCAGACCAAGAAGGTTTGGCATTTTATGATGCTGTTTTCGATGAACTCTTGAAATATGGGATTGAGCCCGTGATTACCTTGTCCCACTTTGAAATGCCTTACGAGCTGGCTAAGAAAAATGGTGGCTTTATGAGTCGCGACACCGTTGACCAATTCGTCAAGTTTGCAAAAGTTGTCTTTAGCCATTACAAGGATAAAGTCAAATACTGGATGACCTTTAACGAAATCAACAACCAAATGAACTTCCGAAATGACATCTTTGGCTGGACCAATTCAGGGGCTCATTTTGGCGACTATGATAATCCAGAAGAAGCGATGTATATCTGTGGCCACCACACCCTTTTGGCGTCAGCTTTGGCTGTTAAAGCGGGAAAAGAGATTAACCCAGACTTTAAGATTGGGAATATGATTGCCATGGTGCCTATCTATCCTTATTCTTGCCGTCCAGAAGATGTCTTGCTAGCTAATCAGGCCATGCATGACCGTTGGTTCTTCTGTGATGTTCAAGTTCGTGGTCACTATCCGGCTTATGCCCTTAAGATGTTTGAACGCAAAGGATTCCAGATTCCGATCACGGAAGAAGATAAGAAAGTCCTTGCTGAAGGAACCGTTGACTACATTGGCTTTAGCTATTACATGTCAAACGTTGTGGATTCTCAAAAAGCCCAATCAGATGTCTCAAGTGCCATTGAAGCCTCTAACCCATATAGCGTGAAGAACCCTCACATCAAAGAATCAGACTGGGGCTGGGCGATTGACCCTGTTGGTCTTCGCTATGCGCTGAATGCTTTTTATGAGCGTTATGAATTGCCACTCTTTATCGTTGAAAATGGCTTTGGAGCTATTGACGTCAAAGAAGAGGACGGTTCCGTCCATGACCAGTACCGTATTGACTATCTTGGTGCCCATATCAAGGAAATGGAAAAAGCGGTTAATGAAGACGGTGTTGAACTTTGGGGCTACACACCTTGGGGATGTATCGACTGCGTATCTTTCACCACCGGTGAAATGAAGAAGCGCTATGGCTTCATTTACGTGGATCGTGATAATGAGGGCAACGGTACCCTTGAACGATCTAAGAAAGATTCTTATGATTGGTACAAACAAGTCATTGCTTCAAACGGTGAAGTGGTTTAACAGGGTAAGATTAGTTAAATAAGTCTTTGATGGCTTTAACAATACCGTGATGATTTCTGGATAACCACCTCGTCGTTTTGGCTAGGTGGTTATCTTTTCCGAATATTTAAATGAAAAATCACTCTTTGGGTTTTCATGATAGCGTTTTTAGTGTATAATCAAGAAAATGGTCTGGAGGTGAGGGATGAACAAGCATTATTATTATTTAGAGATGAAAGAGCATCACCTTGATGTGCCATACTTAGGGGAAAAGCGTCGAATAAGGGTCCTTCTTCCTAAGGATTATGACCGTGATAAGGAGCGGCATTATCCTGTTGTCTATATGCACGATGGGCAAAATGTTTTTTATAGCAAGGAGGCTTATACAGGTTATTCTTGGAAGGTGATCCCAACCATCAAGCGAAATCCTGACATTCCAAGGATGATTGTCGTCGGGATTGACAACCATCCAACTCGGATGAATGAGTATGCTCCCTGGCGGTTCTCAAACATTCATCATGAAGCGGATCAAAATATGGGTGGTAAGGGAATGGAGTATGCGGAATTTGTCATGCAGGTGGTCAAGCCCTTTATAGACCAAACTTATCGGACCAAGTCGGACAGAAAGCATACTGCTATGGTAGGCTCCTCCTTAGGGGGGAATATTACTCAATTCATGGGTGTTGTCTATCAGGACCAGATTGGTGGTTTAGGCGTCTTTTCTTCCGCTAACTGGCTTAATCGAACAGAGTTTGACAGGTTTGTCAAACGCCATACACTGGATCCAGACCAACGCGTTTATATCCAAGTGGGGACTGATGAAGGTGACGACACTGATGAGACATTAACTCAAGGAAATATCAAGCAACTGTATATTGATGAATCCTTGCTCTATTATCGCCAATTATTAGAGGGTGGTTTACCACTTGACCATATCAAACTTAATGTCGTAGTAGGTGCAGTGCACCATGAACATGTCTGGGCAACCTATCTTCCAGAATGCTTGAGGCACATCAGTGAAGATTGGGAGTAGTCAAATATAGAAAAGGGGATGGACAATAATCCAGCCTCTTTATTCTTGATTTCGAGCGAGACATGTAGTCAGTCATTGTTGAGCAAGTAATATAAAACCAAAAAAGACAATAAAGGTAACTAGACTACAGTGTTTTCATCTTCTTAACCTGATATAAGGATGCAGAACTATCTATGAAAACGATTGAAAGAATTTTCTGAAAATAATAGTTTGTAAAACCCTAAAATTGTGGTAAAATAAAAGGAGAAACTAAGAGTTAGAGGTATTAGGATGCATTTTGAAGCGCTAAGTCATTGGTCAGGACAACTCGGTCGAGAGATGGCTCTGAATCGGTACGGTCATGATGGGATGCCAGTAGTGGTTTTTCCATCATCTGGAGGCACACACAACGAGTATGCTGACTTTGGTATGATTGAAGCTTGTCAGAGTTTTATCGAAGCGGGCAGAATCCAATTCTTTACCTTGAGCTCAATTGACGCTGAAAGCTGGTTGGCTGATGGCAAGTCTATGCATGATAAAGCCTTAGCGCATCAGGCCTATGATCGTTATGTCATTTCAGAAGCCATTCCCTTTATCAAGCATAAGACGGGTTGGTTTGATCCCCTGATGACCACAGGTTGCTCGATGGGAGCTTATCACGCGCTCAATTTTTTCCTACAACATCCAGATGTTTTTAACAAGGTGATAGCCTTGTCTGGTGTTTACGATGCCCGCTTCTTTGGCGGTGACTTTGGTGACGATCAGGCAGTTTACTATAATTCGCCTTCTGACTATATCTGGGAGCAAAACGATGGCTGGTTTATCGACCGTTACCGCCAGTCGGATATTATTGTTTGCACGGGTCTCGGCGCTTGGGAACAAGATGGGTTGCCGTCTTATTACCAATTGAAACAGGCCTTTCAAGAGAAAAATATCCCTGCTTGGTTTGACGAATGGGGTGAAGATGTCGCCCATGATTGGGAATGGTGGCGCGTGCAGATGCCTTATTTTTTAACTGCTTTGGGCTTTTAGGAGGTTTTTATGAATTATTTAGTCCTATCTCCTTATTATCCGGAGAATTTTCAACAGTTTTCAATCGAGTTGTCAAAAAAAGGGGTGACTGTCTTAGCCATTGGCCAAGAGCCCTATGAACAGCTAGGCCAAGGCTTACAAGCTGCCATTACTGAGTATTTTCGAGTGGAAGATTTGGAAAACTTAGATGAAGTGAAGCGTGCAGCAGCTTTTCTCTTTTACAAACACGGACCATTTGATCGGATCGAGTCTCAGAATGAACACTGGTTAGAGCATGATGCTGCGCTTCGTGAGCAGTTCAATGTCTTTGGCATGCGTTACAAGCACCTCAAAAAGACCAAATTTAAGTCCAAAATGAAGAAATACTTCAAAAAAGCAGGTGTTCCAGTTGTTCCAGGGAAAGTTGCTGAAGAGCTTGATGATGTCGATAAAATTATCAACAAAATTGGTCTTCCTTTAATTGCAAAGCCTGATAGTGGAGTTGGAGCGTCTGGCGTCTTCAAATTAACTGATGATGCCTCGGTTCAGGCCTTTAAAGAAGCCTGGGATGGTGTAACCCCTTATTTCCTAGAAGCCTTTGTTGACAAGGCAGTGGTCTGTACTTACGATGGTCTTGTTGATATTGATGGCAATATCATTTATGAAACCAGTTTAACCTACAATAATACTCCTTTTGATATGGTTGAACAACAGCTTGATATGGGCTATTATGCTGAAAAAGAAATCGATCCCGTCCTTCGTGAATATGGTCAAGCCGCTGTTAAAGCTTTTGATATGAAAGAACGGTTCTTCCATATTGAGTTTTTCAGATATGAAGATGGCTCCTATGTTGCCATTGAATACAATAATCGTGCAGCTGGTGGGTATACAGTGGATGTTTATAACCATGGGCATCGTGTTAATCTGTTTCATGATTATGCTGCAATGGTGGTTGGTGAACGTCTACCAGAGCGACAGTTTAGTCAATATTCTCTAGTTTGCTCAAGACGCAAGCATACGGACTACCTCCATAGTGAGCAGGACATAAAAGATAAATATGGTGCTCATATGATTGACCGAAAAGAAATGAAGGGTGCCTTTGCGGAACTTCTAGGCGATGTCAATTATTTCTTTGTGTTTGACGATCCGGCTGAGGTGGATGCCATCTATCAGTTTGTAACAGAAAGAGTTGAGACGCTTTAACAATCACATTCAGGACCTGTCAATTAGTGATAGAGAGCTTCTAGGTCTGGATTTTAGTGTCTAGTCGAATCGTGACTTTTTATAAAGTATCTGTTTAAAAGAGATCAACCTTAAAGAAACTGGGATAGACTAACACGATTACTTTGTAATCGTACTAGTCTATCTCAGTCTTTTTTGTTTTGTTGTATAGCTCTATTATCTATTATATAGAAAGAACTTAGATGACATAGGCTACTGTCTCTAGTGTAACACTATTAGCCTGGCCAATGAGTTTAGACACTGGGCAGCGAGCGTGGGCTTCTTGAATGAGAATGTCGGCCTCATCTAGGGAAAGGCCTTGAATGCTAGCTTGCCCTCTAACTGCAAAAAAGTAACCAGGTGTTGTTGGCTCTTTTTCAAGATCAACGTGAACCTCTACGTAGGAATGGTTGCTCATTGATTTTGCTTCTAAAACGGCATCTAAAGTTGCTTTGAGGCAAGTAGACCAGGCGAGAGCGATCAGCTCTTCTGGGTTAAACCCTGGTTGGTCGTTCAGGGGATGATTGGTTGCAACCGTTTTTCCATTTGACAGGCGGACAGTACCATCGATACCTTGATTGTTATGAGAAGAGACAGAGTAAAGAGACATGATTTTCCTCCTAAAGAGTTCTTGAAGAGTCCTTGCTTTTATTTTACCAAAAAATAAAGGATGGACGAAACGGATGGTATTGAAATGTGCTATAATATAGGAAATAATCGATTATAAGGAGATGTCACATGATAATTATTAACACTGACAAAGCACCAGGAGCTATTGGACCTTATGTGCAAGGAAAAGTTGTTGGCAATCTATTATTTGCCAGTGGTCAAGTTCCCCTTTCACCTGAGACAGGTGAAGTTGTGGGAGTGACTATTGAAGAACAGACGGAACAAGTTTTAAAAAATATTGAAGCAATCTTGGAAGCTGCTGGAACAGACTTTGACCATGTGGTTAAAACCACTTGTTTCCTCAAAGACATGAATGATTTTGTAGCTTTTAACGGTGTTTACGCCACAGCTTTTAAGGCAGACTTTCCTGCCCGTTCTGCTGTTGAAGTAGCTCGTCTTCCACGAGATGTTAAGGTGGAAATCGAAGTCATTGCTGAGATTACAAAAGCCTAGAACAGATGACCAAGCATATTGTATTGATCCATGGCACTTGGTGTGACGGAAATGTTTGGGGAAGTTTTGCGGACAAAATAACGGCTATGGGGTTGACTGTTCATACCCCTAGTCTTCGCTACCATGACTTAACCTATGAAGAGGTGGAAGCCAAGGTTGGAGCGGTCAGTTTAACAGACTATGCGGACGATCTGGTTGCTTTGGTAGACGGTTTGCCTGAGAAGCCCATACTTTTAGGTCATTCTTTAGGATGTCTCCTCGCTCAAATGGTTGCGGAGCGGACCGAGGTTGCTGGGATGATCTTGATGGGGCCAGCGCCAACAGCTGATATCTTTGCCCTTTACCCAACAATGGTTCGCTGTTTTATTCGCCACTTCCTGCGTTGGGGCTTTTGGAAAAAGCCAATGCCGCCTTATAAGGTGGAGTTCTTTAATTATTGCATGAATGTCCAAGATCCTGAGCTTAAAGAAGATATTTTCAAGGACTTGGTACCAGAGTCTGGGAAAGTTTATACCCAGATGGCATTTCCATTTGCCGATAAGACTCGTGCTAGCTATGTGGATTTTTCTAAAATTAAGGGGCCTGTCTTGGTCATTACTGGAAGTGAAGACAAGATGACCGTATCCCCAATTGCACGTAAAACAGCGCGAAATTACCCCGGCTCGCTTTTAGTATCCATTACTGGCGCAGATCATATGTATGAAACAGGAAAATTCCAAGACCAAACCCTAGCCGTTATACGGGATTGGCTGGGTCAAAAACAATTTATCTAAACGGTAGTTGTGGATTGAGAATCTATATATATAGGAGGAGAAAATGTCAGAAAAACCTTTGCAATTAGTTGTCATTACAGGTATGAGTGGCGCCGGTAAAACAGTCGCTATCCAATCATTTGAGGATATGGGTTATTTTACCATTGATAACATGCCACCGGCACTCTTACCTAAGTTTATTGAGCTTTTAAGAACAAGTCAAGATAATGACAAGGTGGCTGTTGTTGTAGATATGCGCAGTCGTTCCTTCTTTGCCGATGGGGGATCGATTATTGATCAGCTGGACAGCAATGCATCTGTAGATGTCAAAATCCTATTCTTGGACGCTACTGATAATGAATTAGTTGCGCGTTATAAGGAAACTCGCCGTAGTCATCCAATGGCTGCTGATGGACGCGTCTTAGATGGGATAGCAAAGGAGCGAGAACTCTTAGCGCCTTTAAAAAGCACCAGTCAGCATGTCATTGATACGACAGAATTAACGCCTAGAAAGTTACGCCAAGCCATTATCGATTCGTTTTCAGATGATCATCAACAAGCCGCTTTTAGGATTGAAGTGGTGAGCTTTGGCTTTAAATACGGACTTCCTCTCGACGCGGACTTAGTTTTTGATGTGCGTTTCTTACCAAATCCTCACTATGTCCCTGAACTGCGTCCTCAAACAGGTCTGGATCAAGCTGTTTATGATTATGTAATGGGGCACGAGGCATCAGAAGCATTTTACCAACATTTAGTTGCCCTTATTAAACCGATTTTACCAGGCTATCAAAAAGAAGGGAAATCCGTCTTAACGATTGCTATTGGCTGTACAGGTGGGCAACATCGCTCTGTTGCATTTGCCAAGCGACTGGCAGAAGATTTGCAAACGCATTGGTCTGTTAACCTTGGCCATAGAGACAAAGATCGACGGAAAGAGACGGTAAACCGTTCATGAGAAAACCGAGAATAGTAGTTATTGGGGGAGGAACGGGGATTCCTGTACTACTCAATAACCTTCGTCAGCATGCCGTTGACATCACAGCTATTGTCACCGTGGCAGATGACGGCGGATCTTCAGGACAATTGCGCGAATCCATGCGAATGGCGCCACCTGGAGATTTAAGGAATGTCTTGGTAGCCATGTCAGATATGCCAAAAACCTATGAGCAGATATTTCAATACCGGTTTCATGAAAATGACGGACCTTTAGCAGGCCATCCTTTAGGGAACCTGATTATTGCAGGAATTTCTGAAATGAAGGGCTCACTCTACAATGCCATGCAGCTCTTGACTAAATTTTTCCATGTCACTGGGAAAATTTACCCATCTAGTGACAATGCATTAACCTTACATGCTGTGTTTAAGGACGGCACTGAAGTTGTAGGAGAAAGTCAGATTGCTAAGCATCAGGGGCATATCGATCATGTTTTTGTGACCAATAGTTATAACGACGAGGCGCCGACAGCGAGCCGTAAAGTGGTTTCCGCTATTATGGAAGCTGATATGATTGTTTTAGGGCCAGGTTCTCTGTTTACCTCAATACTGCCTAACATAGTCATTCCTGACATTTCAAAAGCCTTGTTGGAAACAGCAGCAGAAGTGGTGTATGTCTGCAACATCATGACCCAGAGAGGCGAGACCGAACACTTTACGGATGCCGATCATGTTGCAGTACTCAATCGTCATTTAGGCCAACCTTTTATCGACACGGTTTTAGTCAATATCGAGGAAGTTCCTCAAGATTATATGGATCTCCACCAATTTGATGAGTATTTGGTGCAAGTAACCCATGATTTTAAGGGATTACAGGACCAAGTACCACGCGTTATTTCATCTCATTTTGTTGAGTTTGAAAATGGCGGCGCCTTTCATGATGGCCCTTTGGTTGTCGAGGAACTTCTCAATATTATACGGGTGGCGAGATGAGTTTTACAGTTACCGTTAAAGAGGAATTAATAGCTTTATCAGGCCATGACAAGTCAGAGTTGTCTGCTATGATTAAATTATCGGGGAATTTAGGAATAGGTCAACAGGGCTTAACCTTATCATTATCTAGTGAAAACGCCAAGGTAGCCCGCCATGTCTATGAGCTTATTCATAGAAACTACGACGTCAAAGCAGATATCCGCTACCACCAGAAAACAAACCTCAAGAAAAACAGGGTCTATCAAGTTTTTTTAGACCAATTCGTCGAAGAAATTCTCAATGACCTCCATCTTGCCGATAGTTTTTTCGGTTTGGAGACAGGCATTACACCCTTTATCCTCTCTAACGAAGAGGCCAGTCGAGCCTATTTACGAGGTGCTTTTTTAGCGAGTGGCTCAGTCAAAGATCCTGAAAAAGGCAAGTATCAGCTGGAGATTGCCTCTATCTACAGTGACCATGCGACTGACTTGGCCCAATTAATGCAAGGGTTTTTGCTGGATGCTAAGGTTATTGAGCGAAAAAAAGGAGCGGTTACTTATCTGCAACGGGCAGAAGATATCATGGATTTCTTTATTGTGATTGGTGCAATGGTTGCGCGAGACAGTTTTGAAGAGGTCAAAATCTTAAGAGAGACACGCAATGATCTCAACCGAGCGAATAATGTTGAAACAGCTAACATCGCCCGAACGGTGTCAGCAAGTGTTCGTACCATTAATAACTTGGTCAAATTGGACGGCGCAATCGGACTAGATAATCTTCCAGCAGATCTACAAGAAGTTGCAACCCTACGGTTAGAACACCCAGATTATTCGATCCAACAGTTGGCTGATAGCTTAAGTCAGCCAATTAGTAAAAGTGGTGTCAATCATAGGTTAAGAAAGTTAAATAAAATGGCTGATGACCTTTGATTTAGACATCTGAAAAGGACCTTGTCCTTTTTTATACAAAGAGAATGTAACCGCTTTAAGGAGATAATATGTATTATTTGAAAAACGATGACCTATCTATAGCTATTAAACCACTTGGTGCTGAGCTCAGTTCCTTGAAAGACAAGGTAGGAACAGAATATCTGTGGCAGGGAGACCCTGCTCACTGGCCTGGTCAAGCACCAGTCTGTTTTCCGATCTGTGGGAGTCTGAGAGATGGTAAAGCTGTGACACAGGATGGTAAGTCAATCACTTTAGGCCGTCATGGTCTGGCACGGCGTCAAAACTTTGACTTCCTAGACCAGGATAAAGACTCTATACGTTTCATTTTAAGAGATAATGCGGAGACGTGTGAAGTTTTTCCCTTTGCCTTTGAATTGATAATTGGCTATGAGTTGGATGGGAAATCGGTCAAAACCACTTACGAAGTGCGTAATACTGGTGATGAAGCTCTGCCCTTCTTTATTGGTGGCCATCCGGCCTTTAATTGTCCAATAGAAGAGGGACTGGATTACAAGGATTATCAACTACGGTTTGAACATGGTATTGAGCCGTATGCCCATAAGAATATCAGCGGTGGCTTGTTAACGAGAAAAGAGCGTGTTTTAGTTCCATTTGAAGGAGAAGTGTTACCGTTGGATCAAGCTCTTTTTGAAGATGACTCAATGGCATTTGAAAACATTACAGCTAAGTCTGTTAGTCTTGAAACACGTTCTGGGGAAAAAGTACTTTCCTTTGATTATGAGGATTTTCCTAATCTGGTCATCTGGTCTTCAGGGACAAACGCGCCCTTTATTGCTCTAGAGCCGTGGACAGGACTTGCTACCTTTGACACAGAATCGGATATTTTTGAAGAAAAAATAGGTGTGAGCATCCTGCCAGTTGACGCCTCAAAAAGGTTTAGTTATACTGTAACAATTGCATAGAAAAAGGAGCAGCAGCTCCTTTTTTATATGCTCGATGCTCGGATGGTTAGCTTGGTAGCAAGGTTGACTTGTTTGACTGGCAAATCCGTTTCGTCACTGCTTAATTCCTGGTGGATGAGGTCCACAGCAGTAGCTCCCATTTCCTTTGTAAAAACAGTAACACTGGATAGAGCTGGATAGACATAGTTGGTCACAGCTGTGTCATTAAAAGAGATAAGGCTGACACGTTCAGGAACGGCAATCCGTTCTTCTTGAAGTGCCTTGAGGGCGCCGATGGCCAGATTGTCATTCGCTATAAAAAAAGCATGGGGAAGTTGGTCATTTTCCTGATGAATGAGCTTTTTCATCATTTGATAGCCACTTTCAGCTGTAAAAGCCCCTACTTTAAGCCATTGAGACTGATAAGCTTGTCGTTTTTCCAAGAACTGTTGAAAAGCAATCAATCGTTGGTCGGCAACCATTTCCTTTTCGTCAGCCGTATATTCTTGACCAGTTAGCATACCGATATCTTTGATCCCCTGCTGCCAAAAATGCTCTAGAGCTGTTTGGACACCAAAGGTAAAATCAGTCGTCACGCATGGAATACCATAGGCTAAGGTATTACTGTCTACAACAACTAAGGGAAGCTTATAGCTAGCCAGGTCTTTCAATTGGGTTTTACTAAACTTACCGATGGCAATGATGCCGTCTGCTTGCTTAATAGGTTCGAGGTCTTCTTGGTCAAAAATTCGGATGATTTCATAATGAAGATCTTGAGCTTGTTTTTCTAGACCTGTTCGGATAGCATAATAGTATAAGTCATCGAGTTCCTCATGTTCACTATACCACTGAATGACAGCGAGTTTGGACTGGCTTGTTTTGACAGGAGCTTTTTTCATATGCTTGGTGTAGTTAAGGGCATCAGCGGTGTCAAAAATTTTCTTACGGGTCTCGTCACTAACGGATAGGGTTTGGTCATAATTGAGTACTCGAGAAACAGTTGCGCTAGAGACCCCGGCTTTTTGGGCGATGTCTTTAATGGTTGCCATAATATCTCCTTCTCTAGTATTATTCAAACATTATACCATCAAATGAGCTGTAAGTAAAACATTATAAAAGTTTACTAAATATATTGAAATATTTACTTAAAAATTGTATAATTAAAGAAAAACAGCTTTAAATGGAGGTTTTTATGATAACTGAAGAACTACAACAAGCTTTCCTAGACGTTTTTGGTCAGAAAGCCGAGGCGACTTTCTTCTCACCAGGCCGTATTAACTTAATTGGGGAGCATACCGACTATAATGGCGGTCACGTCTTTCCGTGTGCCATCACACTGGGTACATTTGGTGCAGCCCGAAAACGCGATGACCAAAAGCTACGCTTTTACTCGGCTAACTTTGAGGACAAGGGTATTATTGAAGTCGACCTTAACCATCTCGTCAATGATCCAGAGCATAACTGGGCAAACTACCCTAAGGGTGTGCTCAAATTCTTGAAGGAGGCTGGGCATCCTATTGAGACAGGGATGGATGTTTATGTCTATGGGAATATTCCTAATGGCTCTGGCCTTTCCTCATCGGCCTCCCTTGAACTGTTGACAGGTATCATCGCTGAAGAACTCTACGGTCTTAATCTTGAGCGTCTCGATTTGGTCAAAATTGGGAAACAAACAGAGAACGACTTTATCGGTGTCAATTCAGGAATTATGGACCAATTTGCCGTTGGGATGGGAGCTGAAAATCAAGCGATTCTGCTTGATACCAATACCCTGAAATACCAACTCGCTCCGCTCGATTTGGGCGACAATGTCGTGGTCATCATGAATACCAAGAAACGCCGTGAGTTGGTGGATTCCAAGTACAACGAACGCCGAGCAGAGTGTGAAGAAGCGGTCAGCGAGCTGCAAGCTGGTGGCGTCGACATTCAAACCCTTGGTGAGCTGGACGGGCAATCCTTTGATCAGTATGGCTACTTAATTAAGGATGCTAATCGCTTGAAACGTGCCCGCCATGCCGTTTTGGAAAACGGTCGTACCATGCAAGCTTTTGCGGCCTTAGAAGCAGAAAACATCCCAGAATTTGGCCGCTTGATGAATGCTTCTCATGTTTCATTGGAGCATGACTACGAAGTAACTGGCCTTGAGCTCGATACTCTGGTTCACACAGCATGGGAGCAAGACGGTGTTGTTGGTGCCCGCATGACAGGTGCAGGCTTCGGTGGCTGTGCCATTGCTATTGTTGCGAAAGACAAGGTAGATACCTTTATTAAGGCTGTCGGTGACCATTACCGTGAGGTTGTGGGCTATGATGCTGAATTTTATGTTGCTGAGATTGCTGACGGGGCTAAAGTCTTGTCGCGTGCCTAATCGCTAGAATAAGGAGGAGCAAATGCCAACTCTTGTTCAACAATTTGTGACCACAGTCATCGCTCACGGGCTCTTTGAAGAGCTGGATCGGGCCTATCTGGTCAATCGTGTCTTTGCCTTAGTTGGAGAACATGACACAGAAGTAGCTGAAGAACTGTCCATTTTGGAACTCAAGGATGCCTTGGTAGCGCAAGCTATTACTTCTGGAAAGATTTCGGATTTAGCGGATGAGCAGGATATGCTAGGGGCTGAGCTCATGAACTTTATCACGCCGAGCCCTAGCCAGGTTAACCGTCAGTTTTGGGAGACTTATGCGGAAAGTCCAGAAAAGGCGATTGCTGATTTTTACCACCTTAGTCAGGCCAATGACTACATCAAAGTGAAGGCGATTGCCCAAAATATTGCCTTTGAAACAGAGACAGAGTTTGGAGCGTTAGAAATCACCATTAACCTTTCTAAGCCTGAAAAAGATCCTAAAGCAATTGCGGCTGCCAAAGCAATGCCATCCTCTGACTATCCAAAGTGCATGCTCTGCCTTGAAAACGAAGGCTATCAAGGGCGTATTGGCTATCCTGCTAGGACCAATCACCGGATTATTCGTTTTGACCTGCAAGGGCAAACATGGGGCTTCCAATACTCACCCTATGCCTACTTTAACGAACATTGTATTTTCCTGCATGGCCAGCATGTTCCCATGGGCATCACGCCAGCAACCTTTAGTCGGCTTCTAGATATTGTTGAGCAATTCCCAGGTTACTTCGCTGGCTCGAATGCCGATCTTCCGATTGTTGGCGGTTCTATTTTGACCCATGACCATTACCAAGGAGGTCGTCATACCTTCCCGATGGAGAAGGCGCCTATTGAGACACCTGTAGCCTTTGCTGGTTTTGAATCGGTAGAGGCAGGTATTGTCAAGTGGCCGATGTCAGTCCTTCGCTTGCGCTCAAAGAGCAAAGCAGATATCTTAGCCTTGGCTGAAAAAATTCTGGCAGCTTGGCAATCATACTCAGACGATACTTTACAGATCAAAGCTGAGACTGACGGGACACCGCATCACACGGTGACGCCGATTGCTAGACGCGTGGGTGACGCTTTTGAACTGGATTTGGTCTTACGTGACAATCAGACGTCCGAGGAATTTCCAGACGGGATTTACCATCCCCATCCGGATGTCCAACACATCAAAAAAGAAAATATCGGCTTGATTGAGGTCATGGGGCTTGCTATCCTACCACCCCGCCTTAAGGCTGAAATGGCAGAAGTAGAAGACTATTTGCTTGGAAAGAGCCAGCATGTCGCTCCATACCATCAAACATGGGCCGATCAGATTTTAGCCAAACACCCTTCCATCACGCCAGCTAATGTGACTGCGATTATCCAGCAGGAAATTGGTCTCGTCTTTAGTCGCGTACTTGAAGACGCTGGGGTCTATAAACGCACACCAGAAGGACAAGCTGGTTTTCTAAGGTTTGTCACTA
Organism: Streptococcus moroccensis; assembly: GCF_030812835.1. Classification (GTDB taxonomy): domain Bacteria; phylum Bacillota; class Bacilli; order Lactobacillales; family Streptococcaceae; genus Streptococcus; species Streptococcus moroccensis. The sequence continues at coordinate 46,822 of NZ_JAUSTM010000016.1, forward strand.
GTATCAAATAATTAAAACTGAGGGCAGCGTTGCTGTCTTCAGTTTTTTGTCTTTGTAGCACTACGTTATCCGATAGCAGGCTAACTTTTGGGTCCTTTTAAAATCATTAAATTGTCAGATAATTTTAATAAAAGCTTGCATTTTATGAAAAATTTTGTTAAGGTAGATGGGTAAAAAATGTAAAGAGGGGGTAGTTTAGCATAAAAAGGAATTTCTTTTTAGGAGGTCTTTTAATAGTACTTTCTCTATTTTCCTTAACAATCGGGGCTAGAACAGGATTTTCTTGGTCCGCTTTGTTCGCTGGGGATCAAAACATGTGGCTTATTTTTCAAGCCTCTAGGTTACCTCGTACGCTAAGTATTCTCCTAGCTGGGTCGTCCATGTCCGTAGCTGGTCTCTTGATGCAGACCATGACGCAAAATCCCTTTGCAGCACCGTCGACAGTTGGTACTGTTGAAGCTGCTCAATTAGGCTTATTGTTGAGCCTCTTTGTCTTTCCGCAGGCAACATTAGCTCAGAAAATGACCTTTTCGTTTTTGACAGCGATTCTATTAACACTGCTTTTCCTAAAGTTGGTCAAAAGTTTACCAATCAAAGAGCAGTGGGTCTTACCCTTAATAGGAGTTGTTTATAGTGGCATTATCGGTTCTCTAGCCACTATCGTCGCCTATCGTTTTAATTTAGTGCAGTCCATGTCTTCTTGGTTACAAGGGTCCTTTGCCATGATTCAATCCAATCAGTACGAATGGCTTTTTCTGAATCTAATCATCTTAGTATTGGCCTGGGCTCTGTCATCAGGGTTAACCCTGATGGGTTTGGGCGAAGACTCTAGTCGTGTTTTGGGATTGTCTTACCGACGTTATGAAGTCTTAGTTATTGTGTTAGTGGCGCTGACGACTAGTGTCACGATTATGACGGTTGGCTCTCTTCCTTTCTTAGGAGTGATCGTTCCAAATGTTGTGAGATTATATCAAGGGGATCATTTGAAGCGTTCTGTTTCGACAATAGCCTTAGCTGGAGCTTGCTTGGTGATGATTTGTGATATTCTGGCTAGAGTCGTTATTGCGCCCTATGAAGTGTCTGTTAGTGTGATTTTGGGGATTCTTGGAAGTTTAGGATTTGTCATGCTTTTATGGAAGGGACGTGTTTATGAGTAACTCAAGTTCCTCAAGGAAATGGATCACTAGTTTACTGGTCCTGGCTATACTGGTGGCAGTGCTTTACGTCCTTCCCTTTGGCTCTCCTTTAACGACTTACGCCTTAAAAGCAAGAAGTCAGAAATTACTTGCTTACTTTATAATCGCTGTAGGTGTTAGCTTTTCAACTGTTAGCTTTCAAACCTTAACAGGCAACCGTTTTTTAACACCTAGCATTTTAGGGTTAGAAGCTGTCTATGTCTTGCTTCAAACCATTTTGTACTGGTTATCTTGGCGTTTAGTAGGCGATCTCTTTCTCCACCCTATCCTTGAATGCTTGATTTTGATAGCTGTGCAATCTGGCTTTTTCTTTCTGTTACAGCCGGCTTTGAAACAGTTATTAAATCAAGGCTTACACTTGATTTTACTCATCTGTATGGCGTTGGGTACCATGATTCGTAGTTTATCGACCTTTATCCAAGTCACCATGGACCCCAATGAGTTTGACCAACTTCAATCCAGATTATTTCCAAGCTTTCAGCGAATGAATGTCTCAATTCTAGGTCTTGGATTCGGTCTAATATGTTTCTTTGCTCTCATTCTTTGGAAGAAATCAGCCATCCTTGATGTCCTCCATTTAGGGACTGAGTCAGCCACCATTCTAGGAGTCGAAGTTGTGAGAGAAGAGCGGCTATTACTCTGGGTTATTGCCATGATGGTGGCGACAATCACTGCCTTGGTTGGCCCTTTAAGTTATTTAGGGTTTTTGGTAGCTAATCTAACTTATCAGCTCGTAAAAACATATCGTCATCAAGAACTTTTTGTTGTAGCGAGTCTCCTAGGATTTCTGATATTAGTCATTGGTCAATTTGTTATTGAACGTATCTTAGGCTATCGTTTTAACATCAGCATGATTATCGAACTTATTGGCGGCCTACTCTTCTTTTACTTAATCTTTAAGGAGAAAAAACACCTATGAAATTAGAAGCGATTTCAAAACATTTTGGGGATGAAGCTGTTCTGATCGATATCTCCATGGAAGTCCCATCTGGGAGCTTCACAGCTTTTATCGGGCCAAACGGAGCAGGCAAATCCTCCCTCATCAATATTATGAGCCGTTTGTTGCCCAAAGAAAGTGGCTACCTCTGGATCAAGGGGCAGGAAATTGAGGCTTGGGACCATAAAGCGTTAGCGAGAGAACTTTCTTTACTCAAGCAATCCCAGCATTACCATACCCGATTGCGAGTGGAAGAGTTAGTTAGCTTTGGACGTTTTCCATACAGTGGCAATCGTCTAACAGAAGAAGACCAGACTAAAATTCAAGAAGCAATAGCCTACATGGGACTAGAAGGATTCAAGGATCGCTACATCCATACCCTGTCTGGTGGACAGTTGCAACGGGTTTATATCGCTATGGTTCTAGCCCAGGACACGGATATCATTCTCCTTGATGAGCCACTCAACAATTTGGATATGAAGCAAAGTATTGCCATGATGACCATTTTACGGAAATTAGTGGACGATTTAGGCAAAACGGTGGTCATTGTTATTCACGACATCAATATCGCTAGTCGCTATGTCTACCATATGGTTGCCTTTAAAGATGGTCAGGTCTTTGAATCTGGCCCCACAGCTACCGTTATGACCAAGTCAGTCTTGGACAAGCTCTATGACATGTCAGTGCGAATCGTCGATATAGACGGCAAACAACATTGTATTTATTAAAAAAGAAAAGGAAAACATAAAATGAACAATTGGTTAAAAAAATTATCAGTCCTCTTAGTTGCTATGCTAACAAGCTTCATGCTCATCGCCTGCTCTAACACATCGAACACGACATCAGAAACGACTAAAACAAGTGAAACTGCAGCAGAAGTGACCATTGGTGACGTTACTGTGCCAGTCAACCCTCAAAAAATTGTGACCTTTGATCTCGGAGCTGCAGATACCATTCGAGCAATTGGCTTTGAAGAGGCAATTGTAGGTTTGCCGACTCAGGGTCTACCAGCTTATCTCTCAGACCTGTCAGATCTCACCAGTGTCGGAAACATGAAAGAACCGGATTTAGAAGCTATTGCAGCTCTTGAACCAGACCTGATTATTGCATCAGGTCGCACGGCAGATTATGTAGCCCAGTTTAGTGAAATTGCACCAACTATCATGTTTGAGGTGGACAATACAGACTACTGGACTTCGGTAAAAGGGAATATCACAGCACTTGCTAGCATCTTTGGTGAAGATGCTGTGGCAGAAGCAGAAAAACAATTGGCCAATCTCGATAGCCAAATCGCTGACATAGCCTCGGCCAATGAAGCTTCAGATAAAAAAGCCCTTGCCATGGTCTTGAACGAAGGGAATATGGCTGTTTCTGGTCCTAACTCACGCTTTGCTTTCTTATATAGCACACTTGGTTTCCATCCGACAGAAGCAGAGATTGAAGAGTCACGTCACGGTCAAGAGATTAGCTTTGAAGGGATTAGCGAAATCAACCCCGATCTTATTTTTGTCTTAAACCGTACCCTAGCCATCGGTGGGGATAATTCAAGCAATGAAAGCCTCTTGCAAAACGAGTTGGTTCAAGCCACAAAGGCAGCTCAAAACGATGGTATTGTGAACTTGACCTCTGACCTCTGGTACCTCTCAGGAGGTGGTCTTGAATCCACACAATTAATGATTGACGATGTTAAAGATTATGCGAAATAATAGGCTAAATTTCAAGTAGAAGTTAGCCATTTTTAAGAAACTGTGCAGGAGACAAATAGTTCAGTATTTTCTTAGGATAATGATTGATCCAATTTTCG
>NZ_JAUSTM010000017.1 GCF_030812835.1 Streptococcus moroccensis
CATCTATTCCACTCCAGATCTTACTCACCTTAAGCGTCCGTGTTGGAGGAATCAGTGGGGTCAGTGGAACCTTCGCTTTATTAGTGACTGTCAAGACATCTGTCATCGTACCACCATAGTTAACGCCATACCAGGTGCCATTGACTTGGATGGAACCTTCTTCTTCTCCAACTTCTTTAATGGTATACTCGTGTTCAGCACCGCCTAAAGTCGCTGAGACTGGCAAGTTCGTAAACTGAGAGGTCCATCCATTAGCAGCGGTCAGCTCAAGCGTTGCACCAGTGGTTTGACCATCTTTAAAGAGCTCTACTGTGATGGCATCGACTGGTCCGTCTATGGCTTTTCCATCTATTCCACTCCAGATCTTACTCACCTTAAGCGTTCGTGTCGGAGGAGTCATTGGGGTCAGTGGAATTGTTTTACTATTTGTAATCGTAAAGCCTTCTACGGGATTACCTACTATTTCAACTCGGTAATCTTCCCCTCCAAGAGAAATTTTCCCATCTTTTTCGCCAACTTCTTTAACAGAATAGTCAATTGGAACTCCATTATCAGCAAGTACTGGAAGATTACTTACCAAAACCTCCCAATTGTTTTTATCGGACAACTCCAAAGTTTTAACGGTATCATCGTTAGCTTTTAGATCAACTTTTGTAGATAGATTATCGCGTTTTTCAATTTCTTTACCATACTCATCAAACCATTGTTTTGTGATTTTTATATTTCTTACAGATGGTTCGTTAGAGATAATTATACTGTCTCCCGTGTACTCAACTTCATTTTCACCCACATTCTTGGCTACAAATTGGTAAGGATTCCCATCCGTGTCCATTAACTCAATCCCCTGCCACTCTACATAAGTCTTAGTGGATTCAAATTTTAAGGTTGGAGCATTCGGAACTTCTTCTAAAATACCATCCTCAATTTGCCTATAGAGTTTAATAAACGTGTTTTCTTTAATTAAGTCATCAAAAGCGTAAATTCTTTTCGCTCTGACACTTTGATTTTCTGGTATAACTTCTACTTTTATAGATTTATCTGTCATTTTACCAATTTCAATTGGCGTAGAATCTAATATATATCCTTCTGGAGGCGTAGTTTCTACGAGAAGATACTTATACTCTGTAGATAAAAGTTCATTTCCAAAATATCCACCTAATGCATCTTCAAATAGAGCCAACTCTAAAAAAGCTGAACGACTCGTATCATCCCCAATAATTTTAATATTTCCATTTTCGTCAATGCTTATTTTTTGATAAAATTTCCAAACCTGATTATTGTAATTGTAATAATATCCAAGTTCATCATAATCACGAACTGGTTCTTTTTCTATAGGAGTATTGATGATTGAACGAAAAGCTGGAGTTGCCTTCTCCTCTTCTCTAACGCCAGTTGGAGCTCTATAAATAGAAAACTCTGCTCCTTTTAGCTTAGCACGAACGAATTTGTCTATTTTACTCAATTTTAGTTTTAACAAAGGAGATACCCTAAAGTGTTTGAGCATTTGTCCGTATTCATCTAGATGCTCCTCATCAACCCTTAGTTCCTGCCTATGAGTTTCTCCATTTGAGTCCACAAGCTGAATAAAATAATGTCCCAAGGGCAACCACTTTGTTATAGCATTTTCATCGATGATCATGCCTTCTGGATAGGGACCTCCAGGACCCGCCTCACCATTTTTAAACTCTAACGTATCGACAACATTTCCTGTAGAATCTAAAACTTCCACTATCCCCTCATAGGGGTTAGCTACAATACGATTGTTGTCTTTTACTAGAATGGATGGGGCAATTACCACCCTTCCATGCGTCTTTGGATATAGCTTGATGAGGGCCTCGCCTTTTTCAATCTCCTCATCAGTTATTTCTTTAGAATCAAACGTTGACCAGTAGTTATCACTCTTAATTTTATGAAGGAAATGCTTTCTCTGATTTTCATTAATTTCAACTTGATTGTTCACAATATCAGAGTCATCATCTGGATAATTTTGATGTTGCTGATCTCTGTATAAACCTGAAATATTAGCATCGTCTATAATATCACCCGTGAAACCATCAAGAATCTTAATAGATAACACTTTTCGTTCATCAATTCTTTTATTCTCAACTACAAAGTTTCCGTTTTCATTAGAGAAAATCGGTTGGCGTTCAATCGCGTATCCATCTTCCGTTTTCTCCTGCAAAATCACAAATTCATTTATGTTGATCGCCCTTAATTCATCTTCCATTGAATAAGTGCTGATAGCAGTAATGGACACTCTGCCATCTGCAGTTTTAAAACGATCTGAATACCCTCCCGGTTTCCACTCTGGCCTAATTTGAATATACTTTTCTCCATTTACTATCATCAATTCTTCATATGGATAAATTGTATAATACTTGGCCGGAGCATATAATTTGAATTCCCCAGTTAACCCTTTTTCATCACTTCCTTTTAAAATGATTTCCAGTCGATCAAACTTTTGCACACCTTCTGTCTCAGGGACAGTAGGTTCATCCTGATCTGGAGGGATAGGCAAATCCGAATCATTTTTTCTGTAATATATAGCTACCTCAGAACTACCATATCCCCTAAATTCCTGATAGTCTAAATTAAAGGGCAACTGATAGCCTTCAATCCTATCACCATATATACTATATCTAACGCCTGTTTTGGCTGTAAAATAAGCCTCCCCATTCTCATCTGTAGACAACGTATTGGATTCCCCAGAAATTGAGTCAACTACAGTTATTAAAACATTAGCTTTTTTGATATCCTTTGAACGGTTATACATATCGTTCTCTCTAAGCCGGACTTTTACTTGCTTTTCTTTCGAAACATATACAGAAAATTCTAACTGACTATTATCCTTTTCAACTTTAAATTCAAAATTATTGGATAAAAAATAATTATTTTCAGTTTCATAAGTAGGATTTAGGACAAATGTTTGGCCTTTGAAATTTTTTGGCACATCTTTAAAAACAATCTGACCATTTTCATCCATTGTTCCCTTCAAAACGAAATCATTAGGCGCATCTTTTAAGGCTAATTGATACTCAATAAACTCCCCTTTAAGTGGTTTTTTTGTAGAAGCATCTAGCACATTTAATGTTACCGTTGAACTGCCTTCTGCCATCTTGTACTTCAAGTCCAAAGTATCGAGATAGAATTTAGCAACATCAATACCGTTATCTTGGGCTACTGCCTCCACTTCCTCATTAAGGGTAAATTCATATACCGGAGTCACATCATATAGGTCTACATTTGCACCAAAAATTTCATATGTTTTACCAGGTCTTGCTTTTATTTTAAAACCATAAGGATATGACGGTTTTACAGGAATAGATTGCCCATCTTCCTTAGCTTCCGCTGTAAAACCTCTTATTCTTTCACCTTCTGGACCTTCTGCACCTATTTGGATTAGTGTCTCTTCTGCGATGTATATATACTTCTCTATCGTTGTATAGCCATTAAAAAAATCTTCTTTTTTAACTTTAACTTCTTTTTGATGAAAATAGGTTATACCATCCGAAGAATCAATATACGCTAGTGTCAATCCTTCTTCAGGTACATCCTTTAGTTCAATTATTCCTTCCGTATCCGAAGTATATACTTCTCCATCAGATCCCTGGTATTTAATTCCAGCAATAGGCTCTAAAGACCTAGAATACTGATTATACCTTTCTTCCGTTACAACTTTCATCACCATGACTTTAAAATCAGTGATCTCTTCAGCATGTACATAGTTCGATGACGAAAGCATTGAAGCAACCATCATTAAAACTGCTATTAATATATTTCTTAATTTCATTATTCTATATCCCCAATTCTAAATGATTTGAATTATCTCATCATCATATAGCAAAAAACAGATTCATTGCTACTTATGACAAAGGAAGTGATTATCAATCAGAAAAAGTAGAATATTTCTGTTCTCCTAAAAACAATCGCTTTAAAAATACTATTAAACCTTATAGTCACTTCCATTATAGTATAACAAATAACCAATTGTATTACCAGAAATACTTGCGCAAACTAAAACTAATTTTAGTGTCAACACAGTATGAAAGTTCTAAAACAATTCAGATAATTTAAAAACAGTTATTCCAGTGATTAGATTTAGTCGGTTTGCCCCTAGTTTTTAGACTCCCTAACCAATCATGAATTCCGTGTTACTCATATAAAGACTTAAAAACACCCCAACAATTAGATCTTCTGTCTAATTGTTGGGATGTCTCTCATTGGAGATATGTTTTAGTCTTTATTCAAGTTTCTAAGCATCTCATCGATCTTATTGCCATAGGCAATGGATTCGTCTTTGGCAAAGACGAGGTCTGGGACCTTATACATGGTTAGGCGTTGGCCAAGCTCTCGCTTGATGGTTCCCTTAGCTTTTTCAAGACCTGTTTGGGCCTTTTCGTTATCAGAAGCTAGGTCACTCAAGATGGTGTAGTAGACCTTGGCAGATGAGAGGTCCCCGACCATTTGCACATCCGTGATGGTCACGCCTTGGACACGGGGATCACGCACTTTCTTTTGCAAAATATCATTGACTTCCCGCTTAATCTCCATGCCAACTCGGTCTGTTCGAAATGAATTTCCCATGAAATTCTCCTTTCTATCGTCATAAAAGACGACAGCCAGTCAGGCTAACTGTCGTCTGCAATATAGTATATCTATGGTAATGCATTATTAACTGATTACCGTTTGATTTCTTCCATGATGTAGGCTTCGATGGTGTCATCAACTTTAAGGTCGTTGAATTTCTCAATCATGAGACCACCTTCACGGCCGTTCGTTACTTCCTTAACGTCATCCTTGTAGTGTTTCAAGCTGACAAGGTCACCATCATGGATCACAATACCGTCACGGATAACACGAACTTTGGAGTCACGCGTCACTTTACCAGACAAGACCATGAAACCACCGATGGTACCGACTTTGGATACGCTAAAGGTTTCACGGATAATCGCTTCACCAATAACTTTTTCTTGGAATTCTGGATCGAGCATCCCTTTCATGGCATCTTCCACTTCCTCAATCACCTTGTAGATGATGCTGTGGAGACGAATATCCACTTCGTCAGCTTCTGCCTGTTGGCGAGCCATTGGCGTCGGACGCACGTTAAACCCTACGATAAAGGCATTGGAAGCCTGCGCCAGAGTCACGTCGGACTCATTGATGGCACCAACTGCGGAGTGAACGATGGTTACTTTAACTCCTTCAACGTCAATCTTTTGAAGGGATGTTGCCAAGGCTTCTGCAGAACCTTGAACGTCAGCTTTGATGATGACATTAACAGACTTGACTTCACCAGCTTTAAGGGTATCAAAGAGGTTATCCAGGTTCACACGGTTATTGGCTTGACGTTGTTGGAGAAGGGCCCGTTTGGCACGTTCTTCACCTGCTGCACGCGCAGCTTTTTCATCGGCATAAACCGCGAAATGATCTCCGGCCATAGGCGCTTCGTTAAGACCTGTGATAGATACTGGCGTTGATGGACCAGCCACCTTAACACGACGGCCAAGGTCATTGGTCATGGCACGAACACGCCCAAAGGTGTTACCGACAACGATAGGGTCTTGCACATTAAGAGTCCCTTGTTGAACCAAGAGGGTTGCAACAGCACCCTTGCCTTTATCCAAGCGCGCTTCAATAACCGTACCGATAGCACGAACCGTTGGGTCAGCCTTGAGTTCTTGCAATTCCGCAACCAGAAGGACAGTCTCTAACAATTCATCGATGTTTTGGTTGAATTTAGCTGAGATTTCAACAAACTCACAATCGCCACCCCAAGCAGTTGAGATAACATTGTGTTCTGCCAGTTCACCAATCACGCGCTCTGGGTTGGCACCAGGCTTATCAATCTTGTTGATGGCAACGATGATTGGCACTTCTGCTGCCTTAGCGTGGTTAATCGCTTCGACAGTCTGTGGCATAACACCGTCATCTGCCGCAACCACCAAGATGGTGATATCAGTGACAGAGGCACCACGGGCACGCATGGACGTAAAGGCTGCGTGACCAGGGGTATCTAGGAAGGTAATTTTCTTCCCGTTTTCCTCGATTTGGTAGGCACCGATATGTTGAGTGATTCCCCCTGCTTCGCCAGTGGCTACACGCGAATTCCGAAGGGTATCAAGGAGCGTTGTTTTACCATGGTCAACGTGACCCATGATGGTAACGACTGGAGGTCGCTCTGTTAACTCATCTTCGTTCAGGTAGCCATCTTCGACAAAGAAGCGTTCGATATCCGCATCATCGATTTGGACTTTTTCCTTAGCTTCAATGCCATAGTCCACCATGAGGAGTTCAATGGTATCGCCATCGAGAGATTGGTTTTGGGTTGCCATAACACCCATCATAAAGAGTTTCTTAACAATTTCGGCTGGCTCACGTTTGATCCGTTTTGCAATTTCGGCAACAGTCATACCAGCTGTGTATTCAAACTCTGTCGGCAACTCGTGGAACTTGCGCTCCGTAACCGGTTTTTGCACCTGATTTTTATTGCCACGTTTATTCTTCTTGTTGTTCCAGTTGGAATTTCTTTGATTTCGCACTTGTTGGTTATTTCGATTCCTATTCGTTTGCTTGTTGCGTGGCCCGTCTTCATTATCTTGACGGAAGTCACGCGACTTGTCAGTCTTGTTTTGCTTCTTGCGACGGTTGTCTACTGGTTTTTCAGCGACTGGCGCAGGAGTTGGAACTGGTGTTGGTGCTGGCGTTGCTTCCGCCACTGGCTCCACAAAGACCTCTTCGATTTTTGGCTTACGAGCTTGAGCCTGACGTTGGGCTTCTTTAGCGGCTAGCTCTTGCTTGTAACGCTCTTCACTACCTGCCGCATAAGCCGCATTTTGTTCGGCTTTTAAGGCTGCAGCACGTGCCTTAAAGTCAATCCGTGGCGCTGCCTGTGCTGTCTGCGCTTGGCGGTTGTCGTTACGGCGGTTTTGACCATTACGGTTGTCCTGGCGACGTTCTTGGCCTCCACGGTTATCCTGACGGCGGTTTTGGCCTTGACCCTCGCGGTTGCCTTGACGATTATCCTGGCGACGATCGTTCGTGCTATTTTGACGACGATCATTTGGCCGATCATTAAAACGACGATTGTCTGCTGATTGCCCACCGCGATCCTGGCGGTTATCGTTGCGACGGTTGCCTTGACCTCCTCGGTTGCCTTGAGCTTTCGCTCTAGCCTCACGCTCTGCCTTAAAGTTTCGGCTTTGCGGGCGAGCCACTGGAGCAGCAGGAGCATTTGCCTTGGCAGGCTCACTTGTTGGTGCAACAGCTTTATCAGCCACAGGTGCTGTTTGAGATGGCGTTTCTGCCGCTTTTTGGGCAGGCGCTTCCGTTACTTTACCTACTGGTTTTTCAACTGGCTTCTCAGCAGTTTTTTCGACAGGTTTAGTTGTTGCTTTTACCGCTGGCTTAGCCTTTTCTGCAGGCACTGCTTTTGGCGTACTAGCGTTTCCAAAGCTAGCTGCAATCTTAGCTGCTGCTTCTGACTCGACACTTGATGCATGGCTTTTAACATCGAATCCCAGTTCTTGCGCTTTTGAGACGACTTCCTTACTGGCAACACCCAATTCACGGGCGATTTCATTTAATCTCTTCTTAGACAATACCTTGTCCTCCTGTTCTATTCCATAATAGACCTCATCTTCTTTACAAATCCAGCATCTGTCACGGCAAGAACCTTTCTCGGTTTGCCAATGGCTGTGCTAATTTCCAGCGTCGTATACGCTGTGGAGACGTTTACCTGATAATAGTCGGATTTATCCGTTATTTTTTTCGTTAAATTAGGACCAGCATCCTGGGCTAGAAAAATCAGTTTGGCCTGATTGTTCTGGATGCTTTTGACCACCAACTCTTCGCCGGAAATCACTTTTCCAGCACGTTGGGCCAGTCCTAATAGATTTAAGAGTTTTTGGTGATTATTCAAGACCTAGCTCTCTTCTTTTGACCTTGTGATCAACATAGGCGATAAGCTCGTCATAGAAAGCTTCGTCTATGTCCACGCCAAAGGCACGGTTGAAAACAAGCTTTTTCTTGGCAAGCGCTGCTTCGTCATTGTCTAATTTGATGTAGGCACCGCGACCATTGGCCTTGCCAGTCGGGTCAATAAAAACCTCACCATCCTTGTTTTTGACAATGCGCAGCAAATCCCGTTTGTCGATAATCTCATTTGAAACGACTGATTTTCTGAGAGGGATTTTACGGGTTTTAACCATCCTCTACCTCCTACTCCTGATCTGGAGCCACTCCAAATTCTGCCGCAGCAGCCAACATGTCATCATCAACATCTACCCAAGCTGCTTCATCGAGGCTCTCTACTGCCTCAGCGTCTTCTTCAATTGGAGCCACTTCTGGGAAGAATTGATCTTCCTGGGCTTCGTACTCACTAGCAGACTTAATGTCGATGCGGAAACCTGTTAAGTGAGCCGCTAAACGAACGTTTTGCCCACGACGACCAATAGCAAGCGATAACTTGTTGTCAGGGACAACAACGGTAGCACGTTTAGCGTCTTCTGCATCAAAGAGGACCATATCCACTTCAGCTGGTGCGATGGCATTGTAGATGAATTCAGCTGGATCTTCAACCCACTCGATCACATCGATGTTTTCTTCGACAGGCAACATGCGGTCCAACTTAGGATCGTACTTGGCTGGGTGGAATTTACTGGTGATTTTCTTGATATTGGCACCGCCACGACCGACGATGGTTCCGATAGCATCCACGTTTGGGTTGTGGCTACGAACGGCAACCTTGGTCCGGTCACCTGCTTCACGCGACACGCTCATGATTTCAACGGTGCCATCATAAACTTCTGGAATTTCCTGCTCCATGAGGCGTTTGATCATCTGAGGGTGGCTACGGCTAACAAAGACGTTGACCCCACGGCCATTGTCTTCGACCTTGTAGACAAATACCTCAATCCGATCATGCGATTGGAACACTTCTCCAGGAATTTGATCCTGTTTAGAGAGTTGCGCTTCGATACTTCCAAGGTTCACATAGATGAAGCGGTTGTCAAAGCGTTCAACGGTTCCTGACATGATTTCATTTTCATGTTCTTTGTAGGTATTGTAGGTGATAGCACGGGTTTGCTTGCGCATCTTTTCCATGATGGTCTGTTTAGCAGACTGCGCAGCTACACGTCCGAATTCGGTTGGTGACTCTTCAAACTTAATCTTATCCCCAAGCTCATAGGCTGAGCTGATGGCAAGGGCATCCTTAAGGGAGATTTCCAGACGACTATCAAAGACTTCATCCACGACTTCACGAACTGTATAGACACGGAAGTCTCCTTTTTTCTCATCATATTCAATCGCAGCAGATTCCGACTGTCCATAACGACGCTTATAGGCAGAACGGAGTGATTCTACAACAGCATCAATGATATCTTCTTTTTTAATTCCTTTGTCTTCTTCCAAAATACGGAAGGCTTCTAGCATTTCTTTGCTCATGTTTGTTCCTTTAAATTTTTTAACGATTAGAGTTTAACAGCAAGACGGGCTTTCGCAACAGTCTCGTAAGGGATGGACACTTCCTTCTTGCGGGTCTTGTCCATATAGGCCATCTGAAGGGTCTCCCCATCAAAGGCCAGAAGGTCTCCCTCAAACACTTTGACCTTATCAATAGCCTTATAAAGACTAACATTGATGTACTTGCCAACAGCATTTTGAAGGGCTTCCGCTGTCTTAAGCGGTCGCTCCAAACCAGGACTGGTCACTTCCAGCATGTACTGATCCGGGAAAGGATCTGGCTGGATACTATCCAATAGCGGGCTGATGACCTCTGATAGATCAGCCGTGTCATTTAGGGAAATGCCCCCTTCTTTGTCAATGAAGATACTCAAGACCATATCTCCACCCATCTTAGCATACTCAACATCCACAAGCTCATATGGTGGCTGGATGGCTGGCGCCACAACCTCAGTCACGATGTCAACAATAGATTGATTTGCGATAATACTGTCCTCCGTTTCTTTTCAATATTAATGCATATAAGAGAGGTCAAGACGTATGCCTCGACCTCCTTTTCTTATTTAACTATCTGTATTATAGCATGTTTTCCCAAATGATGCAACTAAGATAGTTTTAAATAGCTTACCGTCTACGACGTCTGCTAGACAGATGACTGCCTGCAAGACCAAAACCAGAGAGTAGACTCATCAACCCTAAACCAAATAGATTATCTTGTGACCCTGTATTTGGCAAGGTTTCTGACACCTTATCTGTTTCTGACTCTACTACTGTAGCTACTGTTTCGCTCTCACCCACTTCATTTGTTTCCTTTTCTTTATTATGACCAAGTGAAACAGGTGTTACGGTTGGTTTATCAGATGTTTCGTCCACTGAGATTTCTGACTCACCACGATTTGGAATGACAACCTGGCTATTGTCACCATGCTTAGTTGGTTTATAAACAACAGCATATAAGCTAAAGTGTTGAGCTTCAAAGACAACGACTGGTGTTAGACTACCATCTTGATTTCTCCGTACACTGCGAACATAATTTAATGAAACTGAACCTCCTTCTTCTGGAAGATATAACACATCTTCGATTTCCTTATATGGATCAACCGGCATAACAACAAGTGCAGGTTTCGTAATATCCATATCCTGACCATCTTTATCTAGCACCTCAATGTCATAGAGGTCAAAATCTCTGCCTGCTAGTTCAGACGGTGTATCAAGATCTCCAGTTTCGATATGCTTAGCTTTAATCCCAACTATACTATCCTTTTCACCCGCTGGTAATTCAACGACGATACCTGTTTCAGGGTCTACCAAGAGACGCGCTTTTGAAAGCACACCTTCCACTGGATCTGGATCTGGTGTCGGATCTGGACTTGGCGCTGGATCTGGGCTTGGTGTCGGATCTGGACTTGGCGCTGGATCCGGACTTGGCGCTGGATCTGGTACCGGAGTTGGATCTGGGGTTGGATCCGGGGTTGGTGTCGGATCTGGATCCGGAGTTGGATCTGGCACTGGTGCTGGATCTGGATCCGGAGTTGGATCTGGCACTGGTGCTGGATCTGGTACCGGAGTTGGATCTGGTGTCGGATCTGGATCTGGTGCTGGGTCTGAAATCTCATCACCAATAACGTACAATTCTTGACCTGAAACGAATCCTCCTACACTTCCCAACCAGTTAAGTTTCAAGAACTTAGCGCTTGTCCCCTCTGGTAAGAGAGCTACCTTATCACTCGCATCATTGGTCCAATGTATAACAGCAGTAGGCTCAGACCAATTCTCGCCATCTTGACTGGTTTGTAAAGTCAAGCTGGTAATGGTTCCATTTCCAGCATCTGGTCGAGGAACATAGATGAGATGATCAAGTACCCTTTCTTCTCCAAAGTCAAGAGTTAGAGCAGATGGCACTGCCTTGTCATTAAACCATTTACTATGGTATTGAGTGGCCTCATCCCCATCGATTAACAGGGTGATTTCTTGTCCTGGTTGCGATTCCACTTCAGGTGTTGCGGAAGTTATCTCAAGGCGACGGCTGACATCTTTAGCCAGAGTCGTTTCGGCAACCAGTTCAGAAGCTTCAGAGCGTCCGAGAGGATTTATCGCTGTAACTCTCAGTTTATAAAGCGTTTCAGGAGTCAAATTGTAAACGTCAACTGTATTGGTTTCAGTTCTAGCGACTTCTTCATAAGTTACCTGACCATCTGAACCAATCACTTCCCTCTCAATGCTATAGCGGAAGGCATTTGGATTAGCATCCCATGTCACCGTTAAGCTTCCTTGAGTTGGACGACTAACCTGTACATTGGACGGAACGTCAATCGTGCTCGTATAGTCAACTGCTTGACGCACTTTGTCATTTCCAAGATTGCTAAAAGCTTGATTGTTTCCGACAAGGACACCTTCTTGGCTAGAGAAGTCGACAACCGTGTCTTTGTTTGCTCTAAGCGTCACTGTTGCAACCTTGCCAGAACCTGCCAACAATTCTTTTTCACCAAAGTTAATAAAGCTAAAGACAACACTGGTTTCATTTCCACGTGTCTTAACGTTCGAGAAGTTCTCAGCTTCTTTCGTAAAGGCTTTCTCTGCAGTTACTCGACCTACAACAGTCAGAGCAGTCGCATCCACTTTAAAGACTGTTGTTAAAGCATTAACATCAGCTACTTCATCCGCCATCAAGGTTACTACAGTTTCTTCACCAGCCTTCAAGTCTAATTTGTCTGCTGTAAAGTATAAGCGACCTGTTGGAGGTGTTGTTTGAGGATTGGTCACACCGCCTTCTAGTTGAGTAGCGATGACATTGATATCTTGAGCATCAATGAGACCGTTCTTATTCGCATCCACATGTTTGATGTAATCAAAGTCGCTGTCAACCTCTCTCAAACCAGAGTAGTTCAAGAAGGATGTCTTATCGTCTTCAGTGATTTGACCATCGTTGTTAATATCTCCAGGAATTTGCATCTTAGTTCCTGGTTTCTTGAAGACAAGCATTTCTTCACCAGAAATAAAGCCACCGTGGCTGCCATCAACTCTCATGTAGACAAAGCGTGCTTTGGTGTTGAGGGCATGTTTTTTAGAAATGCCATCCCCACGCCAGTCCTCACTACCTGAATTGGTCCAATTGACCCCATCATCACTGGTCCAGAAAGTCGCCCAGTTGATGCGACCATTAACACCACCGTCACTACGCTGACGATATTCCAAGTGATCGAGGTCATAAATTCCTCCAAGGTCAATGTTTATGTAGGAATCACTAGCTACTTGTGAGTACCAGTCGCTGTGGAAGATATCTCCTTTTTTCTTGTTGAAGAGATTTTCAATGCCTTCTCCTGGCTGTTGCCTAATGTTTGTGGTCACACGTGCTGGATCAATATCAATAGCATTCAACCATGGATCTTCACTGGTCTTGGTATTGACAACGTCTGACCATTCTGACGCTCCTTTAGCATTGACAGCTCTGACCTTAAAGCTATGGTCACTGCCAAAGTTAAGGTCTTCAAAGTCAAATGTTGTTCCCTTGATTCCTGTATAAAGGACACCATTGTGTTCAATATCATAGGTTTCAGCCCCATCAGCCTCATCCCATGTTACCTTGATGCTGGTCGCTGTTACCGTATCTTCGGGGGTTGCCACATTTAGGGTCATTTCAGGCATTTCAAGAGTATCAGGAACGACCTTTTCAGCTTCTTTATTTTCAAACCCTTGAAGGGAAACGACGATATCTGCCTGAGTCACATCTGTTTTTTCCAATTTAATCTTCAAGAGATCATTCATGGTTACAGACAAGTCTTGGATTTCCTGACTAGTTGGGTTGTACGTTTCCATCTTAGGATCTTGGTGATAGAAGTAAACGTTGCTACCCTTTTCATAGTCTTCCAAGGTTGTTACGCGAGTTAAAGCAAGCTCACGTTCCCCAATCTTAGCTGTAATGCCTTCGATATCCTTAGACACATTGACGTGTAACTCTGTAGTCTTTTCTTTAACAAAGCCATCGAAGTCACCTTCAGTCTTACCAATGGTTAAGACAGCTGAACCAGAGACATTAGAGTCTCCCGCTTCACTCTTAATCAGGGTTGTCGCCCGTTCACCATTAGTATAGTTGACAGATGTTCCATCATCCTCGTAAAGGAGGAAATCACTGCTGTTATGAGGGTAAAACTGAATCAAGCGATTGGTCCGGTCGATTTCACCTGGATTATTATTGGCATTCGCCATTGGAATGATGGCGCCATTTCGAACAAAGACTGGTATCTTCCAGAGAGGTGCCTCAAAACCGTTCAGAACCTGTCCACCATCATATTTTTCACCCGTATAGAAGTCAATCCATTCGACTCCTTTTGGCAGATAGATGTTGTTTCGGATATCATTACCATTTTCGTCCATGTTAGTGTTCTTATAGACAGGAGCTACAAGCAAATTATCCCCATACATGTACTGGTATTGCACTGCCTTGGTGTAGTTAATCATATCGTCTGGGAAATCAATCAACATGGCCCGAACAATCGGTGTTCCTGTGTCAGTTGCCTGATGACCCGTCGAATAAGCATAAGGCACCAAGGTTGATTTGGTTTTCAGAGAAATCCGGTTTAAATCCGTAATACGGTCATCAAATGAGAACGGCGTTTTAGGCTTAGCGCCCCAGCCATCCATGTTCATCATGATTGACGTAAAGGTCTTCCATTGGTAATCACGCGCATTGATAATCGGATCGGCACCACCAAAGATACCATCCATATCAGAACCCATGTTAGGGTTTCCTGAAAGTCCTAGACCGATATAAGTTGGAATGTGGAAACGAATGTATTCCCATTGTCCACCAACTTGGTCACCACTCCAGATAGCGGCTGCTCGTTGGGTACCACCCCAGCCATCTAGAGAAACGATGAATGGACGCGCATTTTCGCCGCTCTTTTCAGTCAGAAGGGCCGCACCTTTTGTGACACCGTTTAAACCAAAGGAATAGCCAGGACCAACCCAGGCAACGTCCGTTTTAATGGCACGAATACCTGCTTCTGCAACTTCTTTGTCGATGTCACGGTGAAGAACCACAGCTTTGCTAGGATCTGTATCATAAAGGTCCGACTGTGTCCAAAGACCAACTTTAATGCCGTGTTCTTTCGCATATTCAACAAAGCGTTTCAAGTTTTCAATATTGCCATCTAAACTGTCTTCTTGACCATAACCTGCTCCATAGCCATCGTTTGGCAGGAACCATGATAACGGCATGTCGTTATCCTTATAGCGATCAATCACAGCACGCGCAGAGAAGATGTAGCTATCTCCCTCACCATTCAAGGTTTCTCGAACCGCTTTAGCCAAATCTTCTTCTGAAATTTGGTTTGGCTGATACTCACGGTAATATTTGCCATTTAGAAGAATGGCGCCACTTGTCCCTTCAGGAACCTCAACCCAATAGTCACGGTTATAAGCATTTAAATGACCAAGGTAGAGAGCATACTCTGGTAAAACAACAGGTTCGCCTGTCAACTCATAGTAGGCCTTCAGAATCTCTGTTGGTTTCTTATCAGGACTGACAAAGAAGAAGGCGTCAAAGCGAGCTTCATTATGTGTTGTTTTAAGGCTTGTCTTGTCTTCAGAGCCAAAATCATACTCCCCACGTTGGAAGGTATGTCTCAACACACCGTAACCATTCGTTGACCAGTAGAATGGATTCGGAGAAGCAACACCTCCGTCGACCCAGTTATTCTCATTGACAATGTTGATCTTATTGCCCTTATGGGTAAAGCGGCCGTTTTGCATCCCGCCACCGAAGAAATACTCATCAGTGTCTTGGGACAAGGTTTGAATGGTCTTGCCAGCCTCTAACTGAACTGGAAGCACCTCTTTAGTAATGACACGGTCATCAGCCTTGTTAAGGATAGACATCCGAGCCGACGTCTTATCAAAGACTAACTTCAATGTCCCTGTCTCAATCGTATAAGATTGGTCATCGGTTACCAAGGTTCCAATAGGCCCGTAAGTCGTCTTATAGGCCTCCTGATCCTTAAGCACAATCTCAGCTGGGCGATCTTCACGACTTGGAACAGGATGTTCTCTGAAATCAGCCTCATTTTCAATATTATAGCGGAAGACATTATCCGTATAGAGGTCTAATTGTGCGGTTTGACCCGTCTCAAAGGTAATGGTAGCCCGGCCATCTACAAACCTAAAGTCTGTGATGGCACCGATAGCATTAGCCGGACGCTCAAAGGTGTCTTGAACGTCATCACCCACAGTCTCACCTTCCCCTACTTCTGGATCACTTGGAGTATTCGGAACTGGATCAACAGATTGATCTTCATCAATTTTATTATCAGGGGCTACAGGTTGACTATTCTCTCCATTTTCAGGGTCAGAATCCTCTGGTGCTGGTGTTTCTTTGTCAATCGTTTCCTCACCTGGAACGTACTCGTAAAGCTTCACTTCGCGAAGGGTCAACATCTGTGGATTGTTTGTTCCATCAGGATTCTGCGTTTCTAGCAAGGTTAAGGATACCTTATTGGCCACTATATTTTTTAAGTCATAAGATACAACTGGCGTTTCAAATGGAACAGCAATATCCTCACTGCTATGCACGAGCTCATCACCCTGATAAGCATCTACACGGTATTTGGTTAAGGTCCCATTGCCATTAATGCGTTTGTAAATTTCGACCTTATTCAGTTGTGTTTCAGCTTCACCATCTTTCAGGAATACATCGATGGTTTGAGGAAGAGTGACATTTTCCGGTAATTTCCCATCGATATGATTCCCAGGATAATCCCATTTCAATTCTGCTAATGAATGGTCTGACGTGGTATCGCCATCTAAAAGCTTATCCAATCCAAAGCCACTTTGGTATACAGAGTCATCTCCTGAAATCCCTAGACGATCAGAGCTTATCTCGGTAACGACACCCTGATTTATTTGATCCAGGTTTTCATTTCCTGTATTTGGGGCAGTAGAAGGATCTGGTTCATTCACGTCATCGTCTCCTCCAGGTCCTCCTGGAACTGTTGTATCATCAGCAATGTTGTCATTGCTTGGCAAATACTCGTAAAGTTTCACTTCACGTAACGTCAGCATTTGTGGGTTTTTGACACCATTAAGGTTCTGCGTTTCCAGCAAGGTTAAGGAAATCTTATTAGCGACCACATTTCCCAAGTCGTAAGACACAACTGGCATTTCAAAAGGTACTGTTTGCTCTTCACTCTGATGTACCAAGGTATCGTCTTGGTAAGCTTCCACACGGTATTTGGTCAGAGTACCATTGCCATTAATCCGTTTGTAGATTTCGACCTTGTTCAATTGCGTGTCAGCATCCGCATCTGCTATGGAAAGCTCTATCGTTTGAGGTAAGCTAACATTTTCAGGAAGTTTTCCATCAACATGATTACCAGGATAATCCCACTTTAATTCTGCTAATGAATGGTCTGAGGTGGTGTCTCCGTCTATGAGTTTATCCAAACCATAACCATTTTGGTAAACCGACTCATCTCCTGAAATCCTAAGCCGATCTGAACTAATCTCACTAACCACACCCTGATCTGTTTTTTCAGATGACGTTGGCTGTGGTGGCTCTTCAGTCATTACAGGCGGAACTGGAGACTCTTCCTTCTCTCCTTCTACAGGGGGAGCCACCTCATTATCCCCAACATCTTGGGAAGTCTTTTCTAAGTCCTTCTCTTCCGGTAGGGGTGCATCATTGGTTGACCCTACTGCATCGGGTGCTGGAGAAACTTCCTTCTCTCCTTCTATGTCCTGCTCTGAATTAAGCACCTCTTTAGAAACTGATTCAGGATTTGGATTAACTCCTAGATCCTCTGCAGACACTTGCCCACCTGACGCAAAAAGGGCCATGGCAATAACCGTTGAACAAACACCAACCGACAATTTCCGAATAGAGTGGCGTGGCTGTTTTTCAAAATGACGCATGTCGTTTTTCTCCTTTTTTAGATATTTTGTACTACTCATAAACGCTAAACTGTATCCTCCTTTCGTTTTTGTTAGCGTTTTCATTTTTAGTTATTCTAAAAATACCACGGCAACTGGTCAAAGTCAATATGAAAAGATAAGCAAAAATTTAACAATTTTAACACAGGATCTTTATTTAATATTTATAATATAACATTTAACAAAATTGAAGGATTTTTAGCTTTTTTAAATATAATATCTAAGGAAGAAATAAAAAATTTTTTAATTTTGAGATCCATGCTTGAAAGAGAATTAGTAATCAAAAAAACCTATCAAAGTGATCTCTATAGTTCCTTTGGAGATTCCTGAGCCATTTCCGTGATTGTTAAACTAAATACTATAAAGAATTCAGACAGGCACAAAAAGAAAAAACATCACAAAACTATACTGACCCCAAAAAGTTAGACAGGAGAGTCCTATTAAGCTTGCCTTTTAGAAACTATAAGAAAGCAAAAGAAGAGAACCAAGATGATTCTCTTCAGATGTTAGCTTTTCACCAACCCATTACAGTTGACAAAGGATCAAAAAGGATAGACCAATTTCCAACAGTTTCTCTTATTCCGAAATAGCATATGAGGTTTATAGGAACTCCTCATATCAAAAAGAATTATGCAAATCGCGCTTCGACGCGGTAGATCGGTTGCCCTTTTTGCGAAAATTTCTCCTCATACTCGGTCATAATGTTCCCTTCATAATCCGAATCATGGAGGTCCAACCAGACCTGCTCTAGGACCATCCCATACTGAGAAAAACTGGCCAGGCTATATTCAAAGAGTCCTCGGTTATCTGTCTTAAAATGAAGCTCCCCCTTTTCAGGAAGGATTTGCTGATAGGTTTCTAAAAAACTCTTATAGGTCAGGCGACGTTTAGCATGCTTTTTCTTGGGCCAAGGATCTGAGAAATTGAGGTAGAGCCTATCAATCTCCTGATCTGCAAAATAGGTCGTCAAGCTAGACCCGTCCACGCGCAAAAGTTTGACATTTGGTAAATCTTGCTCTAAAACACGGTCAAGCGCATAACTGAGGACTGATAGTTGGATATCAATACCGATGTAATTGATCTCTGGATGGGCTGCTGCCATTCCTGTAATGAAGCGTCCTTTTCCTGAACCAACTTCGATATGGATTGGATTGTCATTGCCAAAAACCTCTCGCCACTTGCCCTTATAGCTTTCCGGATCTAAAATGACATACTGTGGGTTTTCAGCCAGCATGGCTTCTGCACCCTTACGTTTTCTAACTCTCATAGTGACCCCTTAACTCACGGAAATGACGTAAAGCGTAGACTTCCTTATTGACCAATTCGATATTATGGGTTTCAAAACACTTATTAATCTGATTGAGGTAAGAGAGTTGCCCATACCATTCTACTTTGCTAAGGACAAGGGCATTGTATTTGTAGCCGTAAAAGGTCAACCATTCTTTCCATTGGGAACGCGGAATGTAGTGACTAAGGATATGAGCCACATCGAACATCCGATCCGTTAAATGCACGGTGTCCCAATCCGTCAAGTAAATCATGCCAGATTGTGTTGCAAACCAATTTTTATGGTGGGTATCGCCATGGACAATAGTCGCATGGTCTTCATTAAACTTAGGTTGCGTCTGGAGCAATTCCTGAGCGATGGATTGTAAGTAGGTATTTTCACGCACCTGATTGACTGAGTCAGCCTGCCATCTGCGGATCAAATCAGCTGGGCGCTCAATCGTGTAGCCCAGTTGCAATAATTGATTAACTAAGAGCTTAGACCTGTGAAGACGGGTTAAAATACTAATCACTTGTTTGCTTCCCATGTCTTCTTTTTCAAGGACATTTCCCGTCAGCCATTCTTGGGCACTCATCATTGAGCCTGTTGCTGTCCGTTTGGACCAGAGCAGTTTAGGGGCGATTTGTTCTTTTGCAAGAGCCGCTAATAAGGGGGTTGTGTTCATCTTGATAAAGACCTCTGTCCCATCAGGATAAGTTCCTTTAAAGGCTTGACCGCTAAAACCGGGTATCGGCGACAGGGTCAAACCATCATCTGTATGTTGCATATCTCTCTCCTTCGAAAATTCTTTACTATTTTACTTGTTTTACATCACTTAGTCAATCAATTTCTCTATTTTATAAGGCAGGTAAAAGAGGTTTAAAATAACCTGAACACCAACCAATATCAAGAGATGACCCTTGTCTTGGAAGAAAATGGCTGCCAAAACAACTTGAATAGCTAGGAGCATAAAGAACACTCTATTTAAAAAGGTTCTAAGGCTCTGCTTTTTCTCTGTTAACGGAAGAGGATAAAGGCGCGTCATGTACTGGTAATCATAATGCCGGTAGAGGGCAATCAATTGAAACAGAAGAAGGTAATTAAGCAACAAGACGATGACCGTCGCTACCACATCCTGATTGATAAACATCAGGGACAACAGACTTAATAGAACCAACCTTAAACTGAGGCTCAAATAATCTCCTGAGCGCAGAAAAGCTCTGGCATATAGGTATTGCCAAGTTCCGCGAGGAAAAAGCGTCAACAAACCATCTAGATAAGCTCGCCGTTTCATTCCCTGAGAAACCCCTTTTACTTGGGTAAAGAGGGAAAAGAACTTCAAAACCGTTTGCTTTTGCTGACGATCGTGGTCAACAGCTATCCCCCAATCGAGCCCAGATTGGCTCATAAGGGTTTTAGCCCTAAGCTCAAAAACGACCCACTTGATGATTAGTGATCCAAGTCCTAGAACGAGATAGAGTACCGGTGACCAGTCCAAGACTCTCGCCAAAGGGTATAAAAAAGCAAGGACAAGCACCTGCAAAACACTCCAAACCATCAACCCTCGTGTTTTAGCCTGTTTGATTTCAGCCACGATATCCTTTTCCTTAGCTAGGAGAAAGTGTTGGTCCGGTTGCTCTAAGTAGGCGTTAAAATTTCCCATAGGACTAGTTACTAGCAGCAATACAACCAAAGCAACACCTATCACCGAACTCTCTGGTGGGTTTTGAATCAGCTGGCTGTACTGAATCATGAGAAAACCCACACCTAACATTAAAAAGAGGATAAAGTGGTCATTAAAGACATATTTTAAGTATCTGGCGCAAAGCTTTTGGAACTGCTGGCGCCGTTTTAAAAACAAGGCGTTCATTAGGCCTCCTCTGTCAATCGCAGATAAATCGTGTTAAGACTGGCCTCAGGCATGGCAAAGGCCTGACGGAGGTCTTCCAGTGTCCCTTGGGCACGGACCTCTCCATGATGCAGGAGGACAAACCGATCACACATCTTTTCTGCCGAATCCAGAACATGGGTTGACATCAAAATAGATGTTCCTTTTCCTTTTTCCTCTGCTAAAAGCTCCGTCAAGTCTTGAATGGCTAAGGGATCTAAGCCAAGGAAAGGCTCATCCACAATCAGCAAACTCGGCTCTACGATAAAGGCACAGATAATCATGACCTTTTGCTTCATGCCTTTTGAAAAATTCACAGGAAACCAGTCCAAGCGGTCTTGCAGTCGGAAAATCTGCAGAAGACGCTCTGCCCGCTCCATCGCTACAGTCGTTGAGAGGCCATAAGCCATAGCCACAACCTCGATATGCTCCCGCAGAGTCAGTTCCTCATAGAGACTAGGTGTTTCAGGGATAAAGCCGATTTTTTTGCGATAGCTCTCCGAATCTTGAGCAAGCGTCATCCCGTCAATCGTGATTTGCCCTTGATAAGGGGTTAAGAGTCCGATGATTTCATTGATCGTTGTGGACTTCCCTGCTCCGTTAAGACCGATAAGCCCCACTAACTCCCCGTCTGCAATCTCAAAGGATATATTTTTCAAGACAGGAATATTGGCGTAACCTCCTGTCACGTTTTGAATATTTAACATCTATTTCTCCGATTTTTTTGGTATAATTTATTATAACAGAAAGCTAAAGAGAGGTAAAACCATGACTGACTGTATTTTTTGTAAAATTGTCTCCGGCGATGTTCCATCTTCTAAGATTTATGAGGATGATCATGTTCTGGCCTTCCTTGACATCACTCAGGTCACTCCTGGCCACACTCTTTTGATTCCTAAACAACATGTTGCAGATCTCTTTGAGATGGACAGTGACCTAGCAAGTACCGTTTTTGCACGCCTCCCTAAGATTGCGCGTCAATTAAAAGAAAAGCTGGGGGCCAAAGGCCTAAATATCGTTAATAACAATGGCGAGCTAGCTGGTCAAACTGTTTTTCATAGCCACATCCACCTCCTGCCTCGTCTTGAAGAAGGAGATGAGCTCGACATTCGTTTCACTACCCATGAGCCTGACTTTGCGGCTCTAGGACAACTCGCTCAAGACCTTTATCTGGAGGACTAACCATGAATCTGAGACGACTCTTATGGGCAGGAACTGCTGCCTTCATTTCCTATCATTTAGTTGCCAATCGTGACACCATCAAAGAAGAAGTCATTGAAACCAAAGAATTAACGGATGATGTCAGTGAACACATCAAAGACATTAACCAACAAATCGCTGTCATCAAAGGACAATTGCCAAAACTCACAGAAATGGCTCAAGATTTAAGCCAAAAAGCTAGCATGTTCCAGCACGAAGTTGATATCCGGACCAAACAAATGCCCCTCCTCAACAAAGAAACCAATGAGAAGGATAGTACTGTAAACACTGATGACGTGACACACTAATTCTTTCACCCGTAATAATTCAAAGGAGCTGGCATCTGCCAGCTCCTTTTCATATCTGTTATCAGCACCTCACTCAACAGGAATTTCTTCCGCACCTAAACTTGATTCCTCATAGACAGGGACCGTCGCGTCTGTATCAGACTGGCTATATGGAGCTATACTATCTGCCTCCCCGTAGGATGCAGTATCTCCATAAGTGGAGGTATCCCCGTAATAACTCCCCTCAAGCGGCGTTTCCCCGTACAGGTCTTCGTATAGGATGGCAGTTGTTGTCAGCGTCGTGTAGAGTGAGTGGCCGAGTGAACCTTGAATAACATTTTGCATTTCCAGCATATGTTCCTCAGTCACGATTTGATAACTTACCCCATCAATCGTCGCATCCACACCAGCTAACTGATAGGTTTCAATATTTTCCAAGGCTTCCCGGTAACCCAGAAGCTGAGGGATGGTTGTTGTCGTCAACTCAACATCGGTTTGGACATTGCCTGAGACAGCTTTAAGGATACGATTATAGGAGCTAACACTGTCTAAGCTGAGGAGTTTTTCAACAATTAATTGAATCACTTCTCGTTGCCGTTTTTGACGACCATAATCCCCTTCAGGGTCTTGGTAACGCATGCGAGAATAAACCAAGGCTTGCTCACCATTGACCTTTTGGCGACCCGGTGGGATAATCGCAGTGTATTCTGGCTCTTGCTCTTCGATGGAGATATCAAAGTCAAAGGTATTATTAACCGTTATGCCCCCAACGGCATCCACCAAATCGATCAAGCCCTGCATGTTAATCATGGCATAACGGTCAATGGTGACATCCATCATATCTTCAACCGTTGCGATAGCCGACTGAGCTCCTCCTTGAGCATAGGCAGCATTGAGCTTAGCCTGAGTCCCTGACGGTTCACCGTTTTTTTCAGAAATATCGACAAGGATGTCGCGTTCCAAACTCATCATGGTCGTTGTTTTGGTATCCGGGTTGACGGTGACTAAAATCATCGAATCACTGTTACCAACCCAGTCGTCCTCACGTGACCCTGTCCCTGTATCCACCCCCATAAAGAGAATGGTCAAAGGCTCGGTTGCCTCAATAATGTCATTGGATTTTTCAGAAAAAGGGCGGAAGGTCTTAGACAACTCGTTAGCCGTCGCATTGTAGATTGTGAAAAAATACAGCGAAAAGGCGCAAAGGGTCGTGACCAAAATCGCTCCTAGCATACTTGCTATTTTTTTACCTATTGTCATCTGATTTATCGTCAATCAATTTACCCATCAGGTAAACATCAAGAAACTCTCCATTCTTTGTTTTGGCACCGCGTTCTTTCGTGCCTTCAATTCTAAAACCACATTTTTGATAAAGGTGAACGGCCCGTTCATTACGCGCTTGAACCGTTAATTCCAAGCGTCGAATAATGCCACTATGCTCGGCCCAATCAATTGCTTCTTCCATCAGGATTTGTCCTAGGCCATAGCCCCAAAAGTCTTTGGCGATAGCGATAAAGATATCGCCAATATGGTTGACCCGGGTGTAGCTCGCAGCTGCAATGTTTAAGACTCCCACAACGCGGCTATCGACTTTGGCAATCAAGCAAATCTGGTTCGGACTCGCTAAGCGGTTTTTAATAAAACCTGCTGTTTCCTCAGCCGTCATGTAGGGACTATCGTCATCTCGGGTTAAAAATTCCGACTCTGTTGCGACATCCATCAACAGCTGAGCTAGGCCAGCAGCATCCTCTAACTGGGCTTCTTTAAAGATCACTTCAGCTTCAGCCATGGTTTAAAGCCTCCTCTAACCATTTTGCCCGTTTTCCTACAGCGTGGATTGATACTTCTCGGCCCTCGCCTGAGTGCGATAAGATAATTTCGAGGTACTCGTCAGGTAAACTCTCACCTAAAAGCTCTCCCCATTCAATCACCGTAACCCCATCTCCAAACAAAAACTCATCCAGATCGATGGAATCCGGATCATCTCCAATCCGATATACATCTAAATGATACAAAGGAAGTCGCCCCTCATACTGGCGGACAATGGTATAGGTAGGGCTTTTAATCATTTGAATAATGCCTAAGCCTTGAGCAATGCCTTTTGTCAAGGTCGTCTTACCTGCTCCCAAATTACCCGTTAATAGGATAACATCTTTTGCTTCTACCAATTCGCCCAGTTTTTTTCCATAGGCGATCAATTTCTCTTCGTTTTGAAAATACATGCAACAATTATACCAAATTTTCAAAAACCCGTCTCTGCCCAACTCAACTGTCACTTAAATGTAACAAAGCTCCCCGCCAGATGACGGAGAGCTAATAAATAGTTCGACTTAAGCAAAAAGGAAATGAAGGATAAAGAGAACGTTCAATACCCAAGTAATAGGATGGATTTCTTTGGCACGTCCTTGAACAACTTTACCGATAGTGTAGAAGATAAAGGCAAAGGCAATACCATTAGTAATACTATAGCCAAAGCCCATAAAGATTGAGGCAAAGAAGGCTGGAATGGCTTCGCTCATGTCATCCCACTCAACAGCTTTAAGGCTAGAAATCATCATGATACCAACCATAATTAAAACAGCGGCTGTAGCCTGAGTTGGAATGATGGAGAGCAATGGGCTAAAGAAGCTTGAGAGCACGAAGAGTCCTGCTACCACCAAGGCCGTTAAACCAGTTCGTCCACCAGCACCGATACCTGCAGCAGACTCGACATAAGTCGTCACGTTTGAAGTCCCTGCAATCGCACCAGCAGTTGTTCCTAAAACATCTGCATAAAGGGCTTTTTTCAACTTAGGATCAAGATCTTCTGCATTTTCACTAGTTGTATCAAAGATACCTGTCTTTTGACTAGTACCTATAAGGGTTCCAATCGTATCGAACATATCTGTAAGTGCAAAGGCAAAAATGGTCATCAAAACTTCTGTGATACGGCTAGAATCAGAAAATAGAGTTCCCAAACCGGTAAAGGCTGCTCCAAAGACAACACCTAAGTCTTTAAACGCCGTCACAATGTTATTAGAGGCAAAGTCGATATTGCCAAGGCTAACTTCTCCAAAGATAAGGGCAACAATGGTTGTCAAAAGCATGGCAATCATAACCCCACCCCTGACATTTTTAACGAGCAAGATAGCTGTAATAATGATCCCAATAAGGGCCACGATAACACCAACGTTGTCAAAGGAAACAAGAGCTGGAACGGCTGACGCGTCTCCAACGATAGTTGCAGCGCCTTCTTGAGCACCCTCTCCAACCACTGCATAAGTTCCTGGGTTAAGGGTAAAGTTTAGCAAACCAGCATTCTTTAATCCAAGGTAGGTTAAGAAGATACCGATACCACCACCGATGGCGTGCTTAAGGTTTTCAGGAATTGAGACGATAATCGCATGACGAAGTTTGGTTAAGGTGATGATGGTCGAAATAACCCCACAAAGGAAAACCATAGCAAGTGCTTCTTGCCAAGTATAGCCTAATCCAAAAACAACTGTGTATGTGAAAAAGGCATTCATTCCCATACCTGGAGCTTGCGCATACGGTACGTTAGCATAGACAGCCATGATAAGCGTGCCGACAACAGATCCGATGATTGTTGAGAGGAACACTCCTTGGATAGGCATACCCGTTTGGGCCAACATGGCAGGGTTAACAAAAAGAATGTAAGACATTGCAAAGAATGTCGTCAAACCAGCAAGGACTTCAGTACGAACCGTCGTATTGTGCTCCTTTAATTTAAAAAACTTTTCCATTGATGAAAAGATACTCCTTTATTTACGAATGATGAAATCATTATAAACTAAAACATTCGTTTTTTCAAGAGTTTATGCTCATTTTTTTGAAAAACAATTTCTTTTTAAAAATGTTTTACAGAATAATCTTCTTCATTTCACCCTCCCCTCTCTAAAATATGGTACAATAAGCAGTATGAAAACAGACAAAAAATTAATTGCTATCGATCTTGATGGCACCTTGTTAAATTCACAGAGCCAACTGTCTCAAGAATCTATTGACACTGTCAAAAAAGTAGCTGCCCTTGGTCACCAAGTGGTCATCGCAACGGGTCGGCCCTACCGTATGGCCAAACACTACTATGATGAGCTTGGGATGACTGGTCCCATGATTAATTTCAATGGTTCCCTCATGCATATCCCAGGCAAACGCTGGGCATTTGAACATGAGCGCATCCTTGAAAAGGAAATTTTTCTAGATATTGTTAAGCGCGAAGAAGAATGGAAAGCAGACTTTATCGCTGGCGAATTTCGAAAATCCTTCTATGTGACCCATACTAATCGTGAAGCCATCTCCCCTTCCCTGTTTGCAGTTGAAAAGATAGAGGACGGTTCTGAGTTAAAACCAGAAAAAGTCACCAAGGCTCCCAATGTCGTCCTCATGCAAACCCGTCATCCCAACAAAATGACACTCGCTAGGGAAATGGAAGACATCTATCAACAAAAAGCTACCATCACCACTTGGGGTGGTCCTATGAACATTCTAGAGTGTACTGCAGAAGGAGTCCATAAGGCTTATGCCTTAAAACACCTCTTAAAAGCGCTCAACATGGACCGCTCACAACTCATTGCCTTTGGTGATGAGGTCAACGATGATGAAATGTTGGATTTTGCACAGACGAGCTACGCGATGAAAAACGCTAACCCTGAGCTTCTCCCCCATGCTGACCATCAATTAGATTACACTAATGATGAAAATGGCGTTGCAAGAAAGTTAGCCGAACTTTTTCTTTAATCATTGACGAGACACTCTTTTCCTTTTCTTAAGGAGAAGGGGTTTTCTTTAATTAAAAGCCTATAAATCTCGATACAACCGCAAAATACTAGATTTTTCAAATGCTTACTTGCCTTTTTAATTAAGACACCAAGTTATAATTTTACTAACAATCAAACAAATTTTAGTAATTTTCAGTAAAACTTTCTGTAATATTAACTATTAATGGGGAAAGACCTTGACTTTTCTTTGTAAGCGGTCTATACTTGGAACTGTATCTAGGTCTTAAGACCTAGACGACAATAATATTAAGGAGGAGTCAATAATGAGTATCGGAATCATTATTGCAAGTCATGGCGAGTTTGCAGCAGGCATTCATCAGTCAGGTCAAATGATTTTCGGCGAGCAAGAAAAAGTCCAAGTTGTGACATTCATGCCTAGCGAAGGTCCAGATGATCTTTATGCCAAAATTGTAACCGCTATCGACGCTTTTGACGCGGATGATGAAATCCTAGTCTTGGCCGACCTTTGGAGCGGGTCACCATTCAACCAAGCTAGCCGTGTTATGGGTGAACGCCCAGAACGCCAATTTGCTATCATCACGGGTCTCAACTTACCTATGCTGATTCAAGCCTATACAGAGCGCTTGATGGATGCTAATGCTGGTGTGGCTCAAGTAGCTGCGAATATCATCAAAGAATCAAAAGATGGTATCAAGGTCTTGCCTGAGGAATTGCAACCTGAAGAAGCCGTTGCTGTGGCACCTGTTGCCCAAGCCCCACAAGGCGCTATTCCTGAAGGTACTGTTATCGGAGATGGCAAACTTAAGATTAACCTTGCCCGTATCGATACCCGTCTCTTACACGGACAGGTCGCAACGAACTGGACACCTGCATCTAAAGCAGATCGTATCATTGTAGCTTCAGATAAAGTTGCTGCTGACGATTTGCGTAAACAATTGATTAAGCAAGCTGCACCAAACGGGGTTAAAGCTAACGTCGTACCAATCAAAAAATTGATTGAAGCTGCGAAAGACCCACGCTTTGGAAACACCCATGCGCTCATTCTCTTTGAAACCCCTCAAGAAGCTCTTGAAGCCATTGAAGGTGGTGTAGAGATTGCTGAGTTGAACGTTGGTTCTATGGCTCACTCAACTGGGAAAACCATGGTTAACAATGTCCTCTCTATGGACAAAGACGATGTGGCTACCTTTGAACGTCTTCGTGACCTCGGCGTTAAGTTTGATGTCCGCAAAGTACCAAACGATTCTAAAAAAGATTTGTTTGAATTGATTCGCAAGGCGAATGTTCAATAAGTTTGAACAATGATGGCTGCTAAAGCACCTCATCATTGTACGCTAGCCGCTAGGGCGGTCTAGCTACAAACCCCACTAGCGTGTAACTGCCAGTAATATCGACTGACAGCACACGCGTCGTAAGTCGATACGAAGGAATGATGGTTGCTAAAGCACTACTTCATTGTACGCTATCGTCAATACGAAATGTCATTTGGGTTATTTTATGACTTATGTAACCCTTTAACATCGTCAGGATTTAAAAGAAAGGATTTATCATGTCAGATATTTCAATGATCTCTGCTATTTTGGTCGTTATTGTGGCCTTCTTAGCTGGTATGGAAGGGATTCTTGACCAATTCCAATTCCATCAACCTATTATTGCTTGTACCCTTATCGGTCTCGTTACAGGTAACCTAACTGCCGGCGTTATGCTTGGTGGTACGCTTCAATTCCTAGCTCTTGGTTGGGCTAACATCGGTGCGGCTGTTGCCCCAGATGCTGCCCTTGCCTCTGTTGCTGCTGCTATTATCTTGGTTAAGGGTGGCGATTTCTCTCCTGCAGCGATTTCAGTTGCACAAGGGATTGCGATTCCTCTTGCGGTTGCTGGTCTTTTCTTGACCATGATTGTGCGTACGATCTCAGTTGGTCTCGTTCACGGTGCGGATGCTGCAGCTGAGCGTGGTGATTTTAAAGCCATCGAACGTTACCATATTTTTGCGCTTTGCTTGCAAGGTCTCCGTATTGCGATTCCTGCGGCTGCCCTCCTTGCTATTCCAGCTGATGTCGTTCAAGCTGCTCTTGAAAAAATGCCAGATTGGCTCGTTGGTGGTATGCAAGTCGGTGGTGGTATGGTTGTTGCCGTCGGTTTCGCCATGGTTATTAACATGATGGCTAGCCGTGAAGTATGGCCTTTCTTCGCCCTTGGTTTTGCTTTTGCTGCCTTGAGCGATTTAACGCTGATCGCCCTTGGTACTATCGGTGTTGCGATTGCCCTTATCTACCTTAACCTTTCTAAAAAAGGTGGTAACGGTGGTGGATCTGTTTCAGGTTCAGGCGACCCTATCGGCGATATCTTAGAAGACTACTAGAAAGGGGCATACTCATGACTGAAAAAATCACACTGACAAAAGCTGATCGTCAGAAAATCTGGTTCCGTTCACAATTTTTGCAAGCGTCTTGGAACTATGAACGTATGCAAAACATGGGTTGGGCTTATGCTATCATCCCAGCAATCAAAAAACTTTACACAAACAAAGAAGACCAAGCCGCTGCCCTTAAGCGTCACATGGAATTCTTCAACACTCACCCATACGTAGCTGCGCCTATCCTTGGGGTAACTCTTGCCCTTGAGGAAGAACGTGCAGCCGGTGCTGATATCGATGACGCGGCTATCCAAGGGGTTAAAATCGGTATGATGGGACCTCTCGCTGGTATCGGTGATCCTGTCTTCTGGTTTACCGTACGTCCTATCATCGGTGCACTTGGTGCCTCAATGGCAGCAGGTGGTGATATCCTTGGTCCAATCATCTTCTTTGTTGCTTGGAACCTTATTCGTATGGCCTTCTTATGGTATACGCAAGAATTTGGATACAGATCTGGTAAAGAAATCACCAAAGACATGTCTGGTGGACTTCTCCAAGATATCACTAAAGGCGCTTCAATCCTAGGGATGTTTATCCTTGCAGTCCTTGCACAACGTTGGGTAAACATCGGTTTCACAACTGAAGTTTCTCGTGTTCCACTTGCTGAAGGGGCATACATCGAATGGGATAAACTCCCTGCTGGTGGTGAAGGGATTCGTCAAGCCTTTGAACAAGTCGGAGCAGGTCTTTCTCAAACGCCTGAAAAAGTGACAACTCTTCAACAAAACTTGGATGGCTTGATCCCAGGCTTCATGAACGTTCTCTTAGTATTCCTCTGCATGTGGTTGCTCAAGAAGAAAGTTTCACCAATTACGATTATCATCGGACTCTTCATCGTGGGTATCATTGCCCGTGTCCTTGGTATCATGTAAAACTAAAAGAAGTGGCTCGCCACTTCTTTTTTCTTATGGTATAATAGAGCCAATATCATCTTAGAAAGAATTCTTATGGCACAATCATTAAACACTCAGGTAGCTTTACATACAACAGGTGTCTACTACACCGGGATTGGTAACAAGGTTGGAAAATTTCTTCTTGGCGATAAGGCTTTAGAGTTTTATCCTGATGTTAATGTGGAACAATTCATCCAGATTCCTTGGGACAGCATTAAAGAAATGGGCGCCAATGTTTCTGGGAAATCTATTAGCCGTCATTTTGAAGTTTATACAGAGACTGGCAAGTTTCTCTTCGCCTCTAAAGATTCCGGTAAAATTTTGAAAATAGCGAGAGAACAGATTGGCAATGACAAGGTCGTTAAACTACCAACACTCCTTCAAACGATTGGTAACTTCTTTAAGAAAAAAAATTAGATATGTAAAAACGAGGCTGGGACAAAAGTCCTAGCCTTCTGATGGTTCCCCATCAGTTAAATAAGACACAGTGGTTGATTGGCCTCTAACTCGCTGATTTCATCAGCTTTTACAGCCCTACTCAACTGTATGGGGCTGGGACGACAAAATCGAACCTATTCGGTTACCGATTTTTGTCCTACTCCCTTTTTAATATTAATCTTTAACGTCATAGGGGAAATGCTGATCACAAAGCTCAGAAAGACCTTTCACCTTGAGCTTATCAAAGAGTTTTAAGCGAAGCCAATCAATCATACTAGATAGCGCAAAAATAATAGCCGAAGCCCCAAGAATCATTCCTAAGAAAGCTAGGATAGGCAAATTCGTAAAAGGCTTAGCAAAATCTCTTAGGAGAAAACGGACGACCAGAGGATTGAGATGAATAAGGTAAATCCCAAGAGTCGTTGGTGCAACAACCTTGATAAAAGCTTGTAATTTTACATTGGTAATCTTCATGCGGGCAAAAGGGATAAAAATACAAAGCGCTCCCAAAATCATGGTTGGCGAGGTATACCAAAACCAAATATTCCCAACCACTGATTTCAAAGCAAAACTGACAAGAACCGTCAGCGAATACCCTAGAAAGAGAATCCGATTGCTCGGTAATTTTTTGAGATCTTTTCTAGCTAGATAGGCCCCTGTCAAGTAAAGCAGGATAAGCCAGAGAGAGCTGTATCCCCGGTCTAAGGCAAATTCATCAATAGAATTATTAAAGAGAGCTGGAACAAGGGAAAAACCGACAAATGCAATAACAAGAATCCTCCCCAAATCTCTATTACTAATTCGCTCTATGGCTAAATTTAATAAAGGCATAAATACCAAAAGACCGAAATAGGCTGTTACATACCAATATTTTCCTGTCAAAATCGGAAAGAGCGCATTTCGCCAATCGGTCAAGGAAAGTTCCTTACCCAAGACAGTAAATCCTACTGCAAATAAAAAAGTATAGAAAAAGACATGGAGCCATAATTCTATTATTTTTGAGTAGCGATAGCGGGAGCGATGACCAACAAAGCCTGAAATCAGGGCATAGGCGTTCACTGCCCAATATACCGCAATCTGCAGTAGCCAGGTCACAAAATAATACAGGTCAAAGGTGCCTTCGACTTCTTTTCGGATACCACCTTGAGCTAGGACATGGGTCACGACAATCATAAACATGGCCACAATACGCAACAAATCAATGCCATAATGATAATTTCTTTCTTTCATAATATCCCTATTCTACCATATTTTAAAGGGTGTGTACGACAATCTATTTACAATTCCATTGAAATCTTGTATAATACCTTTAACGGATAAGTAGGATGTCTTTTCCTTTCAGAAAGTCTGCGGTCGCTGTGAGCAGATAGGAAAACCATGTGAAATTCTACCGTGATTTAATTTCATAAACATTAAGTGCACAGAAAGTGAAGCTGGATGGAACCGCGCGCAAGCGCTCCAGCAGATTCCTTTCTGTGTTTTTTC
This sequence comes from Streptococcus moroccensis, assembly GCF_030812835.1. Classification (GTDB taxonomy): domain Bacteria; phylum Bacillota; class Bacilli; order Lactobacillales; family Streptococcaceae; genus Streptococcus; species Streptococcus moroccensis. The sequence continues at coordinate 31,999 of NZ_JAUSTM010000017.1, forward strand.
ATATTAAAAGGAGGTCTCCCTATGTTAGACATTAAAAAAATTCGTGCCGACTTTGACGGCGTCGCTGAAAAATTAGCCACCCGTGGTGTCGAAGCCGATACCATCGCTAGCCTTAAAGAGCTCGACAGCAAACGCCGTGAGTTATTAGTGGTGGCTGAAGAGAAAAAAGCAGAACGTAACACGGTATCTGCTGAAATCGCCCAAGCCAAACGCAACAAAGAAGACGCAAACGACAAAATTGCTCCTATGCAAGCTCTCTCTGCTGAAATCAAAGGCATTGATGCAGAATTAGCAGACATCGAAGAGCAGGTAACTGCCATCATTACAACTATTCCAAATACACCGCATGATAGTGTTCCTGTTGGCGCAGCTGAGGAAGAAAACGTTGAAGTCCGCCGTTGGGGAACCCCTCGTGAATTTGACTTTGACATCAAAGCTCACTGGGACATCGGTGAAGACCTTGATATTCTAGATTGGGAACGCGGTGGCAAGGTTACTGGAGCACGCTTCCTCTTCTACAAGGGCCTTGGTGCCCGTTTGGAGCGTGCGCTCTACAATTTCATGTTAGATGAGCACATCTCAGAAGGCTATCAAGAGGTCATTCCCCCATACATGGTCAATCATGACTCTATGTTTGGGACAGGTCAGTATCCAAAATTTAAGGAAGATACCTTTGAATTGGCAGATAGCCCTTATGTCCTCATTCCGACAGCTGAAGTGCCATTGACCAACTACTACCGCAATGAAATCATTGATGGCAAGGACTTGCCAATCTACTTCACGGCCATGAGCCCATCTTTCCGTTCTGAAGCTGGCTCTGCCGGTCGTGACACGCGCGGTCTCATCCGTCTCCACCAATTCCACAAGGTTGAGATGGTCAAATTCGCCAAACCAGAAGAGTCTTATGACGAACTGGAAAAAATGACCGCAGACGCTGAAAACATCCTACAAAAACTTGGACTCCCTTACCGTGTTTTAGCCCTCTGTACAGGAGATATGGGCTTCTCTGCAGCCAAGACCTATGACTTGGAAGTATGGATTCCAGCCCAAAACGCCTACCGTGAAATCTCAAGCTGTTCAAACACTGAAGATTTCCAAGCCCGTCGTGCTCAAATCCGTTACCGTGACGAAGCAGATAGCAAGGTTAAACTTCTTCACACCTTGAACGGCTCAGGTCTTGCCGTCGGCCGTACGGTTGCAGCTATCCTTGAAAACTACCAAAACGAAGACGGCTCTGTCACTATTCCAGAAGTGCTTCGTCCGTATATGGGTGGAGCTGAGGTGATTCAACCCGATTAAACCATAAAAGGAGACCTATTTGACGCTCATTATTGAACCCAAAAATCCACAACTATTTGGCAATGCCCTCTTCATGCCAAGCCTTTTTCATCTAATTGCTATGCGACATGCAGCCATTACAGGCCTGCCGTTACTCCAGCAAGATGAGCGGATTGACAACCGATTAGAAATCGCCTTGCTGACAGAAGAATAACTTACAGAAGCCCTTGAACAAGAGCTCATTGACCGCATCCCGGCGATGTTAAATGGTTTCTTCAAAATGGCCAATGAAGAAGTCCTTATCGCTATAAAAAAATAAAGAGAAACCGTTTATCAACACAATCTTGATAAACGGTTTTTTCTTATTATAGTCGGGAGTTTTTTTAGTATTGGCTAATATCATAGATTTGGAAGCTGTCTCCCACAGTTTTAAGTGAGAAAACTTGTGTTTTTTCGACAATATCTGATTTTCCGTTCAAATACACTTCTTTAAAGCGATTATAGACCGTAACCTTATAGGTGTCACCTTCTTTAGTGATATTCCTAACATCGAAATCTAGTGTTTCTTGATAGTCTATATTAAGTTTAGCAAGATCTCCACCTGACACATAATTATCCATAGTCGCATAGGCAGCACTACTTGTATCATAGTATTTAGCAAACTGATTATGTCGATTACGGATAGATGCCCTCATCGATGCAATATAATCATTCATAAAGACTTCGATGGAGGCATTGGTTGCGGCTTCTTTTTCTTTTTCCTTCTGAGCAGCTGCTTCTTTTTCAGACTTAGCCTTCTCAGCCGCCTTGATTTGTTCTTTTATCTCTCCTGAAACATCTAGGGCTACTTTGAGACTATCGCTCTCTGGTGTCACGACAACTTCTGCTGTCTCAGTTGTATAAGTTCCTTCTTCAAAGGTAAATTGGGAATGAATGGTCAAGGTTTGATTTTCTAAAGCCTTTACTTTACCTTCCAAGCCTTGCGCAATTTCTTTACCATTAACGATTAATTTGATATCTTTTACAGCAGGTAAGTCGCTTGGCAACTCGGCTTTAAGTGTCTTCTCAACTGCATTCAAGGACAAATGAAGTTCATTATTTTCTGCTTGACTACGATCTGCTAGAATTTCAGAGTCAATCTCACCTACCTCAGTTTTTCCCTTTAGTTGGAACTTCTTGGTTAAGAGAGAGGTCTGCCCAAGAGAAACTTCAGTGTCTTTTTCCAACTTCTGATCCGCGAGCGTCAATGCCTCTACATTGGTTTGAGCAAATAACTCAACAGGAAAAGCAACAACCTTGTAAGTTGGAAAGAGTCCTAGAGTATCGCCTGTTTTTTTCATCCCTAACCATTTATTTCCTTGGTCATCCGAATAAACGTAGTCTGGATTTGAGCCCATCTTTTCAACTTCTGTTTGCACATTGATTTGCTCATCCAAGTAACCCAAAAAGGCTTTCGCATCAGCTTGCTTCCATTCGTCTGTTTCATTACTGAAACCAGTAGCTATACCAGAATAATCTTCTTTTTGGATAGCTTCGATGAACTTTTGGGCTGCAACATCAGAACCTGTCTTTTGATCCATATAGTAGTAACCACCTGCTAAGGCAACAACCAAAGCTGCAGCTAATACACCAACATAACGTTTTGTTTTATTCTTATTGCTCCCCACTTGCTTAGGCATAGCTTGAGTTTCAGGAGTTGTTGGAATAGGCTGTACCATTTCTTGAACAGGAACTACTGGAGGCGTCTGAACTGGAACGACCTGCTGAGGACTAGAAACTTGTTCCTGCAGAGGAGCAGTTTGCGGAATTTCTGGGCTAGCTTTTTCCATCATTTCAACGTTCAGACCTGCTATAGTCTTAATTTGTTTTAAATCAAAACCAGATTCCTTACCGGCCATAAATTCTTGAGGACTAGGTTTTCTTCCAATAACCTTTTCAAAAAGGTCAATCCATTTTTGTTGATTTTGCATATGTTCCCCCTATGACTAATAGCCAAACGGACTGTAATAGTTAACGAAAGAATTAAAGTTACCTGTTAGACTATTTAATATCATTTCACCAGCGATTGATCCAGCAACCATCATAAAAATGAAAACTATAATTGAAAACAATACACTAGCAATAATATATTTATAAAACATATCTAGATTAGAATGATTTTCTCTATGATACAATGTATAACCTGATGCCGCAACAAAAATAAAGTAGCTTAGTACTGTTAACAATACTGACAAACTATAAACATCCAACAGTGAGAAAAGGGCCGCAAAAGCCATCAATGGGACGTTCAAAGAAACAAGGCGGCCAAACCACTCAAAGCTATAGCCGAAAGTAAACTTTTTCTCCTTATAAACAATTAATTTGACAACAAAACCAGCAATAATAAAGGCAACGTAAATAAAGCTAAATCCTAAGAATACGGATATAAAATTAGAAAAACTCAACCAACCTGCTTTTAACAGAGGGATTGTTATAGTTAACGTCGTGAATAGAACAACTAATCCAATAACCGTAAGACCATTGTATTTGTGGGTCGGACGATCCATGGTTGGACGTTTCCAGGACGTTTTTAACCAGATCCAAAATTGCTTCCAGAAAATAGAGAAGGCTGATGGAACCGCCACTTGCATGGTATAAACTTGTTGATCTCCATTAGACGGTCCTTGTTCAAATTGAACAGGACGTTGCTGAGCAACCTGTTGGCTTTGGGGCTGAGGTGTAGCATTGACTGGAGGAACAGTTTGTTGGTATCCAGTTGCCTGTACTGGATTGGCTGCAATTGGTTCTGGTTGTGGTTGAGACTGAGGCTCTACTTGTGGTTGCTGTTCTACTTGTGGTTGTACTTGAACCGGAACCTCTGCCTCCTCTAAATGATTCGTATGCTCAGGCATTTCTGGTATGATTTCCGAGATGTCTTCTGAGAATTCTCCTGCTTGGCGTGCCGCCTCTATCTCACTCGGTTCTGGACTACGGCCATTTACCGCTTCAAAATAATCGATCCAATCTTGCTGTGACATATCATATCTCCTTAAAAATTTATCCTCATTTAGTATATATGTATATTTGCTTTTCGTCAATACTATCTGGTAAATTTCCAAATAATTCTGTCAAAAACAATAAGATAGCGAACCTTTTTACAGCAAAGTCGTGATTGTAATCGTTTTCTACTAGAAAATTCATTCAATTTTTTTATATGAGTGGAAACAGGATGACTCAGCCTCAATAATTCATTCCAAAATCAAGCTAAGGTACTGTTGACTTGGCTGGATGAGCTATACTGAGCCACCTCGTTTCATTTTTTTGATTATCACCAAAAGCAAAACATCCCGACAATCAAAATCGGGATGTTGTTTGCTATATAGAACGTGTTAATACTTTCTAAAACGCTCATAACGCGCCTGCAATAAGTCTTCAAGAGTGAGTTTTGATAGTTCTACAAAACCTTGAATCAATTCAGTCTTGATATGAGCAACTAGTTCATGATTGCTTTTGCCTTCTTCTGGAATAACCGCATCAACAACACCTAGTTTTTCTAACTCAAAAGACGTGATTTTCATCAATTCAGCTGCTTCCATAGCACGACTGCCGTCTTTCCAAAGGATTGAGGCAAAGCCTTCTGGCGATAGCACAGCATACATGGAATTTTCCAGCATCCAAACCTTATCAGCCACCGCAAGGGCCAAAGCGCCACCTGATCCTCCCTCGCCAATAATGATGGCAATAATAGGGACTTTTAAATCACTCATCTCAAGAAGGTTTCGCGCGATAGCTTCACCTTGTCCACGCTCTTCAGCTCCCAGGCCAGGATAAGCACCTGCTGTATTGATAAAGGTAACAATGGGACGGTTAAACTTTTCTGCCTGTTTCATGAGGCGTAAAGCTTTTCGATAGCCTTCTGGATGAGGCTGTCCAAAGTTTCGCTTCAGGTTATCCTGTAAGTTTTTCCCTTTTTGAATCCCAATAAAGGTAATCGGTTGGCCTTCTAATAACCCAATTCCCCCAACAATTGCACCATCGTCTCGAAAATTGCGATCCCCGTGAAATTCCATAAAATCATCAAACAAAAGCTCAGCAAAATCTAAAGTTGTTAAGCGAGCCTGATCACGCGCTGACTTAATAATACGACTGACTTGGCTCATTTCACACCTCCATGCATTCTGATTAAACGCGCAATTGTAGGGCGCAATTCCTGTCTTGCTACGATAGCGTCCACAAATCCATGGTCTTGCAAGAACTCTGCCTTTTGGAAATCATCTGGAAGAGTTTCACGGACAGTATTTTCAATGACACGGCGACCAGCAAAACCGATTAAGGTTTGTGGTTCTGCCAAGATGACATCACCTTCCATCGCAAAACTTGCCGTCACACCACCTGTTGTTGGATCAGTTAAGACGGTTAGGTAAAATAGCCCAGCGATAGAATGACGTTTCACCGCTGCTGAAATTTTAGCCATCTGCATGAGGCTCATAATTCCTTCTTGCATTCGCGCCCCACCTGAAGCCGTGAAAATGACTACAGGCAAGTCTTTCTCAATAGCATACTCAAACAAGCGGGTTATTTTTTCTCCCACCACAGTCCCCATGGAAGCCATAATGAAATGAGGGTCCATAATCCCCAATGCTAGAGGGTATCCCTCAATAGTGGCAATCCCTGTTAAGACAGCTTCATCTAGTCCAGTCTTGGCCTTTGTTGTTTTTATTTTTTCGTCGTAACCCGGAAAATTCAACGGATTTGTCGTTTCAATACCAGTAAACAACTCCTGAAAAGAATCCTTATCAACTGTGATGGCTAGACGATCATGGGCAGTAATTCGGAAATTATACCCACAGCCTGGACACGTTTTAGCCAATCCAAGATCTGAACGGTAAATCATTTTTTTACAAGCAGGACACTTATCGAATAGCTCGTCTGGCACCTCTGGCTTAGCTTGAGGTAGCTCATTTCGAACAGATCTGTTGGGATTTATCCGAATGTACTTTTCTTTTTTTGAAAATAAAGGCATACCTTTCTCCTTCTATTCCCTAATCATACTCTTTATATAGCTCATAACTGTTGACCACGCTTTTTGTGAGAAACCTTTTTAAAAGATAAAACTTCCCAGTCCTAATCTCGGAAAACCCAAAATCAAAGCTGGGAAGGTTCTTAATCTTGCTGATATTCTGGTAAAAAATGTTCCATCAAATAAGCAGTATCATAATCACCTGCGACAACTCGGTGATCTGAAATGAGATCTAATTGAAAATCAACATTGGTCATAACACCATCAATCTCAAACTCATAAAGAGCACGTTGCATCTTCATTAGGGCTTCAAAACGGTTTTCCCCGTGAACAATGACCTTAGCAATCATAGAATCATAATAAGGTGGGATTGTGTAACCTGGGTAAACAGCTGAATCCACGCGTAAGCCCACACCGCCACTTGGCAAGTAGAGGTTGGTAATTTTACCAGGACTCGGCGCAAAATTAAAGGCAGGATTTTCAGCGTTGATTCGACACTCAATCGCATGACCTCGAAAAACAACTTCCTCTTGCGTAACGTCCAAGGGCTGACCTGCAGCAATCTTGATTTGCTCTTTGACAATGTCCACTCCCGTCACAAATTCTGTTACAGGGTGTTCAACCTGTACCCGAGTATTCATTTCCATGAAGTAAAACTCACCCGTAGCTTCATCTAATAAGAACTCAATGGTACCTGCATTTTCGTACCCTACAGACTGGGCAGCCCGAACAGCTGCAGATCCAATTTTTTCTCTAAGTGTTTTTCCTATCGCAATCGAAGGGCTTTCCTCAAGCACCTTTTGATTATTGCGCTGAAGAGAGCAATCCCGTTCACCAAGGTGGATAACATTGCCCTCTTGGTCTGCCAGGATCTGAACCTCGATATGACGGGCTGGGTAAATCACGCGTTCGATGTACATCGCTCCATTGCCAAAAGCAGCTTGGGCTTCTGAGGACGCATTTTCAAAGGCAGAAACCAAATCTTCTGAGCGTTCGACCTTACGAATTCCTTTTCCACCACCGCCTGCAGAGGCTTTTAGCATGACAGGATAGCCGATGGTTTCTGCAATAGCTAAGGCATCCTCAGCACTGAACACTTCACCGTCAGATCCCGGAATGACAGGTACCTGAGCCTTTATCATTTCTGCACGGGCATTGATCTTATCGCCCATTTTATCCATGACTTGACCCGATGGTCCGATAAATTTAATCCCAACTTCTTCACACATAGTCGCAAACTTAGAATTCTCTGAGAGAAAACCAAAGCCAGGATGGATCGCTTCAGCCCCTGTAACCACAGCCGCTGATAGGACAGCATTCATATTCAGGTAAGACTCTGTCGACCGAGCTGGACCGATACAGATGGCTTCATCAGCTAACATGGTATGAAGGGCATCCTTATCCGCTTCAGAATAAACCGCTACGGTTTCAACACCTAATTCTCGGGCTGCGCGGATAATTCGAACCGCAATTTCACCACGATTAGCAATTAAAATTTTTGAAAACATAATGGCCTTTCTATCTGATTAGGAGCCAATGGCAAAGGTCAAGGTACCAGAAGCGGCGAGTTTTCCATCTACTTCCGCCTTGGCTTCAACCACCGCAATCGTACCACGACGTTTCACAAAGGTAGCTGTCATGACCAACTGATCACCTGGAACAACTTGTTTCTTAAATTTGACCTTATCCATACCTGCATAAAAGACGAGTTTGCCTTTGTTTTCAGGTTTTGATAACTCTAAGACACCCGCTGTCTGGGCCAAGGCTTCCATGATAAGGACACCTGGCATAACAGGGTATTGCGGAAAATGCCCTTCGAAGAACGGCTCATTGATGGTAACATTCTTAATCGCTACAATCTGGTCTTCCGATGTTTCCAGAACACGGTCTACCAGTAAAAAGGGGTAACGGTGTGGCAAGGCTTCTTTAATCGCTAAAATATCAATCATTTTATACGTACCAAACCTTTCCCGAAATCAGCCACTTCTTCATTGCTGACCAAGATTTCAGTAATGACACCGTCTTGTGGTGCTGGAATTTCATTCATCACCTTCATCGCTTCGATGATAAGTAATGTCTGGCCTTTTTTCACTTGGTCACCGACTGAGACAAAGGCAGGCTTATCAGGACCAGGTGAAAGGTAAACCACACCAACCAGCGGGCTTTCCACAAGATCACCTTCTGCGACAGAGCCCATTGAAGGCTGTGCTGACGCTTCTGGGGCATCATGAACAGTTGGCACTGGAGTTGCCTCCACAACTGGACTAGCCGGTAGAGTATTTACCGCAGGGGCAATTGTTGCCCCCTTGTTCTCATTTTTTGAAAAAGCAAGTTCATCTTCCGCATTTTTATAAGAAAATTCTTTGAGGCTAGATTGGTCAAATTGAGCCATCAAATCTTTGATATCTGATAATTGCATACTACTTAATTCTCCCAACGTTTGAAGGCAATAACAGCGTTATGACCACCAAATCCAAATGTGTTTGAAATAGCGTGATTAATCGTCATCTCACGACCTTCTCCATAAATAACATCTGCTTCAATATAGTCTGATACTTCTTGCGTTCCTGCTGTCATCGGCGCATAAGAATGATTCATAGCCTCAACAACAGCAATCGCTTCAACTGCTCCAGCAGCACCCAAGAGATGCCCTGTAAAAGACTTGGTTGAGGACACAGGGGTTTCCTTACCAAAGACAGAAACAATCGCCTGGCTCTCACCTTTTTCATTAGCAGGAGTTGATGTTCCGTGCGCATTGATGTAATCAATATCAGCAGGCTCAAGACCAGCTTCATTAAGAGCCAATTTCATGGCTTTAATCGCACCAAGTCCCTCTGGATGTGGGGAGGTCATGTGATAGGCATCACAGGTATTCCCATAGCCTACAATCTCTGCCAAGATGGTTGCACCACGTTTTTGAGCATGTTCCAAACTTTCAAGTACCAAAACTCCTGACCCTTCACCCATGACAAAACCGTTACGGTCTTTGTCAAATGGAATCGACGCACGCAGAGGATCTTCTGTTGTTGACATCGCCGTCAAGGCTTGGAAACCACCGATTGCAAACGGCGTGATAGATGCTTCTGAACCACCTGCAAGCATGACATCTTGGAAACCAAATTTGATTTCACGGAAGGCATCTCCCAAGGCATCATTTGAGGAAGCACAAGCCGTAATCACACACTTACAAACCCCATTAGCGCCCACTTCCATGGCGATATTACCAGCTGCCATGTTTGGCAGTGCTTTTGGTAAGGTCAATGGACGGATACGCTTTGGTCCTTTTTCTGTCAGGCGGTTGACTTGATCTTCAATTTCCTTAATCCCACCGATACCAGTTGAGAGAATAACCCCAAAACGATCACGGTCAATAGTCTCTGTATCCAAGTTCGCATTGGCTACTGCTTCTTTTGCTGCGTAAATGGCATAAAGCGAGTAAGGGTCAAAACGGTTGGTATCTTTTTTAACGAAGTATTTGTCAAATGGAAATTCCTTGATTTCCGCTGCATTTTTAACCACAAAGTCTGTTGTATCGAATTTAGTGATTTTACCAATTCCTACTTGACCGGTTTTTAAGCTATTCCAGAACTCTTCTGGAGTGTTCCCGATTGGTGACGTTACACCATAACCTGTAACAACAACACGATTAAATGACATCTTGTGCTCCTTTATTCTTTTCAATGAGCGATTACATCGCTAGACCGCCATCAATGGCTAACACTTGACCTGTTAAATAATCCTGGCTTGCCATGAAGACCGCAACATCTGCGACTTGATCAACTGTTCCAAAGTTCTTCATAGGGATTTGTCCCATCATGGCCTCTTTAACCTTGTCTGAAAGAACATCCGTCATATCAGACTCGATAAAGCCTGGCGCAATCACATTAACCCGGACATTGCGTCCTGCAACTTCTCGCGCCACTGATTTTGAAAAACCAATTAGCCCAGCTTTTGAAGCAGCATAGTTGGCTTGCCCGGCATTCCCCATCAGTCCTACAACACTTGATATGTTGATAATAGCCCCTTCACGCGCCTTGGTCATCGGTTTTAGGACAGCCTGAGTCATATTGAAAGCACCCGTCAAATTAATCTTGAGTACCGCTTCAAAATCCTCTACTGTCATACGAAGCAACATCTTATCGCGGGTCACACCAGCGTTGTTAATCAGAATATCCACTGACCCTAAAGCTTCCGTTGCTTCTTCTACCATACGCTTAGCATCAGCATTATCTGACACATCACCAGAAATACCGACAACCGTTACACCATAATTCTCAAATTGGGCCAAAAGCTCTTCGGTAACAGGCCCACGACCATTCAATACCACATTAGCCCCAAGTTCTGCAAACTTATGAGCAATACCTAGGCCAATACCACGCGTTGATCCCGTGATAAATACATTCTTTCCTTTGATTTCCATTGCTTCCTCCTCTTAGGACAATAGCAGAGCTTCTAAACTAGCCATATCTTCCACATGACTGACCTCAGCAGACTTATCAATCTTCTTCATGAAGCCTGACAAGATCTTCCCTGGGCCAATTTCAATAAAGCGTGTTGCCCCAAGTTCTTGCAAGGTTCCAATTGATTCGTAAAACTTGACAGGCTCCATCACCTGACGTGCCAAGAGCGATTTCACCTGCTCTTCAGCCATAACAGTTGCTTCTGTATTTCCTACCAAAGGAATCTTGAAGCTATGAAATGGCACGCTATCAAGAACTTCAGCCAAGGCCTGGCTAGCTGACGCTAGCAAAGGCGTATGGAAGGGACCAGAGACATTTAGCTCAATAAGACGCTTAGCGCCAGCCTCTTTTAACAAGCCAACTGCTACATCTACAGCCTCAACTTCACCACCAATAACGATCTGACCAGGCGTATTGTAATTAGCCGGTTGCACAATACCATGAGCACTAGCTTCTTGACAAGCCTTCTCAATCACCGCGACATCTGTATTCATCACCGCGACCATCTTACCACTGCCAGCAGGGGCTGCGGTTTCCATCAACTCCCCACGTTTTGCAACCAAGGCCACAGCATCCGAAAAGGCTAGGGCACCTGAGGCGACTAAGGCAGAATATTCTCCTAGGGAAAGGCCAGCTACCGTGTCAGGGGTTATTCCTTTGTCAGCCAGTAACCGATAAATAGCTACCGATGTTGTTAAAATGGCTGGCTGGGTATATCTCGTTTGGTTTAATTTAGCCTCATCCGCATCAATCAGGTGACGAAGGTCATAACCTAAAATCTGGCTAGCTTCGTCAAAGGTTTCTTTGACAACAGGGTAGTTATCGTATAAATCACGAGCCATACCCAGTTTTTGAGCGCCTTGTCCGGCAAATAGGAAAGCTGTCTTTGTCATTACTTATTCTCCAATAGTAGCCCAACGCTGCGCTTCTTGTTTAATAATGTCAGCCGCACCGTAGTAGATGTCTTTCAGAATATCTTCACAGGTTTCTTCTTTGTCCACAAAACCAGCAATTTGACCTGCCATTACTGAGCCAGTTTCGACATCCCCTTCAACAACAGATCGTCTCAAAGCACCTGCTCCTAGATTATCAAATATTGTTAAATCAGGATCTTCTTGCTTAAAGGCCTCTTTCTCAGCAAGATCGAAATCGCGTGTCAATTTATTCTTGATAGCTCGGACAGCATGACCAAAGTGAGCTGCTGTAACAACTGTATCAATGTCTTTTGCCTTCAAAATTTTATCCTTGTAATTTTGATGCGCATTAGACTCTTTAGCAACTACAAATCTTGTTCCTAGCTGAACAGCTTCAGCCCCTAGCATGAATCCAGCTGCTGCTCCACGACCATCTGCAATACCCCCTGCTGCAATAACAGGAATAGAAACAGCATCTGCAACCTGACGCACCAGTGTCATCGTTGTCAGTTTACCAATGTGCCCTCCTGCTTCCATACCTTCGGCAATGACCGCATCCGCACCAACTTTTTCCATCCGTTTAGCTAAAGCAACACTTGGCACCACAGGAATGACGACCATCCCTGCTGCATGGAAACGGTCCATGTACTTACCTGGATTTCCAGCGCCAGTTGTCACAACTTTCACACCCTCTTCAATGACCAAGTCAACAATATCATCTGCAAATGGTGACAAAAGCATGATATTAACACCAAAGGGTTTGTCTGTGACTTCTTTTACGCGGTCAATGTTAGCTTTGACAACTTCTCGAGGTGCATTGCCTGCGCCGATAACTCCCAAGCCACCAGCATTAGAAACAGCTCCGGCCAAGTCACCGTCTGCGACCCATGCCATACCTCCTTGAAAGATGGGGTATTTAATATGTAATAATTCAGTAATCCGTGTTTTCATAGTAACCTTTTTCTATTAATTTGCTTAATAAATCATTTGAGAGTCAAACAATTTACTAAACAAGGGAGAATATCAAGTCCTTGATATTCTCTCTCTTTCTATTTAAGCTAACTTATTTTGTTTGCTCTTCAACGTAAGTAACCAAGTCACCAACTGTTTTTAAACTATCTTCTGCTTCGATTGAGATATCGAATTCATCTTCGATTTCTGAAATCACTTGGAAGATATCCAATGAATCAGCATCAAGTTCTTCAAAAGAAGTTCCTAATTGTACTTCTTCTGCGTCTTTACCTAATTCTTCTACAATAATTTCTTGTATTTTTTCAAATACTGCCATAAGTCTAACTCCTTATTTTCTAAAAAAAATTTTTATAAATGGTGTTTCCACCAGTTATGAACTAAATGGTTAAAAGAAGGATCCCCCAGGTCAAGCCACCGCCAAAACCGGCTAAAACCAATTTTTGACCGCTTCCTAAAGTGATTTTTCCTTCTGCGATACATTCCGACAATAAAATCGGAACACTGGCTGCGCTAGTATTACCGTAACGCATCATATTGGCTGGCAATTTTTCACGGTCTACACAGAGCTTTCTGGCCATCTTATCTAACATCCGATCATTGGCTTGATGCAGAAGAAAATAATCCAGTTCCTCTGCAGAAAGATCTGCTTCTGATAAGGTTTCTTTAATAGTCGCCACCACATCACGAATAGCAAAGTCAAAAACAGCTCGGCCATCCATCTCTAAACTAAGATGTGAGTCCTCCTCTACTGAGAAAGGTGAGGCAAGTCCCTGATAACTAGACGTTAAGGCTTGTCCACGCCCGCCATCGGTGTGTAAGGATTCTATCAGAAAATGCTTTTGATCACTAGCCTCTATTAAGACTCCACCAGCTCCGTCGCCGAACAATACAGCTGTTCGACGATCCTGCCAATCGATCACTTTAGACAAGACTTCAGCTCCAATGACCAGGCCACGCTTGCAACTGCCTGAAAGGATCAACTTTTCGGCTGTTGATAGGGCAAAGATAAACCCTGAGCATGCTGCCGTCACATCAAAGGCAAAAGCATGACTAGCTCCAATATTAGCTTGAACTCTGGCTGCTGTGGATGGCATCATGGAATCTGGTGTAATGGTCGCTACAAGGATAAAGTCTAAATCTGACGCTTGCCAAGACGATTGAGCGAGGAGTTTCTTAGCTACTTCAGTCGCTAATGCACTCGTTTGCTGGTCATGGCTAATATGGCGCTCTTTTATACCAGTCCGAGAACTAATCCATTCATCACTCGTATCCATTATTTGAGCTAAGTCATTATTAGTGACCACCTGATCAGGGACGTAATGAGCAACTTGGCTAATTTTAGCATAGCTCATTACTTCAGCTCCTCTAAGAAGGCATGCAGTTTAAGAAGACCTTTTTGCATAATAGCATATTCTTCCTTAGTCATGCCATCTGTAATTTCTTCAATCATGCGTTGATGGAATTTACGATGTAACCGATAAATCAGACGCCCTTTTTTTGTCAAATAAAGATGAACAACACGACGATCCTTGGTAGACCGAATACGATCTATGTAGCCTTTTTCTTCTAGCCTGTTTAAACTAGCCGTCACCGTTCCTAATGTCACCATTAAGGTTCTCGCAACGTCCGAAGGTTTACAATCTGGAATCGTCCCAATCACATCTAGAGTATGCATCTCTTTAATCGAAAGATCCCTAAAGCGGCTCGTTTTTAAACTATTCTCCTCAATAATTAACACATTATTAAAAATTGAAGTTAAATATTCATTGACCAACTCGTTACTCACATCTTCCTCCTTATACCAGATACAACTCAAAATATTTGACAGTCAAAGTATATCAGAATGATGGCTATTTGACAAGTATAAATGAATTATTTTTTTATTTTTTTCTTATTTTCCAGTAAATTTAGGGCGGCGTTTCTCTGTGTATGCTCTCACACCTTCTTTAAAGTCCTCAAAAAGGGCCAGAGATTTTTGCCATTCAATTTCTACATTGGCATAGTCTGACCAGCCGGAAAATTCACTTTGCCAGACCATTTCCTTAATTGCCTTGTAAGAGTTGGGGGAGTTACGCAGTAACTTTGTAATCAACCGATCAGTTGCTTTTTCAAGTTTCTCTGCCTCACACACCTTATAGACAAAACCATACTCCAGCCCTTTTTCAGCCGAAACAGGCTCACCTGTCATCGTAATTTGGGTCGCCCGGTTAATACCAATAGAACGGGTTAACAGATATAATCCGCCCGCATCAGGAGCAAGACCAACACCTACAAAAGCTTGAATAAACTTCGCCCTGTCTGAAGCAACACAAAAATCAGAAGCCACTACTAGATTAAAAGCTGCACCAGCAACTGGTCCATCAACACTCATGACAACAGGTTTTGGAAGGCGTTTTAAAGCATAGGAAATTTCATTCACCTGCTCAGCAATACGCCCCAGGGATGCGATATCATCGTCATCGACAGCTCTCTGCATCTCAGCTAGGTCCCCTCCAACGGAAAAAACTTTGCCTGTTGCATTAACCAATAAAATCTTGACAGTATCGTCTTGTTCAGCCAAAGCTATCGCTTCTAAAATCTCATCACACACAGGCACATTAAACCCATTAGAGATTTCAGGTCGGTTCAATGTTAAGGTTGCAACACTGTTTTCAACTTGATATAAAATCCCATCAAACATACATTACCTCCATTTAAGGAACATTTTTATTACTAATCATTGTAACCGAAAGTCAAAATTAATTCAACAATCAAACTATTATTTTTTGTCACATCCCACACTTAAACCTCCAAAAGTAAAGCTGACAAAACTTCCTTTTTCTGCTATAATAAGAGAAAATTTCTATTATATGGAGCTTCTTATGAAAGTCGTAAAATTTGGCGGTAGTTCTCTTGCTTCTGCTACTCAATTGGAAAAAGTCCTCAACATTGTTAAAGCTGATACGGATCGCAAATTTGTTGTCGTCTCAGCCCCCGGTAAACGCAACGCAGAAGATACTAAGGTAACGGATGCTCTAATCAAATATTATAAGCATTATGTTGCAGAAAAAGATGTGACCAAAGATCAAGATTGGATTATTCAACGCTACCAAGATATCGCAGATGAACTCCAATTAGACGGGCGCGTTATGGAGAATATCAAAGCGACTGTATTAGAGCTAGCGACTCTACCAATCAAGGATAATCCGTTCTTATACGACACGTTTTTAGCTTCAGGTGAAGATAATAATGCTAAATTAATTGCCCAGTATTTTAATGAAAATGGCTTAAATGCTATCTATATGCATCCAAAAGATGCTGGAATCACCGTGACAAACGAGCCAAGCAACGCTCAAATTATCCCATCAAGTTATGACACAATCGAAAAACTCTCAGAGCTTGATGAGGTAATCGTAATCCCAGGTTTCTTTGGCGTAACCCAAGATAACCATATTTGTACTTTCTCAAGAGGAGGCTCCGATATCACTGGTTCTATAGTAGCTGCTGGTGTCAAAGCTGACCTTTATGAAAATTTCACAGATGTAGATGGCATATTCTCAGCCCATCCTGGTATTGTCCATAACCCCAACTCCATCAAAGAGCTGACCTACAGAGAGATGCGTGAATTAGCCTATGCTGGCTTCACTGTTCTCCATGATGAAGCTTTAATTCCTGCCTATAGAGGCCGTATCCCTCTTGTTATTAAAAATACTAACAATCCTTCTCATCCAGGAACACGCATTGTTTTAACCCATTCCAATACCCAACAACCAGTTGTAGGCATTTCAGCAGATGATGGCTTTTCAAGCATCAATATTTCTAAATATCTCATGAACCGAGAAATCGGTTTTGGACGTAGAGTATTGCAAATTTTAGAAGAGCTTAATATTGGCTTCGAACACATGCCAACAGGTATCGATGACATGTCCGTAGTGGTCCGCGATCGGGAATTAACTCCAATCAAAGAAGAAGAAATTTTGCGTCAGCTTACCCACAAAATGGAAGTTGATAAAGCTGAAATAGAACGTGACCTGTCCATTCTAATGGTAGTAGGCGAGCATATGAAAGATCAAATTGGTGTCACAGCCAAAGCAGCAAAAGCTCTATCAGATAACGATATCAATATCGAAATGATCTCCCAAGGGTCCAGTGAAGTTTCTATCCTCTTTGTCATTAAAACTGCTCAAAAAAACGAGGCTATCAGAGCCTTGTATACCACCTTCTTTGAATAATTATTATCATCATAATCATGACCACCCGTCTAACGGGTGGTTTGAACAGGGGCTATAAGCCCACATCACCAGCCAGCGCCTAAAGACGCTGGCTTTCACTTTGTTC